>NZ_JBBOXF010000001.1:0-353750 GCF_038007465.1 Sporosarcina sp. FSL K6-1508 | reverse complement strand
TACGTAAGAAGTGCGAAAGTGTTCAAAACGGATAAGAAAAAGGAGGACTAATCGATGCAATTGAAACGGCTCACATTGACGGCTTTTTTTGCAGCCCTCTGTGTTATCGGCGGATTAATAAAAATCCCGTCCAACATCGGTTCCTTGGCACTTGATACGGTACCG
The DNA here is from genome assembly GCF_038007465.1 of Sporosarcina sp. FSL K6-1508. NCBI lineage: Bacteria > Bacillati > Bacillota > Bacilli > Caryophanales > Caryophanaceae > Sporosarcina > Sporosarcina sp. FSL K6-1508. The sequence goes on along the minus strand of NZ_JBBOXF010000001.1, from coordinate 353,585 downwards.
GCACTTATTTCAGCGGCCTTTCTTCCGCCCGTATTTTCAGGAATTGCCGCGATGCTCGGACACACCGCCTCTGCAATGTATGCTGGATTTCCTTTTGGTCCATTACATGTGCTCATTGCACTTGAAATGTTCGTAATCGTTATCATCTTTGCACGTCTGCACAAAGCGGGACGCAATCTAACGAAGTGGGCTTTTTTCATAGTGGCAAACGGTTTAATAGCACCGTTACCATTTTACTTCCTGATTTCACCAGCGTTTTTCCTGTCGGCAATTCCATTCCTTTTACTCGCAACAATTGTTAACGCAGTTGTTGCGGCAGTTGTCATGCCAGCACTTCAGCATGTCGTTGCCGGGCGTATGGGAGAACTTCGATGAGGAATGCCATTGATATCGGCAACGGTTTTATCGTAACTACGGATAATTCAGGCGGCATCGGCGAAAAAACGCAGGATATTGTTAATGTGCCAGACCGAGTCACTGCCCATTTTGCCGCACGCGTCACCCTGTTTGAGCAATGGGCATCTCATGCGGCACCTGTTTCAATCCTCATCCACAATTTTAGTGGCAGCGAGAGTTGGGGAAATTACGTGGCAGGGGTGACGGATTTATTCCACGAGGCGGGGCTTGAAGTTCCGCCTATTAGCGGCAGTTCAGAAACGAATATGGAACTTGTCCAGTCGGCAATGGCAGTCACGATGATCGGCAAAAAAAAGAAAGTGCCTACTTCGGAAAATAATGAATGGTTTACTTACGGCTCACCGCTCGTTGGAGATGAAGTACGAAATCGTGTGAATGAAATTGCATCCGTTGCGCTAATTCACAAAGCGATGAAAGATGGAATCGTCCATCAGATCTGGCCAGTTGGCTCAAGCGGAATTTTACAAGAGGTCCGTTTGTTGACTGGAAGTAAAGAAGTACGGATCGAAACCATTCTGGATCCAATGAAATCAGCGGGGCCGTCCACAGTTGTTCTCCTAGCCATTCCGGAGACAAAAATTAAAAAAGCTGAAGCACTTTTCGGCGTTCATTTGAATAAACTAACGATTAGTACTTGAAACCTGCATTGTTCTTGCAGGTTTTTTCTATATCTAAAGTGTGATTCCGACCATAACTACCGCAGAACCGATCATATAACCAATGCAACCGATCATAACCGCCGCAGAACCAATCATATAACCACTACAACCACTCGTATCCACCGCTCGACCAATCATATAATCACCAAACCGCCCGTATCCAGCGCAGAACCGATCATATCCACAACCCAACCGATCATCCCCCCCACCACCCTCTAAATTTCACCGATATCTCAAAACTATCAAAACTTTTAGTTGACTGAACGCTCATTCATAATTAAACTAGAAAATAGACATCGACACGATACCTATTTTCGACTACACTATCTGTACTATTCAAACAATAGGGGAAGGGGAGAGAATAAATGCATCCATTGCTCATTGCCAACTGGATTCTGTTTCTCGCAGTTGTGGCCTACGCGCTTGCGCTGTTCACATATCTAATCAAAACACGGATTCAATTTATCAAACTGGGGAGAAAAGAAGAGTTTGATAACAATGTTTCAGAACGTCTCCGCAAAATATGGGTATACGTTTTTGGACAAAAGAAATTATTGAAAGATAAAAAGAGTGGAGCAATCCACGTTATGTTTTTCTACGGGTTTTTACTCGTACAATTTGGAGCTATCGATCTTGTCTGGAAAGGATTAAAACCAGGCTCACACTTACCATTCGGTTCAGTGTATCCTGCCTTTACGTTCTTCCAAGAAATCGTTGCAGTTACAATTCTCGTCGCGGTCGTGTGGGCATTCCACCGCCGGTATGTTGAGAAACTAGTCCGTTTGAAACGCGGATGGAAATCCGGGCTTGTCCTTATTTTCATCGGTGGACTTATGCTTTCAACACTACTTGCGAACGGTATGAACATGATTTGGCAAGGACATGAAACGTCATGGACGGAACCAATCGCATCGACGATTGCTACAGTTTTCAGTTTCATGCCAGAAACGGGAGCAGCGGTTATTTTCTTCGTTGCTTGGTGGATCCATCTGCTAATCTTACTGACATTCCTTGTCTATGTGCCGCAATCTAAACATGCGCATTTGATTGCAGGACCTGCTAACGTTTATTTCCACCGTCTGGATCATGCGGGCCGCTTAAAACCAATCGACTTCGAAGCGTTGGAAGATGTGGAAGAAGGAGAAGAAATGCCGCCGCTTGGGGTTGGTAAAATTACTGACTTCACGGAGATGCAAATGATCGACTTTTACGCATGTGTCGAATGTGGACGCTGTACGAATATGTGTCCAGCAACAGGCACTGGTAAAATGCTGTCTCCGATGGACTTGATTACTAAACTGCGTGATAACCTGACAAATACAGGTGCACTGATGACGAAGCAGAAACCGTGGGTACCAACGCTCGCGTTCAATAAAACAAAAGGCAATCAGATTGCATTTGCAGCTGGACTTGAAGGCGCTACAATGGACGACATTTACAACCCGTCCCTCATCGGCGACATCATCACGGAAGAGGAAATCTGGGCTTGTACAACATGCCGTAATTGTGAAGATCAATGTCCGGTTATGAACGAACACGTTGACAAAATCATTGACCTTCGTCGTTACCTTGTGATGACAGAAGGGAAAATGGATCCTGATGCACAGCGCGCGATGACAAACATCGAACGTCAAGGGAATCCATGGGGTCTTAACCGCAAAGAAAAAGAAAACTGGAGAGATGCACGTCCAGATCTTCATATTCCAACGGTCAAAGAATTGAAAAAAGCTGGCGAAGAATTTGACTACCTATTCTGGGTCGGTTCAATGGGATCATTCGATAACCGTTCCCAAAAAATCGCTTTATCATTTGTCCACCTTATGAATGAAGCGGGCATCAAGTTCGCCATTCTTGGCAATAAAGAGAAGAACTCCGGAGATACGCCGCGTCGCCTAGGGAATGAGTTTTTATTCCAAGAGCTGGCTACGGCCAATATCGACGAATTTGAAAAAGCGGGTGTCACAAAACTTGTTACGATTGACCCGCATGCATACAATATTTTCAAAAATGAATACCCTGATTTCGGATTTAAAGCAGAAGTAGTTCATCATACGGAAATGCTTTACGAACTCGTTATGCAAGGGAAATTAAAACCCGAGCATGCTATCAATGAAACAATTACGTTCCATGATTCCTGTTACCTTGGCCGTTACAACGACGTCTATGATCCACCGCGTGAAATCCTTAAAGCAATTCCGGGTGTAAATCTCGTTGAAATGAAACGTAACCGCGAAGACGGCATGTGCTGTGGAGCGGGCGGAGGACTTATGTGGATGGAAGAAGATACAGGCCAACGCATCAACGTCGCGCGCACAGAACAGGCGCTTGAAGTAAGCCCGGGAATCATTTCGTCCGGATGTCCATACTGCTTGACGATGCTATCAGATGGTACGAAAGCAAAAGAAGTGGAAGAGTCTGTAGGCACATATGACATTGCCGAATTACTGGAACGTTCGATTTTCGGTGAAGGCTGGCATCCTGCGGAGACAGAGGAAGTAGAATCGATTGTGCAATAAACCATTGCGGAACAATCAGTATTGTCGTATAATTACTAGAATTAGCACTACGGGTTAACAAGCTTAAAAAGGAGTGGAAACACTCCTTTTTTCTTGACTGTTAACCGAGCGAGCGTTCAGTCAACGATATCCGTTACAACCATAATTCAGGACAGTCAAATTGTGATCGCAGCGGGCACTATATATCTAAAAATGAAAGCGTTATCAATAGTTAACAAAGGGGCGATGGAAATGGGAAGAACGGTCATAGTAAATGGGGCACGCACACCTTTCGCAAAATTAGGTGGCGCGTTAAAAACACTGACAGCAAGCGATCTTGGCGGAATTGTCATCAATGATGCATTAAATCGTGCAGGCGTGAAAGCAGACGAAGTCGATGAAGTCATCATCGGAACAGTATTACAGGCGGGCCAAGGACAAATACCTTCCAGACAAGCAGCGATAAAAGGGGGACTTCCGTGGTCCGTGAAAACCGAAACTGTCAACAAAGTATGTGCATCGGGAATGCGCAGCGTCACACTTGGCGATCAGTTAATCCGTCTTGGAGATGAAGAAGTCATCGTTGCGGGCGGTATGGAATCCATGTCCAATGCGCCTTACTATTTACCAAAAGGCAGATTCGGATTAAAAATGGGCGACACAGAACTAGTAGACGGGATGATTTACGATGGACTGTCCTGTTCATTCTCACCCGACCGCGTTCATATGGGGACATATGGAAATTCGACGGCAGAAGAATTTTCACTGACGCGCGCTGCGCAGGACGAATGGTCGCTTCGTAGCCACGAACGTGCGCTCAAAGCAATTGACTCGGGATTGTTCGCAGATGAAATCGTCCCGGTCGAAATTCCGCAGCGTAAAGGGGATCCAGTATTAGTCGATACGGATGAAGCACCGCGCCGCGACACATCGCTCGAATCACTGGCGAAATTGCGACCGGCATTCGGCAAAGACGGCACAATAACGGCAGGAAACGCACCAGGCGTAAATGACGGAGCATGTGCACTTGTGTTGATGAATGAAGAGCGTGCGCTAAAAGAAGGAAAAACACCATTAGCAGTCATTATTGGTCACGCAGAAGTGGCTATTGAACCTGAAAATTTCCCGCAAACACCTGGGCTTGTCATTAACGCGCTGCTTAAAAAGACTGGTAGAAATCTAGAAGATATAAAACTGTTTGAAATTAATGAAGCATTTGCAGCAGTCGCTCTCGCTAGTTCACAAATTGCGGGATTGGATTCTGAAAAAGTGAATGTCAATGGCGGTGCAGTAGCACTTGGTCACCCGATCGGTGCCAGCGGAGCACGGATTATCCTAACATTGGCGCATGAACTGAAACGCCAAGGCGGTGGTATTGGCATCGCAGCAATCTGTTCGGGTGGAGGCCAAGGCGACGCAATTATGATAGAAGTAGCAAAATCGGAATGATCTGGAGGCGTTAAACAATGGAAATTAGAAAAATAATGGTCATCGGGGCGGGACAGATGGGCGGAGGCATTGCTCAAGTCTGTGCACAAGCCGGTTTTGACGTGAAACTGAATGATATAAAAGAAGAATCATATACTAGAGGGCTTGCGGTTATCACGAAGAACCTGTCCCGTAATGTCGAAAAAGGGCGCATGACGGAAGAGGAAAAATCCGCCACTCTCGGCCGCATAACGAAGTCACTCGATCTGCAAGATGCATCGGACGCTGATATTGTCATCGAAGCAGCTGTCGAAAATATGGACGTCAAAAAATCCATTTTTGCGAAGCTAGATGAAATTGCACCACAGCACGCAATTCTTGCATCCAATACATCTTCACTTCCTATTACGGAAATCGCAGCAGCGACAAAACGTCCTGAAAAAGTGATTGGCATGCACTTCATGAACCCGGTTCCGGTTATGAAACTTGTTGAAATCATTCGAGGACTTGCAACGGCTGACGAAGTATACAAAGCAGTCGAAGAGATGACGGTGAAGTTGTCTAAAACACCTGTTGAAGTGAATGACTTTCCAGGCTTTGTCGCAAACCGTATCCTGATGCCGATGATTAACGAAGCGATCTACACGCTTTATGAAGGTGTCGCAACAGAACATGCGATTGACGAAGTCATGAAACTCGGCATGAATCACCCAATGGGGCCGCTTCAACTCGCAGATTTCATTGGACTCGATACATGTCTATATATTATGGAAACGCTACACGAAGGATTTGGCGATTCGAAATACCGTCCATGTCCACTGCTTAGGAAATATGTAAAAGCAGGCTGGTTAGGGAAGAAGTCAGGCCGAGGATTCTACGTTTACGAATAACTAACGCTTACATTTAAAGGGGAAATCATAATGGATTTAACATTCACCGAAGAACAGCAGATGATGCGCGACATGGTACAGAATTTTGCGAAGACTGAAATCGAACCGTTCATTCCACGTATGGAAGCTGGGGAATTCCCACGTGAAATTTTAAAGAAAATGGGCGGGCTCGGTTTGATGGGCATTACTGTCCCAGAAGAATATGGTGGGGCGGGCATGGATTTCATCTCATATATTAGCGCCATCCATGAGCTGTCGAAAGTAAGCGCCGTTGTTGGTGTCATTCTTTCCGTTCATACATCAGTCGGTACAAACCCAATTATGTATTTCGGTAACGAGAGCCAAAAAAATCGTTACCTCCCGAAATTGGCAAGCGGCGAATACCTCGGTGCTTTCTGCCTGACAGAAGCATCATCTGGTTCTGACGCAGGCTCACTTAAAACACGTGCAGTCAAAAAAGATGATCATTATGTGCTTAACGGCTCTAAAATGTTTATTACCAACGGTGGCGAAGCGGATGTCTACATTGTATTCGCATCCACAGAACCCTCTAAAGGGACATACGGAATTTCGGCGTTCATCGTTGATAAAGACACACCTGGACTTGTAATCGGGAAAGATGAACGGAAAATGGGACTTCACGGCTCAAGAACAGTAGAGCTGTCGTTCGATCAAATGAAAGTACCGGCAGAAAATTTACTCGGTGAAGAAAACGGTGGATTCAAAATCGCAATGGCGAACCTTGACGTCGGTCGCATAGGCATCGCTGCTCAAGCACTCGGTATTGCAGAAGCTTCACTTGAAGCAGCAACAGGTTATGCAAAAGACCGTGTCCAGTTCGGCAAACCAATTGCTGCTCAGCAAGGCGTAGGATTTAAACTTGCGGATATGGCAACCGCGGTCGAAGGAGCAAAACTGCTCGTCTACCGCGCTGCACAACTCCGCGCAGAAGGTCTTCCTTGTGGAAAAGAAGCATCGATGGCCAAGCTGTTTGCTTCCAAAGCGGCAGTCGATGGGTCGATTGAAGCAGTCCAAGTATTCGGCGGCTACGGCTACACAGAAGATTACCCGGTCGAACGTTATTTCCGTGACGCAAAAGTAACGGAAATTTACGAAGGAACAAGCGAAATTCAGCGCATTGTGATTAGCAAACACCTCATGAAGTGATGTACATATTTCGCTAGAAGATGGTAGGGTGCCCGTCGAAGTTGTAGGGGTGACAGTCACCCCTACAACTTCGACACAAACACGAAAGTTCAAACAAACATGTTTGTTTGAATAAACACGAAAGTACGGGTGACTGTCACCCAAACAATATACGTAAGGTGGGAAACCAAATGAACTTTAAACTATCCGAAGAACACGAAATGATCCGTAAAATGGTACGCGACTTTGCAGAAAATGAAGTCGCACCAACAGCAGCGGAACGCGATGAAGAAGAACGCTTCGACATGGAAATCTTCAAGAAAATGGCGGAACTTGGCCTGACGGGTATTCCTTGGCCGGAAGAGTACGGCGGCATCGGCAGTGACTTCCTCGCTTACTGTATCGCTGTAGAAGAACTGTCACGCGTCTGCGCGTCGACAGGTGTCACGCTTTCTGCGCACACCTCTTTAGCGGGCTGGCCGGTATTCAACTATGGAACGGAAGAGCAGAAACAGCAATACCTTCGTCCAATGGCGGAGGGAACGAAAATGGGTGCGTATGGTCTAACGGAGCCAAGTTCTGGCTCTGATGCAGGCGGCATGCGCACAACAGCAAAACTGGACGGGGACGACTACGTCTTGAACGGTTCCAAGATTTTCATTACAAACGGCGGCATTGCTGATATTTACATCGTCTTCGCGGTCACTGATCCAGAGTCAAAACATAAAGGAACAAGTGCATTCATCGTAGAAAAAGACTTCCTAGGTTTCTCAGTCGGGAAAAAAGAGCGCAAACTAGGCATTCGTTCGTCGCCTACAACTGAAATCATGTTCGACAACTGCCGTGTACCAAAAGAAAATCTACTTGGCGAAGAAGGGCAAGGATTCATCATCGCAATGAAAACACTCGATGGAGGCCGTAATGGAATTGCTGCACAAGCGGTCGGGATTGCGCAAGGAGCACTTGACGCATCCGTCGACTATGCGAAAGAGCGCGTTCAGTTCGGTAAACCGATCGCTGCAAATCAAGGAATCGGCTTCAAACTGGCAGATATGGCGACAGCTACAGAGGCTTCAAGATTGTTGACGTATCAGGCGGCTTGGCTTGAGTCGAACAACTTGCCGTATGGTAAAGCGTCTGCAATGGCTAAGTTAATGGCTGGAGATACAGCAATGAGAGTAACGACAGATGCAGTCCAAGTATTCGGCGGCTACGGATATACAAAAGACTATCCGGTTGAGCGCTTTATGCGTGATGCAAAAATTACGCAGATATACGAAGGGACACAAGAAATTCAACGTCTCGTCATCTCCCGAATGCTGACGAAATAAGCGGGGGTGGATGATAGTGACGAAACGAGAAGTGAAATCGTCTGTCAAAGATGAAAACCTGATTGAAAAACGGCGTGAACAGATGATCCGGGGCGCGGTGAACCTTTTTAAAGAGAAAGGGTTCCACCGGGCAACCACCCGTGAAATTGCGAAAGCAGCGGGCTTCAGCATCGGAACGCTTTATGAATATATTCGTACAAAGGAAGATGTGCTTTATCTCGTCTGTGACAGTATTTATAACGAAGTGCATGACCGTCTTTCCGCCCTGCCTATCCAAGAAGGGACAGTGGATGGACTGCGAGTGGCCATTAATCAGTATTATCATTTGATTGACGATATGTCGGACGAATTTCTGGTCATGTACCAAGAATCAAAATCGCTACCAAAAGATGCATTGCAATACGTGTTGAAAAAAGAAATGGAAATGGTCGCTTTGTTTGAAAATCTTTTAGAAATGTGTGCAAAGTCGGGGGAACTGCGCATTTCAGAAGATGAAGTCGGCATCGCAGCACATCATATCGTCGTTCAAGGGCAGATGTGGGCATTTCGCAGATGGGCATTGCATAGAAGTTATACGATAGAAACCTATATACGTGTTCAAACAGACCAACTTTTTAAAGGGGTAATTGGGTAAAACGTTCATTAATGCAAAAAGGGGTGTTCCACATATGGCAACAGTTGAGATTTATAAACCGAAACACCATATTCGGTTCGTTACAGCGTCGAGTCTTTTTGATGGTCATGACGCTTCCATCAATATTATGCGCCGTATTATGCAAGCGAGCGGCGCAGAAGTAATTCACTTGGGGCATAACCGTTCTGTCGAAGAAGTCGTCAACGCGGCAATTCAGGAGGACGTCCAAGCAATTGCCATGTCTTCCTACCAAGGCGGGCATGTTGAGTACTTTAAATATATGTATGACCTTCTTCAGGAAAAAGGGGCACCGCATATCCGCATATACGCAGGCGGCGGCGGAGTCATCATCCCGAAAGAAATAAAAGAGTTGCATGACTACGGAATTACATGGATTTTCTCACCGGAGGATGGGCGTAAAATGGGCCTTCAAGGGATGATTAACCGGATGATGGAACAATGCGATTACCTCACAGCAACTGACAATGAAATGGAAACACTTGAAAAAGTGACGGCTGATCAGCCGGAAGTACTTGCGAATGTCATTACGTACGTGGAAGAAATGTATGGTAAGGACGATGCGCAAGCAACTGCAGTCGTTGAAAAAGCACGTACACTTTCTAAAAACACACCCGTTCTCGGAATTACAGGAACAGGCGGAGCGGGGAAAAGTTCGCTTACTGACGAATTAATTCGCAGATTCCTTCATGAGCTCCCTGAAAAAAGAGTGGCAATCCTATCAATTGACCCAACGAAACAAAAAACGGGCGGGGCATTACTGGGCGACCGTATCCGTATGAATGCCATCTTCAACAAACGTGTATTCATGCGAAGTCTGGCAACGCGGGGTTCTCGATCAGAACTTTCCGGAGCCATTAGAGACGTGATTGATATCGTGAAAACAGCCGGTTTCGACCTCATCGTTGTTGAAACAAGTGGAATTGGGCAAGGGGATGCAGAAATTACGGAAGTATCTGATGCTTCAATGTATGTCATGACAAGCGAATTCGGAGCGCCGACCCAACTTGAGAAGATTGACATGATTGATTTCGCAGACCTGATTGTTATCAATAAATTCGAACGTAAAGGTTCCGAAGATGCATTGCGCCAAGTGCAAAAACAGTATCAGCGCAGCCATCTCCTATGGGATAAAGAACTTGGTGAGATGCCGGTATATGGAACAATCGCAAGCCAGTTCAACGACAAAGGAACGAATTCGCTCTTTGCAGCACTCGTTTCCGTATTGAACGAGAAATGCGGCCTCGACTGGGAAACGTCTTACGGACAGTTCGTCAAAACACAAAAACAAAACGTCATCATCCCGAACGACCGTCAGCAATACTTGCGTGAAATCTCAGACACGGTCCGTGGCTACCATAAAAAATCCATTGTCCAGGAAGCCCTTGCGCGCAAATTATTCCAGCTTGAAGGGGCCATTCAGACGGTCAACGAACAAGCACCGGACGATGCACTTATCACTTCACTGCAATCTCTTGCGGATGGCATTAAAGAAGAATTGACACCAGAATCAAAACGTATTCTTGCAAACTGGGAGAAGTTGAAAGAAGCTTATGCGGGTGATGAATTCATCACAAAAGTTCGCGATAAAGAACTGCGCACCGCTTTGACCACTACTAGTCTTTCAGGATTGAAAATCCCGAAAGTCGCGTTGCCGAAATTCAAAGATTACGGAGAAATTCTTCGCTGGGTTTATAAAGAAAACGTCCCGGGATCCTATCCATATACAGCTGGCGTATTCCCATTCAAACGCGAAGGCGAAGATCCAAAACGACAATTTGCCGGAGAAGGAACGCCGGAACGAACAAATCGCCGATTCCATTATCTATCGAAAGATGACGATGCGAAACGCCTATCAACAGCATTTGACTCAGTAACATTATATGGAGAAGATCCAGATGAACGCCCAGATATTTACGGAAAAGTCGGGGAATCCGGCGTCAGCATCTGTACACTGGAAGACATGAAAAAGCTTTATGAAGGTTTCGACCTGTGTGCACCGGCAACGTCTGTTTCCATGACGATTAACGGTCCGGCTCCGATTATACTTGCGATGTTCATGAATACCGCGATCGATCAGCAAGTACGCATCAATGAGGAAAAACTTGGTCGCGCTTTGACGGTTGAAGAATTCATCGAAGTTAAAGAAGGAACGCTTCAATCAGTCCGCGGCACAGTGCAAGCAGATATCCTTAAAGAAGACCAAGGACAGAATACATGCATCTTCTCGACGGAATTCGCACTGCGTATGATGGGGGATATCCAGCAATACTTCATCGACCAAAAAGTACGTAATTATTACTCTGTGTCGATTTCGGGTTATCATATCGCGGAAGCAGGCGCAAACCCGATTTCACAACTGGCATTCACTCTGTCAAACGGTTTCACATATGTAGAATATTACTTGAGCCGTGGGATGAATATCGATGATTTCGCTCCGAACTTATCATTCTTCTTCTCGAACGGGCTTGATCCGGAATATACGGTTATCGGCCGGGTGGCGCGCCGCATTTGGGCAGTCACAATGCGTGAGAAATACGGCGCCAACGATCGTAGCCAAAAGCTGAAGTACCATGTCCAAACATCAGGACGCAGCTTGCACGCACAAGAAATTGATTTCAACGATATCCGCACAACGTTGCAGGCGCTTATGGCATTGCAAGATAACTGTAACTCGCTTCATACGAATGCCTACGACGAAGCAATTACAACACCGACGGAAGAATCAGTCCGCCGCGCGATGGCCATCCAAATGATTATTACGAAAGAACATGGCTTGTCAAAAAATGAAAATCCACTTCAAGGAGCATTCATTGTCGACGAATTAACGGACCTCGTCGAAGAAATGGTCTTGCGAGAGTTCGAAAGCCTAAACGACCGCGGCGGCGTACTCGGCTCAATGGAAACACAGTACCAACGCGGTAAAATCCAAGAAGAATCGATGCACTATGAAATGAAAAAACATTCAGGCGAGTTGCCGATCATTGGCGTGAACACGTACCTGAATCCAAATCCGCCATCTTCAGAAGACGTCGATAACATGGAAATCGCGCGTGCAACAAAAGAAGAGAAAGAAACACAAATTCTCAACCTGCGTGCATTCAAAAGTCAACATGCCAATCAAACCGAAGAAGCTCTAAAGAAACTAAAAGAAACAGCAGTATCAGGCGGCAACATTTTCGCTGAACTAATGGAAACTGTAAGAGTAGCAAGCCTCGGACAAATCACCAACGCCTTGTATGAAGTAGGCGGACAATACCGCAGGAATATGTAATAAGAAATGCGGAAGCGGCCGTTAAGATGCGACAAGCATAAGACGGACAGGCGAAGCGGCGCCCTTTGCCCGGGAAGGATGCAGCTCATTTCTTCTTAGGTGGGCTGGCTTATGACCTGAGCATCTGGCCTCATGCGACAATAAGTTGGGATGCAGTTCATTCCAACCCTGCTGCATGAACTACCTACCATAGACTTAAAATCCGTGCGAACTTCGGTTTAGCACGGATTTTCATGTCTTTTACGTATAAAAACATGTAAGTAGTAACAAAACTTTTCTTTTTAATGGATATTGGTTGTTATAACCACGTATAATAATTATAGAAGGAATGACTGGGATGAGGTGTCGGTGTGAAATTGTATCTGCATATTTTGATCCTTGCCATCCTTGCCACACTTACTTTTCTACTATATGATAAAGGTTTAGGTGCAATCCCTTTTTTACTTACTGGAGCTTATTTGATTTTTATTTGTGTGAAAGAACTTCGGCATTTCAAAAAGAGTAAAAGATTGTAGCATATTCCCGACTGCATTGTTTATAATGATAAGTATGCTTGTTTTTATAGAAAGGACGTGCGTTTATTGAATATCCGTGAAATGACAAAAGAGCAACTGATAGAAGAATCAATGATCGACATCGCTTATGCGGTTTTAGCTGAAAGAAAAGAGCCGTTAACATTGCTCCAGCTGATGGATGCAATCCGTAAACTGAATGGTATGACTGAACGAGTTATGAGAGCCAAACTGCAACAGTTCTACACGGACATGAACATCGATGGAAGATTCCTTGCCATCAATGACAACCGCTGGGGACTTCGCGAATGGTATCCGGTCGATCAAATCGAAGTGGAAACAGCTCCTGTCGTAAAAGTACGCAAGAAAAAGAAAAAGAAAAAAGTGGTACTTGATGATGAAGATATCATTGAAGACGATGAGGACGACGAGGATGAGTTGTTCGACGAAGAATTCGATGAATTAATCGATGAAGACGACGACGATGATGACGAGGACGACGACGATGAGGATGAAGAAGAGGAAGTTGTTGAGATTGAAGTAGATCTTCTTGAACCTGACGATGACCTTGAAATCATTCCGGATGATGCGGATCTTGAACTTGATGACGAAGAGGACGAAGAAGATGAGTTAGAAGAGGACGAAATCGAGGAATAATTACTTGACTTCACGCGTCCGGCACTATAAGATTTTACTGGGCTCCTTAAAAGGACAAGAACCAGTGTATATGCGCTCCTCCTGTAGAAAAACACTACAGACGGGGCGCTTTTTTCGTTGTTTATTAGAATAAAAAAGATGAATGGAGGAGTTTAACATGACAAAATATATTTTTGTAACCGGTGGTGTTGTCTCATCACTTGGTAAAGGAATCAACGCGGCATCACTTGGAAGACTTTTGAAAAGCCGGGGACTTCAAGTGACAAACCAAAAGTTCGATCCATACATTAACGTTGACCCACGAATGATGAGCCCTCTGCAGCATGGTGAAGTATTCGTTACAGAAGATGGAGCAGAAACGGATCTAGACCTCGGTCATTATGAACGCTTTATCGATATTAAATTGAACAAGTTTTCGAACGTTACGATGGGTAAAGTGTATTCATCTGTACTGAAAAAAGAACGTCGCGGTGAATATAATGGGGCGACTGTCCAAGTCATTCCCCACATTACAAATGAAATCAAAAACCTTATCAAACGCGCTGGAAAAGAAACGAACGCGGACGTAGTTATTACAGAAATTGGTGGCAGTGTCGGCGACATCGAATCCCTACCATACCTAGAAGCACTTCGTCAGATGAAAACAGATCTTGGCAAAAATGATGTCATGTACATCCATAACACACTAATTCCCTACCTTTCAGCGGCCGGTGAACTAAAAACGAAACCAACACAGCATAGCGTCAAAGAATTACGGGGTCTTGGAATCCAGCCGAATTTAATCGTTGTCCGTAGTGAACATCCAGTTCCACAGGATATGAAGGATAAAATAGCATTATTTAGTAGCATCAAACCTGAAGAGGTGATTGAGGCGCTTGATGCTGAATCGCTTTATGAAGTTCCACTAAGATTACATGAACAGAATATGGATAAAATCGTCGTTGATTTCCTAGGTCTTGAAACGATTGAACCTGATATGACGGAAATAGAAGCACTTGTAAATAAAGTGAAAAACCTTTCGAAAACAGTTCGTATTGGACTTGTCGGGAAGTATGTTGAGATGCAAGATGCTTACATTTCCGCAGTGGAAGCACTCCGTCACGCAGGTTACAGCTTCGATACAGACATCGAAATGAAGTGGATTAATTCAGAAGAAGTGACCGCACAAAATGCAGCTGAGTTTTTATCGGATGTCGACGGAATCCTCGTTCCTGCTGGGTTTGGAGAACGCGGTATTGATGGTAAAATTGAAGCGATCACATATGCACGTACAAGCGGCGTTCCATTTTTCGGAATCAGCCTAGGCATGCAATTGGCAGCAGTGGAATACGCACGCAATGTTATGGGGATTAAAAACGCCCATTCAGTTGAATTCGATAAAGACACGGAAAATCAAATCATCGAGAGTCCGCCTGAAAGCAATGGCAACCCTGAAGACTATTTCCGACTTGGCGCCTATCCATGTAAATTAAAAGAAGGAACAAAAGCGCGCGAATCTTATGGCGAAGAACTAATTTACGAACGTCACCGTAACCGCTATGAATTTAACAATGAATACCGCGAGCAATTCGAGGCGGCAGGCATGACTCTTTCAGGCATAAGCCCGAATGATCAGCTTGTTGAAATCATCGAGTTGGAAGATCACCCATTTTTCATCGGTGTTTCATTCCATCCGGAATTCGCATCACGCCCAACTCGCCCGCAACCGCTATTCCGTGAGTTCATCAAAGCGGTAATTGCAGGAAAAGAATAAAATACCCTAGCTGTAAACAGTTGGACCGATCGTACCTGCGGCTAAACCGATCATATCAAGCAGCAAACCGATCAATACAGCTGCCAGACCGATCATATCCAACTAATAAAAGCTGCAGATGCATGGGAAATCCCGCTCATCTGCAGCTTTTTTCAATCCTCTTCCGAGATCATTTCATCATAAGCGAGCTTTACAGCTTCATAAACAAACAACGCGGCAAGCGCGTGCGGTTGAACAATTCGTTCGCCATCGTCGCCAGGCAACAAACCGCGTGTAAGACCAGTTGATATATACGTATAAGCTAAATCTGCGAGTTCATTATCAACAACGGGCTTTTCAGCAGCAAGTGCAGCAAATGGGATAAAGCGTCCAGCGAGCTGCCGTGCAAGTTCGAGCGCGGGCTCATCCGCCGCAGACCTCGTTAACAGCCAAATTCGGTCGGCTGTTGTAAACTCCATATCAAACTCATAACGAACAGCGCCGCTAAGCAACTCGGCACCGTGTAATGCGGTAAAAGTAACCGCCTCCATTTCGCCGAAGCCAGCAATAATGACACGCCCTTCACCGATTACCGCTTGGGCGAGAAGCCGGGCTGTCTCTTCAATCGACTCTTCACCGTTTCCTGAGATGCGCTGAAGAAGTCCGCCGATTTGCGTTGTTAACATTTTCACAATTACCACCTCCACCTCATTATAAGAAGAGGGAGCATGGAAAGCAAAAGACAAAATCTTATTAAAAAAGAAGGGTATCCATGTTATTTGTCTAATAAGTAGTTATACAACATGGGTTTTGCGGGAAGAGGGATGGGGATTGAAAAGTCTTTTAATCGTAGATGACCAAAAAGGAATTCGGCTATTGCTGGATGAAGTGTTTCGCCGGGAAGGATTCAAAATAACCCTCGCGGCAAATGGAATGGAAGCACTTAAGGCAGTAGAGCAGGAAACTCCTGGCTGCGTCTTGCTCGATATGAAAATGCCGGGCATCGATGGTCTGGAAGTTCTAAAAAGATTAAAAATCGGTTGGCCAGAAGTCCCGGTCATCATGATGACAGCGTATGGAGAAATCGAATTGACCGAAGATGCGCTGAAAACCGGAGCCGTAAAATACTTCACGAAGCCATTCGATATTTATGAGGTCCGTGATGCAGTGATTGCGATGTTTGAAAATTGACAAAGCAGGCAGTGGTAAACACTGTCTGTTTTTGTTATGATAATAGAGGTATATAAGAGGTATTAACATTCATACTATTGATTTCAATATCCTGAGGAGGAATTCGCATGACGCTCGTTTCCATGAAAGAAATGATGATTAAAGGGAAAAAAGAAGGGTACGCAATCGGTCAGTTCAACTTGAACAACCTTGAATACACGCAGGCAATTTTGCAGGCTGCACAGGAAGAACAATCACCTGTCATTCTTGGTGTGTCTGAAGGCGCAGCACGTTATATGGGTGGTTTCACGACAGTTGTCAACATCGTGAAAGGTCTTTTACATGACTATCAGATCACCGTTCCTGTCGCAATTCATTTGGATCATGGTTCAAGCTTCGAAAAATGCAAAGAAGCGATTGACGCAGGTTTCACTTCCGTCATGATTGATGCTTCATCGAAACCGCTTGCGGAAAATATTGAAATTACGAAAAGTGTTGTTGATTACGCGCATGAACGCGGCGTTTCAGTAGAAGCGGAGTTGGGTGTCGTCGGCGGCCAGGAAGACGATATCATTGCTGACGGGGTTATCTATGCAGACCCGGCAGAATGTAAAGAACTTGTTGATAAATCAGGAATTGACTGCCTTGCACCTGCACTTGGATCGGTCCACGGCCCGTATAAAGGGGAACCGAACCTAGGATTCAAGGAGATGGAAGAAATTTCAAGCCAATCCGACTTGCCACTCGTTTTGCACGGCGGAACAGGCATCCCGACAAAAGACATTCAACGAGCTATTTCACTTGGAACTTCGAAAATTAACGTCAATACAGAAAACCAAATTCAAGGAACCAAAGCTGTCCGCGATACACTTGCGGCAGACTCTGAAGTTTACGATCCCCGTAAATTCTTGACGCCAATGCGCGATGCCATCAAAAAAACGGTTATCGGCAAAATGCGTGAATTCGGCAGTTCACAAAAAGCTTAATTATAAGACATTAAAAAAGAGGAGAAGCATCAGCACTGATGTATTCTCCTTCTTTTGAAGCTTTCGTATATGCACATTTGCTTTGCGAGCATGCAGCGATATGAATCGAGCTTTCCATATAACTATTCACAAAGCGTCCATTTACCTAAGGAGGAATTCATTCATGAAATTTTTTATCGATACAGCGAATTTTGAAGAAATCAAAGAAGCGCATAGTTGGGGCATACTATCAGGAGTAACAACAAATCCATCACTTGTTGCAAAAGAAGATGTTCCGTTCCATGATAGATTGAGAGAAATTGCAGCGCTTGTCCCTGGTTCTGTCAGTGCTGAAGTCATCGCACTTGATGCAGAAGGCATGATTGCAGAAGGACGCGAACTGGCAAAAATCGCACCAAATATTACAGTGAAATTGCCAATGACACCTGAAGGATTAAAAGCTTGTTCGGTCTTCTCACAAGAGGGCATTAAAACAAACATTACACTTATCTTCAGCGCAAATCAGGCCCTTCTTGCAGCGCGTGCAGGAGCAACATATGTTTCTCCATTCCTCGGAAGACTCGATGACATTGGACAAGATGGCATGGCTTTGGTCTCTACGATTGCTGACATCTTCTCAATCCACAATATCAAAACAGAAATCATTGTTGCATCCATTCGCAGCCCGCAACATATCACAGACGCTGCACTTAGCGGAGCGGATATTGCAACGACACCTTTCAATGTGTTGACACAACTATTCAAGCATCCACTTACAGATAAAGGAATCGAAGCGTTTCTTGCAGACTGGGAAACAAGAAAGAACAAGTAAGGCATCGAAGGAGAGTAATATGGACGTTTATAAAATAACAGGCGGCAAACCATTACAAGGGTCAATTAAGGTAAGTGGTGCTAAAAACAGTGCAGTTGCACTTATTCCTGCTTCTATTCTGGCTGATTCTCCCGTCACGATCGAAGGACTTCCGGAAATTTCTGATGTATCTACCCTTCAGGCACTGCTTGAAGATATAGGTGGGAAAGTTGAGTTTAATAAAGGAACGATGACGATTGATCCAACAGAAATGATTTCGATGCCGCTTCCAAACGGCAATGTAAAAAAACTTCGTGCATCTTATTATATGATGGGCGCAATGCTGGGCAGATTTAAAAATGCGGTTATCGGTCTGCCAGGCGGTTGTCATCTAGGGCCGAGGCCGATTGATCAGCATATTAAAGGTTTCGAAGCGCTTGGTGCAAAAGTGACCAACGAACATGGCGCCATCTATTTGCGTGCCGATGAATTACGCGGCGCAAAAATTTATTTGGACGTTATTAGTGTTGGCGCGACTATTAATATTATGCTTGCTGCAGTTCTCGCAACAGGTCGTACGACAATCGAGAATGCGGCAAAAGAACCTGAAATCATTGACGTCGCTACACTGCTGTCCAATATGGGTGCGAAAATTAAGGGCGCAGGAACGAATGTCATTCGAATAGATGGCGTGGAAAAACTCCACGGTACAAAACATACGATTATTCCCGATCGAATTGAAGCTGGCACTTTCATGATTATGGCTGCAGCAGCGGGCGATGGCATTACAATCGACAATGTCATCCCGTTCCATGTTGAGGCACTTACAGCAAAACTTCGTGAAATGGGCGTTGATATTGTTGAAGGTGAAGAACAAATTTTCATTCCGAAATCGAGAAATCTGCAGGCTGTCGATGTAAAAACGCTTGTTTATCCAGGTTTTCCGACGGATCTTCAACAACCATTTTCCGTATTGCTGACACAAGCAGCTGGACCTTCCGTCATTACGGATACGGTTTATTCGGCCAGATTTAAACAAATCGATGAACTTACAAGAATGAATGCCGATGCGCGTGTCGAAGGACGGTCAGCGATTTTGGCTGGGCCAACGCCGCTTCAAGCAGCAACGGTACGAGCATCCGACCTTCGCGCCGGGGCAGCGCTTGTTCTAGCGGGACTCATTGCAGACGGAGTGACGGAAGTACAAGAAATTCAACATATCGAGCGCGGATATGGTTCCCTCATCGAAAAACTTCAAGGAATTGGGGCGGATATCCGGAAAGTGTCGGTTTCGAAAGAAGCAATCGTGGGCGAATGAACAGCAAAGCGCAAGAAATGATTATGTTATAATTAATCAGAGTGGCAAAACTTATGGGGTTACCCATACATCAGGAGGAACACAAATGGAACGCAGTTTATCGATGGAATTAGTTCGTGTCACAGAAGCGGCGGCAGTATCAGCTTCACGCTGGATGGGTCGCGGTTTGAAAAATGAGGCGGATGACGCCGCAACAACAGCAATGCGTACGGTATTTGACACAATCCCGATGCAAGGGGTTGTTGTAATAGGTGAAGGGGAAATGGATGAAGCACCAATGCTTTATATTGGTGAAGAGCTAGGAACCGGATCAGGTCCTGAAGTGGATGTCGCTGTTGACCCGCTTGAAGGAACAAATATTGTTGCAGCAGGTGGCTGGAACGCACTCGCAGTCATTGCGATTGCGGATAAAGGGAATTTGCTACATGCACCGGATATGTATATGAACAAAATCGCTGTCGGTCCTGAAGCGGTTGGTAAAGTCGATATCGATGCATCCGTGACGGAAAACCTAATGGCTGTTGCCAAGGCTAAAAACAAAGATATCGGAGACATAGTTGCAACTGTCCTTAACAGGGAGCGTCACACAGCTATTATCGAAGAAATCCGGGCTGCAGGCGCACGTATCAAGCTTATCAATGACGGAGACGTTGCGGCAGCAATTAATACTGCCTTCGATGAAACCGGAGTGGACATTCTATTCGGACTCGGCGGAGCACCAGAAGGCGTTATCGCTGCAGTTGGACTGAAATGCCTTGGCGGTGAAATTCAAGGTCGTCTCGTACCTTCGAATGATGCAGAACGTGAGCGTTGCATCAAAATGGGCATCGATGTCGATAAAGTGCTTTACATGGACGACCTCGTTAAAGGCGACGACGCGATATTCGCTGCAACTGGTGTAACAGACGGAGAACTTCTTCGCGGCGTCCAGTTTAAAGGCGGTTATAGCGAAACACACTCATTAGTCATGCGTTCAAAGTCAGGCACAATTCGTTTTGTTGAAGGCCGACACAGCATGGAGAAAAAACCTCTGCTCGTCATGCAAGACTGATAGAGCTCATCGCCCGGTGCAAATCGGGCATCTTCGCTCGTACAGGAAGACCTATATGTATCCGGAAGCCTGCGCAAAGTGGGCTTCCGGATACATCATTATGAACTACCTTCCTAGATTAACCTCAAAAATTTAACCCATTAAACCTAAAGAGTGGTGCGAAAGATGACAGTGCTAACAATATCGGCGTTGGAGAATATGATCTTAAAAGAGTTATATGCCCTTGCCAAAGAATACAAAATTGCCTATTACAGCAAACTTACAAAAAAGGAACTCATTTTTTCCATATTGAAATCAAGGGCTGAACAGGAAGGCTACTTTTTCATGGAAGGTGTCCTTGAAATTATCCAATCTGAGGGTTATGGCTTCCTTCGTCCAATCAACTATTCACCGAGTTCGGAAGATATCTATATATCCGCTTCACAAATCCGCCGATTCGATTTGCGGAATGGTGATAAAGTGAGTGGAAAAGTCCGTCCTCCAAAGGAATCTGAACGTTATTACGGTCTATTGCAAGTTGAAGCAGTAAATGGCGAAGATCCCGAAGTAGCCCGTGAACGCGTGCATTTCCCGGCGCTTACACCGCTCTATCCAGACCGCCATATCAAACTGGAAGTGGATCCGTTTAAATTGTCGACACGTATTATGGACCTGATTTCGCCGGTCGGATTCGGTCAGCGTGGGCTCATTGCTGCTCCGCCAAAAGCGGGGAAAACATTGTTGTTGAAGGAAATCGCAAATTCCATTACACGGAACCATCCTGAAGCGGAACTAATCGTTCTGCTGATCGATGAAAGACCAGAAGAAGTGACTGACATCGAAAGGTCTGTCAAGGCCGACGTCGTCAGTTCAACATTCGATGAACTGCCGGAAAACCATGTAAAAGTGGCGGAACTCGTCTTGGAACGGGCGATGCGACTGGTAGAACATAAACGCGATGTTATCATTCTTATGGATTCCATCACGCGACTTGCGCGTGCTTATAACCTTGTCATTCCATCAAGCGGACGCACGCTGTCCGGTGGTATCGACCCGGCTGCATTCCACCGTCCGAAACGATTCTTCGGAGCAGCACGTAATCTTGAAGAAGGCGGAAGCTTGACCATTCTTGCGACGGCTTTGATCGACACAGGCTCACGCATGGATGAGGTCATCTACGAAGAATTCAAAGGAACGGGCAATATGGAATTGCATCTTGACCGCAACCTTGCAGAACGACGGATCTTCCCGGCGCTCGACATACGCCGCTCAGGTACACGGAAAGAAGAGTTACTCATTCCCGCTGACCAGCTTGAAAAGTTATGGGCCATCCGCAAAACATTTTCCGACTCGCATGACTTTGCAGAACGCTTCCTGAAAAAGTTGCGTCTGACAAAAACAAACGAAGAGTTCTTCGACAAACTAAATGAAGAGATGAAAGCCCATCGTAACGGTAAAGGGCTTCTGTAAGAGAGTCTAGCTTATAGAAAAAGCCACTGAAAAATTTCTTTTTTATAGTAAGAACTAGTTAATTGTAGTGGAGAGCGGCGACTCCAGCGGGAACAGCACGAGCTGAAGACCCCACAGGAACGCGTCCGCTCGGAACGGAAATCAACGGGATTGAAGGAAATCGTACTTTTTCAGTACCCTCGCTTAGGGGGGGAGGCATCCCCAAGCGCCGTAGCGAATTCAATGTGATTTAATAACTCACTGTATACAGTATCTAATTAAAATAGTTGCATATGACACTAAAACTTGATATAATATTTGAAGTAACTTGAGTACTATCTGCGTGCATATGCGGTTGACGAACACGGACCGTGTAAGGCATCAGTCTTATAATATAACTCTGTACCAGATGGTTCAGGGCGAAGGGAGAGAGATTGATGAAAGCAGCAATTCATCCAGCTTATAAAGTAGCAACTGTTACTTGTTCATGTGGTAACACATTTGAAACAGGTTCTGTAAGAGAAGACATCCGAATTGAAGTTTGTTCGGAATGCCACCCATTCTACACTGGACGCCAGAAATTTGCTCAAGCGGACGGACGTGTCGACCGCTTCAACAAAAAATATGGTCTCAAAGAAGAAGGCCGCGAAGAAGAAGGCCAAGAGTAAGGTCTTCAGGATACCCGTCAGGTGCACATGCGCCGGGCGGGTATTTCTTTTTGAACAGGAAATTATAAAATTCTTGCCCTGTGGATAACGTGCGGATGTTAAAATCTCATGTCCAGACTCCGAGCCTCAGAACAGGCACTTATACTTTCATTCTTGTGGGAAACTCTACATAACATATTCAGGCCCGAAATAAAAGACGTTAAATTCGTCATCTTTTCGGGTATGATAGATAGTCCACTGACAATAAAGAAATTACTCTATATATGCAATTGGAAGGAGATACAACATGTACGCAGCTATGCAAGGCGGTTGGATAGAAGTCATTTGCGGCAGTATGTTTTCGGGGAAGTCTGAGGAATTAATCAGGCGGATTAGACGATCGCAGTTTGCCAAACAGAAAATCGTGGTATTTAAACCGGAAATCGATGATCGTTTCAGCGAAGAAGCCGTCGTCAGCCATAATGGGACAACTGTTATCGCAAATCCTATCGCCAACTCAAATCATATTGAGCAGTTTGTTACCGATGATTATGACGTCATCGCTATCGACGAAGCTCAATTTTTTGACGAAGGTATCGTCGACGTGGTGATGGAATTGGCAAATCGCGGATTCCGTGTTATCGTCGCAGGACTTGATCAGGATTTCCGCGGCGAACCATTCGGACCGATGCCTCGTCTTATGGCAGTTGCCGAACACGTAACGAAACTGCAAGCTGTCTGCACGGTATGCGGCTCGCCTTCGAGCAGAACACAACGGCTCATTAACGGCATACCTGCCGGCTATGATGATCCTATCATCCTGGTAGGTGCCTCAGAAGCCTACGAACCACGATGCCGCAAGCATCATGAAGTGCCAAAAGGTGTAACGGCGGCTGCAGCAATTGCAAAAGGATAATCACAATTATGGCCCGTCCGGCAGAGAACCGGGCGGGCTTTTTAGTTGACTAGCGGGTGGTGATAGGTTTCTTGGAGGCGCTGTCTACTTTTACTGAAACGTTGTCACCTTCTGCAAAGACGTTGACAAGTTAATCACATTTCCACTGAACTTCATCCAACTGCCCAAGAACGTCAGCAGCAGTGAAATAACTGTATTTACCAAGCAAATTCACGTACAATAAACGTACAAAACAGTCCTGAAAATGAGGTGTCCACAATGTTTGAAAGGTTACAAGCAGTAGAAGACCGATATGATCATCTGAATGAAATGCTCAGTGATCCAGCGGTAGTAAGTGATATGACAAAGCTTCGCGAGTATTCAATAGAACAATCCGGTTTGCAGGAAAAAGTCGAAACGTATCGTGGCTATAAAAGTGCAAAAACGGAACTTAAAAACGCTAAAGAAATGCTGAACGAACATCTTGAC
Organism: Sporosarcina sp. FSL K6-1508; assembly: GCF_038007465.1. Taxonomy (NCBI): domain Bacteria; kingdom Bacillati; phylum Bacillota; class Bacilli; order Caryophanales; family Caryophanaceae; genus Sporosarcina; species Sporosarcina sp. FSL K6-1508. The sequence goes on along the minus strand of NZ_JBBOXF010000001.1, from coordinate 329,618 downwards.
GATGACATGAAAGAACTCGTCAAAATGGAAGTATCCGAGCTTGAAGATAGTATTGAGTCATTTGAGGAAAAACTGAAAATATTGCTTGTGCCGAAAGATCCGAACGATAATAAAAACGTCATCATGGAAATTCGGGGGGCAGCAGGCGGTGATGAGGCGGCGCTATTCGCCGGTAGCTTATTCCGCATGTACAGCCGCTATGCGGAAATGAATCATTGGAAAGTTGAAGTGTTGGATTCATCCCCGACAGAACTCGGCGGCTTTAAAGAAATTATTTTCCTGATAAATGGAACAGGCGCCTACTCGAAATTGAAATATGAAAACGGGGCACACCGCGTGCAACGGGTACCGGAAACTGAATCCGGCGGGCGTACGCATACGTCGACAGCGACCGTCGCATGCCTTCCTGAAGCGGAAGAAGTTGAAATTGTCATCCATGAAAAAGATATACGAACAGATACCTATGCATCATCAGGTCCTGGAGGCCAATCGGTCAACACAACGATGTCCGCTGTCCGATTGACACATCTTCCAACTGGTATCACCGTCTCGATTCAAGATGAAAAATCGCAAATCAAAAATAAAGAAAAAGCAATGAAAGTATTACGGGCGCGTGTTTCCGATAAATTCACACGTGAAATACAAGACGAGTACGATGAAAAAAGAAAATCAGCAGTCGGTACAGGTGACCGTTCAGAGCGGATACGCACATACAACTTCCCACAAAACAGGGTGACCGATCACCGTATAGGCTTGACCATTCAGAAACTCGATCAAATTATCGAAGGAAAACTCGATGATGTCATCGATGCACTTATTCTAGAAGAACAGGCATATCGCCTGGAAAGCTTGGATCGCAATGACTGAAAAAATTTATGAAGCTCTCCAGCGGGCTTCTTCTTTATTAGAAAAAAAAGGGCATGAACCGAATGCGGCGCAACTTCTCATGGAATTCATCACAAACAAGTCCAGGGCTTCTTTACTTGCTGATTTGCGCGAACCGCTTACGGCTGCCCAGCACAAAAGCTTTTGGGATAAAACCACTGAACTGCTCGAAGGGAAACCTGTTCAATATGTCATCGGTGAAGAAAGTTTTTACGGCTACATCTTCAAAGTTGATGAAAATGTTCTTATTCCGCGCCCAGAAACGGAAGAACTCGTTTACGGTGCACTTGAACGAAGTGAAAAACTCTTCGCCACTAAAAAGATTAGCATCGCCGATATCGGAACGGGTAGCGGCGCAATCGCGATTTCAATCAAAAAAGAATGGCCCGAAGCTAGCGTTACTGCAACGGATATCAGTGAAGGGGCGCTTGCAATCGCGAAGGGCAATGCAAAAGCGAACGGCGCGAATGTCAATTTTCTTCAAGGTGACCTCACTGCACCCATTGCACAGGAAAAATGGGACGTTGTGTTATCAAATCCGCCCTATATCGCGCATGAAGAAGCGACTCTGATGTCAGGCATCGTTCTCGATCACGAACCGCACAACGCTCTATTCGCGGATGAAGACGGACTATACTTTTATCGGAAACTTGCCGAAAACTTGCCGCCTCTTATGAACAAGCCTTCCCTCATCGCAGTTGAAATCGGCTATATGCAAGGACCGGCTGTGCATAAGTTGTTCAAAGACTCATTCCCGGAAGCTATAGTTGAAACGGTAAAAGATATTAATGGAAAAGATCGAATGATATTTTGCGAGACTCGTGAATAAATCCCTCCTACTCTGGCAACAATGCAGAGTAGGAGGGGATAGACATGTTACAAGACTATGAGATTAATAGAACGAAAACTATAATTCAAAAATTGGTGCCTTATATTGAATTCATCATCATACTTATCATGATTCAGGCTCTTGTCTCGCTATTTACAACGGCGGCAGAGGAAGATGATACGATTCGTTTCAGGCTGCTTGCTCATTCCGATACGCCTGCTGATCAAAGGGTGAAAATAGCTATTCAACATGAAATCCAACCGCTCATCGAAAATGCGGTCAATAGTTCAAAGACGAAAAAGGAACTTGGGGATAACTTGGCAGCGCTCGAAAGTACAATCATCGAAATAGCCAAGTCGAAGTCAAACGGAACCGCCATATCGCTTGAGCGGAAGGCGGCATTGTTTCCGCCCAAGCGTTCGGGACTCTTCGTTCACCCGCAAGCAACATATGACGCCTACATTTTGACAATTGGCAGCGGACGCGGAGATAACTGGTGGTGTGCACTATTCCCGAAAATCTGTTTTCCGGATGAGAAAGAAGAAGAAGAGGAAAAAGTCACTTTTTTCGTCTGGGAGTGGATAAAAGGGCTATTTGCATAAAGTTATCAACTACATCTGTGGATAAATAATAGAAAATGTGTATAAGTGGGGGATTAACTCATGGAAACAAAATTGGTTTCAGTGGATAACTTTCTGGATAACGAAAAAAAATATAAACAGGCTGTGGATATATTGAAAAACGGCGGCGTCGTCGCTTTTCCTACGGAGACGGTGTACGGTTTGGGTGCTCTTGCAACTGACCAGCACGCCGTACAGCAAATCTTCGAAGCGAAAGGGAGACCTTCCGACAATCCACTTATCGTACATATTGGCAATAAAGAAGAAGTGTATAACTATGTAACAGGTGTTAACGCAGACGCGGAAAAACTGATGGATACGTTTTGGCCTGGCCCGCTTACGTTAGTTTTCCACAAATTACCTGGTATCATTGCACAAAATGTAACACCTGGCGTTGAAACAGTCGGTGTCCGAATGCCCGATCACCCGGTTGCATTAGGGCTTCTGCGGGCACTTGGCAAACCACTTGCTGCACCCAGCGCCAATCGGAGCGGGAAACCGAGTCCGACAGAAGCAGCTCACGTTTTTAAAGATCTTGAAGGACTTATTCCACTCATTCTGGACGGTGGACAGACTGGTGTTGGTGTTGAATCGACCGTTCTGGATATGACTTCAGTCCCACCGACTATTTTGCGTCCGGGCGGTACGACGCAAGAAATGATTGAAAGCGTCATTGGCAACGTCATAGCAGACAGCAAATCACCTGGTGAACAAGCGCCTCGTTCTCCGGGCATGAAGTATTTGCATTATGCACCCGAAGCTCCTGTTTACATCATTGATGACGACGCACAAAAAATTCGCAGTGCGATTGATGCGCTTCATGCGGAAGGAAAGAAAGTGGCTCTTATCGGTCCGGATGAACTGGACGTTCCAGCAGTGGATTGGTATTTTGCAATAGGCCCGGCTGGCAACAGTGAAGCAATGGCAACAAATTTATACGGTGCGCTTCGAGAATGTGATTTGACGGTTGCAGACATCATTCTCGCCGTCAAAACGAACTTAGCTGGAGTAGGTGCCGCCGTCATGAACAGATTAATGAAAGCTGCCGAAGGAAAACACTATAAAGACTGATCCTAATACGAATGACCTCCCTAAATACCGCATAGGATGGACTGATACGGTATTGGGGAGGTTTTATTTTGGCAGAATTGTTCGCAGCTGGTGTTACAACTTTAGATGTTTTAGTCATCTATTCTTTTCTGCAAGTTAAAAAAGGGAAGTTTATATTGGCACTTTGGACGTCTTTTCTTAATATGGCATTCCCGTTTCTTGGCTTTATAACAGGAGAGTTGTCTGCGCATATATTCACAGTCTGGAGCAGTATATTATCAGGCGTAATGCTTAGTTTAATCGGTATACATATGCTGTTACAAGATAATACATCGGGCTCTCCGTCAAGACTGGCCTCTCCTTTTATCATTGCATTCGCTGTAAGTGTCGACGCCTTTTCGGTGAGTGTTTCATTTGGTATGCTTCAGATGGATAAAATGCTGTTCATCGCAGCATCGGGATTATTTACCTTCATCTTTTCTTACGCAGCGCTTCGGATAAAAGGGCATTTTGGTCTTAAAAATGGAAGAGTACTGAGGACAATTGCAGGTTTGGCTTTATTAACATTAGGAATATTGTCATGTTTTAGTTGAAATTGACTGTTCCTTTACTCACAAAAATCAGTTATCCTTAAAGGAGCAGATGATTGTAATGAATATTTATTTAATTTGCACAGGAAACACATGTAGAAGCCCGATGGCGGAGGCAATTCTCCGTTCAAAAGGGATTGCGAATGTGGCAGTTCGTTCGGCGGGAATTCACGCACAGAACGGCTGGCCGATTTCTTCGAATGCAAAAATGCTGATAGAAGAATTGGACATGCCTTACACCGCTGTTTCAAGAGCTGTTTCGAGTGAAGATTTGAAGTGGGCAGATATCGTATTGACAATGACTGAAGGCCATAAAGCCGCACTCATACATGCCCACCCAGAAGCGGATTATAAGACATTCACATTAAAAGGATTTGTGACGCCGGAAATTGCTGGTGATGTGCACGACCCGTACGGCGGCGATATCGAAACCTACCGGCAGTCATTCGATGAGTTGTCGGAGATCATTGATGTGCTTGAACAGAAACTGATGGAGGAATAATGATGAGAGAAAAAAGGGGAAAAAAGTTTGGCTTAAAGAGAAAGCTAATTCTATTTATAACGATACTTGCGATTGTCACCTACACAACAAGTGCCTTATTCATTAACATCGTACAACCACAATTTTTCCCGAATTTCGAACCGTTCTGGTTTGCAGTGATGACGTATGCAATGGGGATATTCTGGTCGGGCGTGTTAGCGGCACTCTTCAGTACCGTTTTGACTAAACCATTGCAAAACTTGGAAGAAGCAGCGAACAAAGTCGCAGATGGGGAAATAGGTATGGATATCGAGCTGCCGAACTCGTCTGATGAAATTCGCTCAGTCGCAGAAGCATTTCAGCATATGGTCATTAATTTACGTACAATAGTTGGGCAAATTGAAACGAATTATGACAAAACAGCCAGTACAGTAGATAATTTATCTGCTGAAACCGGAGCAGCTGCGAGACAAGCGGATGCAGTAGCATCTACGATCAAGGAAATTGCCTCCGGCGCAGAGGAATCGGCAATCGCCATCCAAGAAACAGCAGAAGCCATTGAAGATGTCCGGCTGTTAGCTGTTGAAGTGAGCAACAGAGCGGAAGATTCCTCTGAACGTTCAACAGAGATGCTTGAGGAACTGGGACGGACGACAGAAGTATTCCGGATACTTGTCGACGGTATCCGAAATATGTCTTCGCAAAGTGAGTTATCACTTGGCACAATTAGGCAGTTGGATCACAATGCACAGAAAATCGGAGAAATTGTCCAGCTTGTTGGCAACATTGCTGCACAGACAAATTTACTGGCATTGAATGCGTCAATCGAGGCTGCACGTGCTGGCGAACATGGTAAAGGCTTTGCAGTAGTTGCAGAAGAAGTACGCGTGCTGGCTGATGAAAGTGCCAAAGCCGTAAATGGCATCTCAGATCTTGTGGCGACAATCCAGACAGATGTCACGAAAGTCGTCAAGGAAATGGAACAGCAAGTGAAGACGGCCGCAACTGAAGCAGACCGTGCAAATGAAACAAGCGAAAATGTCGAAGCGATGGCGTCTAAAGTGAATGGCATGGCCGATTCTGTCGTTGAAATCACAAAATTTGTCGAACTGCAGTTAACCAATATCGAAACAACCGCGCGTCAATCGCAAGAAGTCGCAGCAATCGCCGAAGAAACTTCAGCTGGAGCACTCGAAGTCGGAGCTGCCACAGAAGAACAAGTGCACTCAATCGAGCAGGCAGACGCAATGGCAAGCGAACTAAAGACCCAATCCGAAGAACTTTATAACGTCATTAGCCAATTTGACAGGACTACAAGAAAAGCGTAGGCGGCCCGTTTAGACGCGACCGGCATAAGGCGGGCCTGCGAAGCGACATACTTTGTCGCACAGCTGGACTGCCTTATGACCCGAGCGTCTGGGCTGCTGAAGCTGGCCACAAGAAAAGCGTAAGCGCCTGTTTAGCTCTGACAAGCGCTGGAAGGCTTGAAGATAAAGGCGTTTTTGGCCTTTATCAGCAAGACTGAAGCGACTCGAGGAGCTAGGCGCTGAAGCTGGCCACAAGAAAAGCGTAAGCGCCTGTTTAGCTCTGACAAGCGCTGGAAGGCTTGAAGATAAAGGCGTTTTTGGCCTTTATCAGCAAGACTGAAGCGACTCGAGGAGCTAGGCGCTGAAGCTAGCCACTAAGAAAAGCGTAAGCGCCTGTTTAGCTTTGAGAAGCGCGTTGGACTGATGCGTAGCATTCCTCGATTTAAAAGGCTTTCCTATCAACATTTAATTGTTGGTTTTAACTTACAAAGTTTTCAAGTTTTACAACGCGAATGAGGGTCTAAAGGTAAAAATACAAAACACAACTCTAATTTCACTTGAGTTGTGTTTTTTTTGTTGAAAAATGATAGAATAAGTTGTGAGTATATTATGAAAAGAGGCTTGTCATGAAAATCGCGATTTCTTCAGATCACGGCGGAAACAATCTTCGTCATGAAATTATCAAATTATTGGCAGAACTAGGATTGGAATTCGTGGACTTTGGTCCAGATTCAAATGAGTCCGTTGACTATCCGGACTTTGCGGCACCTGTCGCCAATGGAATAGCATCAGGAGAATTTGATCGGGGCATTCTTATTTGTGGAACAGGGATTGGCATGTCTATTGCGGCGAATAAAGTAAAAGGCATCCGTTGTGCCCTTGTTCATGACGTCTTTAGTGCGAAAGCAACAAGACAGCATAACGATTCAAACGTTCTGGCGATGGGCGAACGCGTCATCGGGCCTGGCCATGCAAGAGAAGTCGCAACGGCTTGGCTGAAAACAGAATTCGAAGGCGGACGCCACGAGCGCCGCATAGGCAAACTAATGGAACTAGAGGACTAAAGAAAAGCGGAGGCGCCTGTTCAGCCCCGACAAGCGCTGGAAGGCTTGAAGATAAAGGCGTTTTTACCTTTATCAGCAAGACTGAAGCGACTCGAGGGGCTAGGCGCCAGAGCTAGACACTAAAGAAAAGCGAAGGCGGCCCGTTTAGATGCGACAGGCATAAGACGGATCGACGAAGCGGCGTCCTTTGCCGCACAGTCGGGCTGGCTTATGACCCGAGCATCTGGGTTGCCGTAGCTAGACACTAAAGAAAAGCGAAGGCGGCCCGTTTAGATGCGACAGGCATAAGACAAACAGACGAAGCGGCGTCCTTTGCCGCACAGTCGGGCTGACTTATGACCCGAGCATCTGGGTTGCTGTAGCTAGACACTAAAGAAAAGCGGAGGCGCCAGAGCTAGACACTAAAGAAAAGCGGAGGCGGCCCGTTTAGATGCGACAGGCATAAGACGGATCGACGAAGCGGCGCCCTTTGCCGCACAGTCGGGCTGACTTATGACCCGAGCATCTGGGTTGCCGTAGCTAGACACTAAAGAAAAGCGGAGGCGGCCCGTCAAAAAGGAATGCAGCTACATGACCTACATCCTGTAGGCCTCCGCAAGAAAGCAGGTGTGAATAAAGTGGATGCTTTGAATTTATGGAAGCTTCAACTCGAACAGCTGTTAACAGAAATGGCTGAACAGACAGACCTTATTCCAGGAACGCTATTCGTCGTTGGCTGTTCGACTTCTGAAATTGCCGGCAAACGAATCGGAACGGGAGGGGCGCTTGAAATTGGAGAAGCGTTATATGAACCTCTAAAAGATTTTTCCGAAAAACATAATTTATTTCTTGCATTTCAAGGATGCGAACATATTAATAGAGCGTTAACAATTGAACGGCATGCAGCCGAAAAATACATGCTTGAGCCAGTGTCAATCATACCAGTGACACATGCAGGCGGTTCAATGTCCGCCTATGCCTACCAGCATATGAACGATCCTGTAGTTGTAGAGGAGATTCGCGCAAGCGCCGGCATTGATATTGGACAGACCTTAATCGGTATGCATTTAAAGCGGGTTGCTGTCCCTCTGCGCACCTCAATTGGAAAAATCGGCAACGCGGTTGTCACGGTTGCAACAACAAGACCGAAGTTAATTGGTGGAGAACGTGCAAAATATAAAATAGATAATGATAGCGAAGGGGAATGAGAAAATGGAATTGAACAATGTGAAACGTGAAGATGAAGCTGTATATGAAGCAATTATGGCGGAGAAAAAGCGTCAACAGTCAAATATTGAATTGATTGCTTCTGAAAACTTCGTAACAGAAGCGGTTATGGAAGCACAAGGTTCTTATTTAACGAACAAATATGCAGAAGGCTATCCAGGCAAACGTTATTACGGTGGCTGTGAGCATGTCGACGTTGTTGAAAACATCGCACGTGACCGAGTTAAGGAAATTTTCGGTGCTGAATATGCAAACGTTCAACCGCACTCTGGTGCACAAGCGAACATGGCTGTTTACTTTGCAGTACTTGAGCCCGGAGATACGGTTCTTGGTATGAATCTATCGCACGGCGGTCACTTGACGCATGGTAGTCCAGTTAACTTCTCTGGCGAGTTGTACAACTTTGTAGATTATGGAGTAAGCAAGGAAGATGAGCGGATTGACTACGAGGATGTTCGTCAAAAAGCACTTGAGCATAAACCGAAAATGATCGTAGCAGGGGCAAGCGCATATCCGCGTGAAATTGATTTTGCGAAATTCCGTGAAATCGCGGATGAAGTGGGCGCATATCTATTTGTAGACATGGCGCATATTGCGGGGCTTGTAGCAGTAGGTGAGCATCAGAACCCAGTACCTCACGCACACTTCGTCACATCGACAACACATAAAACATTACGCGGACCGCGTGGCGGACTTATCCTTTCTACACAGGAATTCGAACGTAAGCTGAATAAATCAATCTTCCCGGGTGTCCAAGGCGGACCATTGATGCACGTCATTGCCGCAAAAGCGGTTGCATTCGGCGAAGCACAGAAACCGGAGTTCAAAACATATATTCAACAAGTGAAGAGCAATGCTAAAGTATTGGCTGAAGCGCTAATTGCGGAAGGTGTAGACGTCGTATCCGGCGGAACAGACAACCATCTGGTTTTATTAAACTTGCGATCACTTGAAATCACTGGGAAAATTGCAGAGCATGTATTGGATGAAGTCGGCATCACTGTGAATAAAAATACGATTCCATTTGACACGGAAAGCCCATTTGTTACATCGGGAGTCCGAATCGGAACGCCAGCAGTTACAACACGCGGCTTTAAAGAAGAAGAAATGAAAGAAATTGCATCGATCATGGCGAAACTTCTGAAAAACCATGAAGACGAAGCGGTGAAAAAAGAAGCGCAACAACGTGTTACTGCATTAACGGACAAATATCCGTTATATGCATAATAGCTAAAGAAATAAGCCGCTATCAAAATGGATGGCGGCTTGTTTTTTCTTTCACTTGAAGGAGGGATTGAATGATGGATAATCCTAGAAAAACGCAGACCGACAAAGCTGAAAAAGCAATATTATTTAATTGGCTTCAACGTTTTGGAAGCCGTTTTCGGACAGGTTTCATTTTGACGGATCCATCTGTTTCAGACGATCCAGTTGTTTTTATCAATGAAGCATTTACTGACATTACGGGTTACCCATCCGAAGAAGTGATTGGGCAAAACTTGCGATTCATGCAAGGCGAAGAAACCGATATGGAGCTTATTGAGGAAATCAATAAGAAACTTCGCAAGGGAATGCCTGCGAATGCCGAAATCCTTCATTATAAAAAAGACGGTACTCCGTTTTGGAATGAGCTCGTTATCCAGCCGCTCGTCGACGAAAGAGGGAAAGTTTTATTTACCGCATCTTTCATTTTGGATGTGACCGAACGGAAAAAGGACGAATCCTTGCTAAGGTTGCAAGAGGCTATTTTTTCAGGCATAAATGCGGGGGAAGAGCTCACTGATTTATTGCAAAAGATAGGGAATGTCGTTGAGTCTTTCTTTCCGGAAGGTTCTGTATGCTCGATTCTTTTCAAAGAGCAGGATGACGGTTGGTACATTGGAGCTGCAGACTCCGTACCTGACCAATTGATTGGAGAAATGTTGAACAACAAGGCGCTGGGGAACAAATATGTACCAGAAGATGTAATTGTCATGGAAAGTAGTGAACTGACTGTCCGACAGGTAGAGAAATCGGCATCAGATTTTTATTCGAATTGGTCGGTCCCTACAGTTGACGACGAAGGTGAAATGAATGGGCTACTAACGGTATTCATGAAGAAAAATGGAAATCCGACGGAAATGCAAATTCAGTTCCTCAAAAAGATGGTTCCTATTGTACAAATGACGAGAAAGCATTATACACAGCAAACAGAGTATCGCAGGCTTGCTTTCACTGATCCGCAAACGGGGCTTCCGAACCGACATGCGTTTTTGAATAAACTTAAACAAAACATCTTAGACGGACAAGAACATTTTGTTGCAATTATAGAACCAGGTGAATATGCAAAAATTGTAGACCTGTATGGAAGAGATGCAGCTGATGAATTGTTCGTTCAGCTTGGCAAACGAATTGAAAAAGTAGGTGAAACAAAACCAAACTTTATCGGTCGTTTTTCAAGTGCATCGCTTGTCATGACGAGTGAAAGCGAAGAAGGCAGTGGGGAACACTATCTTCTTGAATTGGGCGCGATTGTTGGGGAGCCATTCATTGTTGCTGGCCAAGAAATGTTCATCACGCTGAAAATTGGGATTTCATTTACTGAAGGCGACAAAAAAAGTGAAGAGGAACTTTTACGCAGAGCGGATATAGCGATGTCGGATGCGAAAAAGAAGCCTGGCAATGCGATGTCATTTTACAGGAATCTGCAAAACGAAGAAATGATAAGAGAAATGAAGATATTTAATGAATTGTCTAAGGCTCTGATTGCACAGGAAATCGATGTCTATCTTCAACCGAAAGTCGATTTAAAAGATGGTGAAATCATAGGCTTCGAAGCGCTTGCCCGCTGGTTCTCGCCGGTCCTCGGTCCAGTGCCGCCCAACCTATTCATCCCGGCTGCAGAAAATATGGGTAAGATCATTGATCTGGAAATCGTTATTTTATCGAAAGTGATGGAATGGCAGCAGAAACGCGAGCAATCAGGCAAAAAAATGTATCAGGTGGCCGTCAATATTTCTGTCCATCATTTCTTTGACCACGCTTTCGTCGATGAACTAAAAAAACTCGCAAATAACTATGACCTTTCGCCACGGCATATTATGCTGGAAATGACGGAAAGTATCGGACTCGTTGATTTGCAAAAGGCGAAATTAATTTTTAAAGAACTAAATAAGGCAGGGTTCGAAATATCAGTAGACGATTTTGGTGTCGGATTTTCATCGCTCAGCTATTTGCCGCAATTGCCTCTTTGCGAGTTGAAGATTGATCGCAGTTTCATCAGCGCGCTTGATGAACCGGATACACTTGCTGTCGTCAGAACAATCATCCAACTTGCTGAGAATCTCAATTTAACAACAGTTGCGGAGGGAATTGAAGAAGAACGGCACATTGAAGTTCTGCGCAGTCTAGGCTGCAAAGTGGGGCAAGGGTTCTACTATTATAAGCCGATGCCTTTAGAAGAAATCGATCAATTACTTGCCGAATAGTAAGACATTAAAGAGTAGGAAGTCTAGTGTGCCCGAATTGGAATATATCTGTTATAATGAACAGGACATTCTGAAAAGGGGCGAAAAAACAATGCCGAAAATACACGTTTTTGATCATCCGCTTATCCAACATAAACTGACGTACATACGTGACATCAACACAGGAACGAAAGAATTCCGTGAACTTGTCGATGAAGTAGCGACACTGATGGCTTACGAAATAACACGCGAACTTCCGCTTCACGAAGTGGAAATCCAAACGCCTGTCTGTAAAGCCAATTCAAACGTACTTGCGGGCAAAAAACTTGGCATTGTACCGATCCTGCGTGCAGGTATCGGAATGGTTGATGGTATTTTGAAACTTATTCCAGCAGCAAAAGTGGGACATGTTGGACTTTACCGTGATCCAGAAACGCTTCAGCCAATCGAGTATTATGTGAAACTTCCTTCCGACGTATCGGTACGCGACTTCATTCTTGTCGATCCAATGCTGGCGACGGGCGGATCTGCAATTGCGGCAGTCGAATCATTGAAGAGCCGCGGTGCGACAAGCATTAAGTTCATGTGTCTAATTGCTGCTCCAGAAGGTGTGAAAGCATTGACAGAAGCACATCCCGACGTTGATATTTATATCGCTGCAATGGATGAAAAACTTGATGAAAAAGGCTACATCATACCAGGACTTGGTGATGCAGGCGACCGTCTATTCGGAACAAAATGATTTGGAAGGCGTGAAGATTTTGACAAAGAAATGGAAAGTGATGACGATTTTCGGCACGAGGCCGGAAGCTATTAAAATGGCTCCGCTCGTATTGGAACTGCAAAAGCATTCGGACGACATTGAATCGATTGTGACGGTTACAGCGCAACATCGCGAAATGCTGGACCAAGTGCTTCACACATTCGGTATCACACCAGATTTTGATCTTAATATCATGAAAAACCGGCAAACACTCGTTGACGTTGCGACACGCGGACTAGAGGGGCTTGATCGGATCATGAAAGAAGCACAGCCTGATATCGTACTTGTGCATGGAGATACATCGACGACTTTTGTCGGCAGCCTGGCAGCTTTCTATAACCGAATTTCGGTCGGACATGTTGAAGCGGGACTGCGCACGTGGGATAAATATTCGCCCTACCCAGAAGAAATGAATCGGCAGCTGACAGGTGTCATTGCTGATCTTCATTTTTCACCGACAGAACAATCGGCCCGCAATCTAATTGCTGAAGGGAAGTCGGAAGAACGTATTTATATAACAGGTAATACTGCAATTGATGCGCTTCAAACGACAGTGCGCGAAGAATATGCTCATCCGGTTCTCGATAAAATCGGGACGGACAGACTAGTATTGCTAACCGCCCATCGCCGTGAAAACTTGGGTGAACCAATGCGCAACATGTTCCGTGCCATTAACCGGCTACTTGCAAAACATGACGATATCCAAGTCGTCTATCCTGTCCATATGAACCCGGCAGTCCGTGAAATAGCAGACGAACTTCTCGGCGGAAACGACCGTATTCATTTGATCGAACCGCTTGAAGTTATCGATTTCCATAACTTTGCCGCACGTTCACATATCATCTTAACCGATTCAGGCGGTGTTCAAGAAGAAGCGCCGTCACTGGGTAAACCGGTAATTGTATTGCGTGACACGACTGAACGTCCTGAAGGTATCGAAGCCGGCACATTAAAATTGGCTGGTACGGATGAAGAAACAATCTTCACGTTGACAGATACACTTTTGACAGATGAAATGGAATACAACAAGATGGCAAAAGCGTCCAATCCATATGGTGACGGCCACGCTTCTGAACGGATTGTTGAAGCGTTAAAAAAATACTTATCTTCTATTGAATAACAACCAGCACGACGACCGGATCTAACCGGTCGTATTTTTTTGGCGTTGGAAGTCATGGCGAAACGAGAGTTAGTCATGGCACTTCTCCAATTAGTCATGGCTCTCGCGTGAATTCATGGCAAACCGCGAGTTATTCATGGCAAACCGCGAGTTATTCATGGCGTTTCGTCGGTTAGTCATGGCTCGCACGTGAATTCATGGCAAAACGAGAGTTATTCATGGTATTTTGTCGGTTAGTCATGGCTCGCACGTGAATTCATGGCAAACCGCGAGTTATTCATGGCGTTTCGTCGGTTAGTCATGGCTCGCACGTGAATTCATGGCAAAACGAGAGTTATTCATGGCATTTTGTCGGTTAGTCATGGCTCGCACGTGAATTCATGGCAAACCGCGAGTTATTCATGGCGTTTCGTCGGTTAGTCATGGCTCTCACATGAATTCATGACAAAGCGAGAGTTAATCATGACATTTCTCCGGTTAGTCATGGCTCCCGTGTGAAGTCATGGTAAAACGAGAGTTATTCATGGCATTTCGTCGGTTATTCATGGCTCTCACGTGAATTCATGGCAATCCACCAGTTATTCATGGCACTACTCCAGTTAGTCATGTCAAAGCACTAACCTAACTGTCATGAAAATTCGTCAAACTGTCACAACATCATTACCTTGAAAACTAAGGGGAATCCCTAATAGAACTTTAACGTATCTAACCATCTGGTGTTTAAACACCCAAATTTGTCGAATATTTGACAAAGTGAAGACTTTGTGAAGAATTTCACGGGAATCAATTGACATCAAAATATGCCTATTGTATGCTTACAAAGGGTAAGAATGATAGGGTTTTCATAATGAAACGGCAACATAATGTGAATGTTAAGGCTGTGTTGATGTCCTATCGCTTTTCGACGGATGTGCAAAGCTTAAATGGCATCTTGCATTTGAGTAAACGTTCCATCTGCCGAAACGCCTTCCATTCGACAATACTCGCACAACTTACAGGTTCCATCCTTTTCAGAGTCTTGCCAAGAATAGTGTAAGCGGCCTGCTTAGACTGGACAAATAACTGGCTGGACGGCGAAATGGAACCACCCGTTTTTCCTTGTGATCTGCTTGCTTCTAAGCCTAATCTCAGATGAAGTTGCAAGGCTTCTACAATCTAGAAATACGAATCAGGAGAATAATCTACCATGGAGACTTTGCAGGGAATATATAAAAGGCAAAAGAGAGTTCTCTTTTTTTTGCTCGCATTGTTTGTCCTCGGTTGGGCATTAACTGATTTTAAACCTGTTTTTGCAGGTTTAATTGTCGGATCTCTGTTTGGATTGTATAATTTCTGGATTCTTGTCCGTAGAATGGAAAGATTTGATAAGATTTTTACGGAAGGAAAGAAAAAAGCTTCACTTGGAACGATGATGCGCTTTGCATCCGGTGTGGCTGCGGCAGCAGTCGCCATTTCGCTGCCGGAACATTTTAACCTGGTTAGTTCGGTTATCGGGCTTATGATTCCTTACATCCTATTAGTGGCTGGTGGAATTATATTCCGTACAAAAAACCATTAAAGCTTTTTCGAAGAAAAGAGCTGACGACGCACTTAGCTTTTTCGCAGGAAATGCTTAATTCGATTTTGAAAGGGAGGTGAACGAAACGTGAACCATGAAAATCCGACGGTAGTATGGCTCGGATTGACATTTAACTTGTCAAACGTCCTTATGCTTTTCATTACGTGCCTGATTGTATTCCTTATCGCATTCATTTCAACGCGAAGAATGCAACTGAAACCTACGGGTATGCAGAACTTTATGGAATGGATCATGGATTTCGTAAAAGGTATTATCAAGAACAACATGGACTGGAAAACAGGCGGGCGCTTTCATGTACTTGGAATAACGCTATTAATGTTTGTTTTCGTAGCCAACGTGCTCGGACTTCCATTCTCAATTACTTGGGATCATGAGCTTTGGTGGAAATCACCAACAGCAGATCCGACAGTTACATTGACTCTTGCTGCAATGGTCGTTGTTTTAACGCATTACTACGGTATTAAATTACTCGGTCTCAAAGAATACGGAAATGGTTATCTAAAACCGATGCCGTTTTTATTCCCCTTGAAGATCATTGAGGAATTTGCAAACACGCTGACACTCGGTCTGCGTCTTTACGGAAACATCTATGCTGGTGAGGTCTTAATCGGTCTTATCGCCACGCTCGGAGCAGGAAGCGTATACGGCTTTGTCGGCGCTCTAGTTCCAGCACTCGCTTGGCAAGGGTTCTCGCTCTTTATCGGAGCAATCCAAGCATTCATCTTTGTTATGTTATCGATGGTCTATATGGCGCACAAAGTCAACACAGACCATTAAACATATACTGCCCGTTTAACGGGTGAACAAACAAAAAAACTCGAAAATCTTAGGAGGAAATTATACTATGGGTCTATTAGCAGCGGCAATCGCAATCGGTCTTGGTGCACTTGGTGCAGGTATCGGTAACGGTTTAATCGTATCTAAAACAGTTGAAGGGATCGCTCGTCAACCAGAATCACGCGGCGTTCTTCAAACAACAATGTTCATCGGGGTTGCACTAGTTGAGGCGGTTCCTATCATTGCGGTAGTAGTTGCATTCATCGTAATGAACAAATAAGTAGTACAAACATCTACAAAATGGCGAAGTGCGCACTTTAACGTCCTTCGCCATTCCTTTATGGATAAAAACGCTAGAAGTGATTTAAACTATATAAAGAACGATTTTCATATTTGATGAATTATAAGCTCTTGAAGGGAGTGAAACAATCGTGTTTTTGGATACCTTCGTCCTATTGGCAGCAGATGCAGCCGATCCAGGATTTTTAGAAAAATTGAACAACAGACTTAACCTAGGCGATATTATCGTCACACTTTCATTTTTCACGATTCTTATGCTTCTTCTGAAGAAATTTGCTTGGGGCCCGCTTATGGGAATCATGGATCAACGTGCTGAGTTGATCGCAAATGAAATCGAAGCAGCTGAAAAAAGCCGTACGGAATCACAACAAATTCTTGAAGAACAGCGTAACCTGTTGAATGAAGCGCGCAACAACGCGCAGGCGATTGTTGAAAATGCCCGTAAGCAAGGCGAAACACAGCGTGCCGAAATTCTTACAGCAGCTCGTTCAGAAGTGGGTCGTATGAAAGAAGAAGCGACTCTTGAAATTGCATCAGAAAAAGACAAAGCCGTCGCGGCAGTTCGCGGAGAATTCGTATCTCTTTCTATCCTTGCAGCATCTAAAGTACTCGGTAAAGAAATTTCCGAGGAAGATAATCGCGCATTGATTGAAGAGACGATTGAGAAGGCAGGCGAAGGCCGATGAGCCAATCGGTTGCAGCAAAGCGCTATGCACAGGCATTGTTTGAACTAGCACAAAAAAACGGACAAACTGGCCCGATTCAAGAAGATCTAATTGAATTGAAAAAAGTTTTCCAAACAAACAAAGAGCTCGGTCAATTACTTGATTCACCGAGATTGAAAACAGCTAAAAAGAAAGAACTTCTTGCAGATTTATTCAAAGGCGCGAATCAGCTCATTTTGAATACACTGTTCGTAATGATCGACAAGAAACGCATAGACGAGGTTGTAAACCTAGTTGACGAATTTACCGCATTTTCGAATGATGCGGCAGGCATCGCTGAAGCAAAAGTGTATTCTACACGTTTGCTGACGGCTGATGAAAGCCAAGCCATCTCTACTGCGTTCGCGCAAAAAATCGGTAAACAAGCATTGCGTATTGAAAATATCATTGATCCAAGCCTAATCGGAGGTATTCGTCTCCAAATTGGTAACAATATCTACGACAGCAGCGTGAGCGCGAAGCTCGAGCGACTGAAACGGGATCTCATTGGGTCATAAATCTGAAACTTGAGGGGTGACATGCATGAGCATCAAAGCTGAGGAAATCAGTGTTCTCATAAAACAGCAGATTGAAAATTATCAATCTGAGATGAAAGTGAGCGAAGTCGGTACAGTTATCACAATTGGTGATGGTATCGCACGTGCTCATGGCCTCGACAACGTCATGGCCGGAGAACTTTTAGAGTTCTCAACTGGCGTCATGGGTCTGGCTCAAAACTTGGAAGCGAACAACGTTGGTATCGTTATCCTAGGGCCTTACACAGACATCAAAGAAGGCGATGAAGTACGTCGAACAGGCCGTATTATGGAAGTTCCTGTCGGAGAAGAATTAATCGGACGTGTAGTGAATCCACTTGGGCAACCAGTTGATGGATTAGGTCCGATTGCAACGACAAAAACTCGTCCAATTGAAAGCCCGGCACAAGGGGTTATGGCGCGTAAATCCGTTCATGAACCACTACAAACCGGCATTAAAGCGATTGACGCACTTGTACCAATCGGTCGCGGACAGCGTGAATTGATCATCGGTGACCGTCAAACAGGTAAAACGACAGTTGCAATTGATACAATTCTGAACCAAGCTGACCAAGATATGATTTGTATTTATGTAGCAATCGGACAAAAAGAATCAACAGTTCGTGGTGTTGTTGAAACACTCCGTAAAAACGGCGCACTTGATTACACAATCGTTGTTACGGCTTCTGCTTCACAACCATCTCCACTACTATACCTTGCACCATACACAGGAATAACAATGGCTGAAGAATTCATGTTCCAAGGTAAGCACGTTCTAATTGTTTATGATGACCTATCTAAACAAGCGGCGGCATACCGTGAACTTTCTTTGCTACTTCGTCGTCCTCCGGGCCGTGAAGCTTATCCTGGTGACGTTTTCTATCTTCACTCCCGTTTACTTGAACGTGCAGCGAAGTTGAATGACACGCTTGGTGCTGGTTCTATCACGGCATTACCATTTGTTGAAACACAAGCTGGAGATATCTCTGCTTATATTCCAACGAACGTAATCTCCATCACAGATGGACAAATTTTCCTTCAATCTGACCTATTCTTCTCGGGTGTACGTCCAGCGATCAACGCCGGTCTTTCCGTTTCCCGTGTTGGTGGATCAGCGCAAATTAAAGCAATGAAAAAAGTTGCGGGTACACTACGTCTAGATCTTGCGGCATACCGTGAGCTTGAAGCGTTCTCACAATTCGGATCAAACCTTGACTCTGCAACTCAAGCGAAACTGGACCGCGGAGCGCGTACAGTTGAAATCTTGAAGCAGGACTTGAATAAACCGTTTAAAGTTGAACAGCAAGTAATGGTTCTTTACGCATTGACGCGTGGATTCCTTGACGATATTGCAGTCAAAGATATTCTTCGTTTTGAAAGCGAACTTTTAAGCTGGCTCGAATCTAACCACACTGACGTTTTAGACCATATTCGCACGACGAAAGACCTTCCGGCTGATGATTTGATGGCAGAAGCACTCAACGCATTCAAGAAGATTTTCGCACGTTCTGAATAATTCTAGTTGGAATCAAATTTGACGTTCACCGTTAAATTGACCAAAAAAACAATAAGGTGGTGAGAATTGCCAATGGCATCTTTACGCGACATAGAAAACCGTATTAAATCGACGAAAAAGACAAGTCAGATTACGAAAGCCATGCAAATGGTCTCTGCTTCTAAATTGAGCCGTGCCGAGCTGAATGCGAAAGCGTTCATCCCGTACATGGAGAAAATTCAAGAAGTTGTAGGTTCAATCGCTGCTGGAACAAGTGACTTAAGTCATCCGATGATGATAAGTAGGCCCGTCAAAAAGACAGGTTATATCGTTATTACATCAGACCGTGGACTTGTAGGTGGTTACAACGCTAACATCCTGCGTATCGCAAAACGTGCGATTGAAACGCGCCACTCTTCTAAAGAAGAAGTGAGCATCATTTCAATCGGACAAAAAGGACACGACTTTTTCGAACGACTTGGTTTCAATATTGTTGAAAGTAAGATTGGTCTAACCGATCATCCTTCTTTCGATGAAGTAAAAGATATCGCGAAGCGTGCTGTTGGCATGTTCACAGAAGGCGAGTATGATGAAGTGTACTTGTATTACAACCACTTCGTCTCCGCCATCGCAAGTGAAGTGACGGAAAAGAAATTGCTTCCGCTCACTGACATCACATCGACTTCCGCTACAACTTCTTATGAGTTTGAGCCTTCAGGCGAAGCAATACTTGAAGTGCTTCTTCCGCAATACGCGGAAAGTCTTATTTACGGAGCTGTAATCGACGGAAAAGCGAGTGAACATGCTTCCAGTATGACAGCGATGAAAACTGCTACTGATAATGCAGCTGATTTAATAGATTCTTTAACACTTTCATTCAACCGTGCACGACAAGCTGCGATTACTCAAGAAATTACAGAGATCGTCGGCGGCGTCGCAGCTCTTGAATAAGATTAACTTGATTCAAGTTAAGCCTCCGGCGGATGTCAGGGATTTTGAAAGGAGTTAAGAGGAAGGCAGTCTAAGTTCGCGACGTCCTGTCGCAACGACTGCATGACCTACATCCTGTAGGCCTCAAGCACAATTCAAAATCCCGACGCAATTACGCCGAGGCGTAATTGATTATTACTGTACGGCAAAGAGTAAGACAGGAGGGAAAAAGTATGAATAAAGGACATGTTCTTCAGGTTATGGGCCCGGTTGTTGACGTTAAGTTTGCAGAAGGTCAGCTTCCAGCAATCTATAACGCATTGAAGGTTCAGATTGAACGTCCAAACGCTGAGCCTGAAACGTTGACACTTGAAGTCGCGCTTCACCTCGGGGATGATTCTGTACGTACAATCGCAATGTCATCAACAGATGGTCTGCAACGCGGAGCTATAGTTGACGATATGGGTTCTGCGATTACTGTCCCAGTTGGTGACATTACACTAGGACGCGTATTTAACGTACTTGGAGAAATAATCGACCTTGGTGAGGAAGTTCCTTCAACAGAACGTCGCGACCCAATTCACCGTTTAGCTCCAGTATTTGAAAACCTTTCAACTGAAGTTGAAATTCTTGAAACAGGTATTAAAGTCGTTGACTTACTTGCACCTTACATTAAAGGTGGTAAAATCGGCCTCTTCGGTGGTGCGGGTGTAGGGAAAACAGTTCTTATTCAAGAATTGATCAATAACATCGCTCAAGAACACGGTGGTATTTCCGTATTCGCAGGCGTTGGAGAACGTACACGTGAAGGTAATGACTTGTTCTACGAAATGACAGATTCCGGCGTTATCACGAAAACGGCAATGGTCTTCGGTCAAATGAACGAGCCACCTGGTGCGCGTATGCGTGTTGCACTAACTGGTCTTACAATGGCAGAATACTTCCGTGACGAACAAGGCGCGGACGTTCTTCTATTCATCGATAATATCTTCCGCTTTACACAAGCGGGTTCTGAAGTATCAGCACTACTTGGCCGTATGCCATCAGCAGTTGGTTACCAACCGACACTGGCAACGGAAATGGGTATGCTTCAGGAACGTATCACATCTACAAACCTTGGTTCAGTTACGTCTATCCAAGCAATCTATGTACCAGCGGATGACTACACTGACCCGGCTCCAGCAACGACGTTTGCTCACCTTGACGCAACGACGAACCTTGAGCGTAAACTTTCTGAAATGGGTATCTACCCAGCTGTGGATCCACTTGCATCGACTTCCCGCGCACTAAGCCCGGAAATCGTTGGTGAAGAGCATTACGCAGTTGCACGTCAAGTGCAGCAGACACTTCAGCGTTACCGTGAGCTCCAAGATATCATCGCTATCCTAGGTATGGATGAGCTTGGCGAAGAAGATAAGCAGTTGGTTGGACGCGCACGTCGTATCCAGAACTTCCTATCACAAAACTTCCACGTTGCTGAACAGTTTACAGGACAAAAAGGATCTTACGTACAAGTGGCTGAAACAATTAAGGGCTTCAGCGACATCCTTAAAGGTACGTACGACCATCTTCCAGAGGATGCATTCCGACTTGTCGGTCGCATCGAGGAAGTTATTGCAAAAGCGAAAAGTATGGGTGTAGAAGTTTAATTTAATTCAGCAGGATTCAAACCCCTTCTGAAATGAAATAAGGCCTCGGGTGGGTGTCACAGATTTTTAGAGGGATTTAAATAACAAGACCGATGAAAATTTGTACGCAATGTTCTACACGTCGAGGCGTATTTAATTAGAGGGGACCAGGAGGGAAAAAAATGAAGACAATTAAAGTCAATATCGTCACTCCCGACGGCCCTGTTGTTGAAACTGAAGCGAACATGATCATCGCAGTTACTGAAACAGGTGAAATTGGGATCCTTCCCGGCCATATCGCGATGGTTGCTCCGCTTAAAATCGGTGGGCTTCGCCTGCAGAAGGATGATTCGACTGAACATATTGCCGTTCATGGCGGTTTTATCGAAGTCCGTCCGGATGTTGTCACGGTTTTAGCACAAAGTGCAGAACTTGCTTCTTCTATCGATATCGCTCGTGCAAAAAAAGCGGCGGAACGCGCAGAAGAGACACTACGGGCAAAACAAGAAGGCCTAGATTACGAATTGGCGGACCTGGATTTAAAACGTGCCATCAACCGTATCGACGTCTACGAAACAAGATCAAAATGAGTTGTTGATCATGGCGGACAGGGGAAAAATTCTTCTGTCCGCCTTTTCAATACAGCCAAGATAGCTCTGTTTTACGATATTATTGAACAAAGGAGGTCTTCGTGTGGGTGACATAATCGCATTTCAACCACTGCTGGCCATCGTTTCACATACTGTTTTCATCGCTGTTTCATTTTTTGCGCTGCAGGTAATCATGCCGGAAAAAATTATTAAAAAAAACCGTGTCTTCCAAGCACAGTTATTGTTCATTTTACTCAGCATTGCAATCGGTTCGTCCGTATCAAATTTCTTTTTAGAGTTATCCTATTGGTCAGGAAAGCTCCCATTCATGTTCGGCTAACTACTTTTGATTAAACATACGTATAGTTTGTACTATGTTTTGGTGAGACGCATGTGGTCGCCGCGCATACGAAAAAAACTCAGCAGTTATCCAAAAGGGAAACCGCTGAAGCATGAAAAAACATCGTATTCGGGGCGATGACATGAAATTCATCATTTTGTGTTAATGTAAGGTTTGCTGTGACTAAATAAGGGGAACTTAAGTGACAGGTGGAAAGACTTTTTGACACAAAACGCCATAAGTGCACATATTATAAACTACGTGGCACTTAGTCAGAAAAATAGCCCGGACGCTACTTGTTTAATAAGCAGGGGCATTGTAGAATAGTATATGTTTTGAAGATGAATGTAAGGCGAAAAATATTATATATAACCATATTATGTTTGGCTACAACTTAGGAGTCGGAGGGACTTATTTTGGATAAAATTATTATCAACGGTGGACGTATGCTTAAAGGGAACGTCCGGGTAGAAGGCGCTAAAAATGCAGTTTTGCCAATACTTGCAGCTGCACTGCTCGCGTCAGACGGGATAAACGTAATCCGTGATGTACCAAATCTTTCGGACGTTGGAACAATAAACGAAGTGCTAAAAAGTTTGAATGCAAAAGTGGACTACATCCCTAAATTGGATGAAGTCATCATCGATTCTTCGGATACACTGTCAAGTGAAGCTCAGTTTGAATATGTACGGAAAATGCGTGCCTCAATTCTTGTTATGGGACCGCTTCTTGCACGTAATGGATTTGCACGTGTCGCTCTTCCGGGTGGCTGTGCAATCGGATCACGTCCAATTGACCAACATTTAAAAGGTTTTGAAGCAATGGGAGCAGAAATCACATTTGGCCACGGTCACGTTGAAGCGAAAGCGGAAAACGGTTTGAAAGGTGCCAAGATTTACCTTGACTTCCCAAGTGTCGGTGCAACTGAAAATATCATGACTGCAGCCGCATTAGCTACCGGAACAACAATTATAGAGAACTCGGCAAAGGAACCTGAAATTGTGGACCTTGCCAACTTTATCAATGAAATGGGCGGTAAAGTTGTTGGAGCCGGTACAGACACAATCCGAATTGAAGGTGTCAATAAACTATATGGTACGATACATCATATTATACCGGATCGTATCGAAACAGGTACTTTCATGGTAGCAGCTGCAATTACAGGCGGCGATGTTATCATTGAAAACGCTGTACCTGAACATAATGCTGCACTTATTTCGAAATTGGGTGAAATGGGCGTCGTCATTACGGAATTAGATGAAGGAGTCCGTGTCACTGCAAATCATCCGTTAAAATCAGTGGACTTGAAAACAATGCCGCATCCAGGTTTCCCGACAGATATGCAATCCCAAATGATGGCGCTTATGCTGACATCGACAGGTACTGGCATTCTGACTGAAACTGTGTTTGAAAATCGTTTCATGCACGTTGAAGAATTCCGCCGGATGAATGCTTCCGTCAAAATTGAAGGCAGATCAGTTATTATTACTGGACCGTCTGAACTTCAAGGCGCTGAAGTGGCAGCAACGGATCTTCGTGCAGCTGCAGCCCTCATTCTTGCAGGACTTGTAGCCGAAGGCGTGACTCGTGTTACCGAATTGTCGCATCTTGACCGCGGATATGTGAATTTCCATGGAAAACTTGCAGCACTTGGAGCGGATATCGTCCGCGTTTCACCGGAAACACAAACTGAAAAAACAACACAACTCGTTTAACCAAACTCCATAAATACTTGAAAAGGGCTGTAGGACTCATACTACGGCCTTTTTGGTGTTTAATTTTCCGCATCCAAAATACTGACAGTACTTGCTTTTGCTAGTGTACCCAAAAAAGCAGGAATAAAACCAAATTAGGTTCATATAATTAATCATGGACAAACTACTAACAGCATTATTCATCATACTCTTGTTTTTCATCCCTTTATTACTGAAGCAAACGCCGGAAGAAGTCAAGGAGGCCGAAGTGAAGGAAGTGGAGCTTTGCCCCGTAAACATCAGTGTTGCCGGTATGGACAAGCCAATTTCGCTTGAAGAGTATGTAGTAGGTGTCGTCGCGGCTGAAATGCCTGCTACGTTCCAAGAAGAGGCCTTGAAGGCACAAGCGATCGCAGCTCGTACATACGCGCTTCAGACAACGGCTAACGGCACAAAAACCATTGCAGCTGATGTTTCCGCACAAGTCTATTCAGCTGAAGCGAAACGAAAAGAAAGATGGGGGAAAGAATTCAAACGCAACGAAAGGAAAGTACGTGACGCAGTAAAAGCGACTGCGGGAGATATAATTGTTTATAATGATGAAATGATATCGGCCATGTTTTTTTCCACATCTAATGGTAAAACTGAAACAGCCCAAAATTTTAGCGGCAATGACATACCCTATTTACAAAGCGTGGAAAGTCCCGGGGAGGGGGACGTTGCGGCGGAAGTAAAACGAACAGCAAAACTGACGCTTACCGAATGGAATAAAGTGATGGGCGGTAAATGGGATGCTGACCGCTTCAGATCCCTTCAACTCATTCGGAATCCAACGGGACGTGTGCAGAAAGCAGTAACTTCAGGATTCGAGGCGACTGGCAGAGAAATGCGAGATTTGCTGGGACTAGCTTCAACGGATTTTGATATTGCATTTGACATGAACAATAAAATTGTCCATGTAACAACAACCGGATATGGCCATGGCGTTGGCATGAGCCAATATGGAGCGGAAGCATATGCGCAGAAAGGATGGACAGCTGAAAGTATTCTTTTACACTATTACACAGGCACTCAAATAAAAAAGTTCACATTACTTGATTCCAAATGTTTAAAAACTCCTTCACTTGCAAACAATAGCGAGTGAGGTGATGACAATGCGAGAAGAAAAACCGAAAGCCCCTTCTCAGAAGAACACAAGTGCAAAGACAAAAAGCTGGTTTTGGCCTGTAGTCTATTCGGGTATCGCAATCGTCTTCGTCGGCATGATCTGGGGTTATAATGCATTCATGAAAGATGATGCTCCAGGCATGGCAGACGTTGCGGGGAAGGACCCGAAAGACGGACTAGTAGTTGAAACCAACGCATCAAAGGAGCTGCTCAAATATCCATTTACTGAAGCACTTCTGGATGACGTAGCCATTCTGCAAGATTATTACGACGTAGATGCAGATGAAGCTATGCGTGAAAGCGCTATGCTCGTATTCGATCAGACATACGTGATGAATACAGGTGTAACGATTTCTGTACAAGGCAAGGAGTTCGAAGTTGTAGCTGCATTGAGCGGAAAGGTAGAAGATGTCGTGCTAGACCCATTTAAAGGTGATGAAATCATACTCTCTCATGCAGATGGGTTAAAAACAGTCTATCGATCTGTCTCAGGAATTCTCGTTAAAAAAGGTGATGAGGTAGAACAGGGTCAAGTGCTCGGTGCCGCAACAGAAAATGAATGGAACCATACAGCTGGTATCCACCTTCATTTCGAAGTACAACAGGACGGTGTAGCTGTCAACCCGCGCTCATATCTTGCATTTTAAAACAGCACCTTCCCAGCCATTTCCGAATCAATCCGGAGTGGCTTTTTCTTTTGATAAAAACAGATGTACCGTGTGCGAATTGATACTATCTCGAGTAGACTGACCGTAACTCCGCGTCAAGCGCTCGTATCACCATGCCACCGCTCGTATTCGTGAGCCAACCGCTCATAACACCACATGCCACCGCTCGTATTCGTGAGCCAACCGCTCATATCACCATGCCACCGCTCGTATCCATGAGTCAACCGCTCATATCACCATGCCACCGCTCGTATCCGCGAGCCAACCGCTCATATCACCATGCCATCGCTCGTATCCGCGAGCGAACCGCTCATAACTCCAGGCAATCGCTCATATCCTCACGCCACCGCTCGTATCTGCAAGCCAACTGCTGCATATCCCCGCGCCACCGCTCGTATCCGTGAGCCAACCGCTCATATCCGCAAGCCAACCGCTCATAACACCCCGCTACCGCCCATATCCGCGAGCGAACCGCTCATAACACCCCGCCACCGCCCGTATCCGCAAGCGAACCGCTCATAATTCCCCGCCAACGCTCATACCCTCAAATCAACCACCCATATCCAATCAATTCACCCTCTCAACCATTGCCCGCATATCGCGCCCATTAATCGCATAAGATAAAGGAAGATTCGGACCTGACACGAAAGGAAGAGGGCGTGCACGAGCAAATACGGAGGCGATGCGTGCGCCTCGGAAAAATGTTGCTGGAAACTGGACTTACAGTACGGGCGTTAGCAAAAGCGACAGGCTACTCAAAAAGCACAGTCCACAAAGACTTGACGGAACGCTTGCCCAACGTCGATGTGGCACTATCTGAAGAAGTCGCAAAAATACTTGCCTATCATAAGTCTGTCAGACATTTACGGGGCGGCGAGGCGACCAGAATTAAATGGATGAATGAGACGAAAAAAGTTGGAACCAGTTAGAAATAAAGGGCGGTTCGCAGACTCATTGCGATCCGTCTTTTATTGTTGACTAGACTCTTGAATACATAAGCAACTAGTAATATTCATGCATTGCGTCTAACTCAACATTGCTGTCGATTCATGTTAGAATATAAAGAGTTCTTTCAAAAAATGGTTCTAAAGTATATTCATTGGCGGCAAACTATGGTAAAATGGTTTGTTAGAAGCGTATACATACACGGGAATATCCGATGATGCAGGTGGAAGGGGAAACAGAAACAATGTTTGCAAAAGATATTGGGATTGACCTCGGTACGGCCAACGTCTTAATACACGTTAAAGGTAAAGGGATTGTTCTAAACGAGCCCTCAGTTGTAGCCATTGATAAACATACGAATAAAGTGCTTGCAGTCGGAGAAGAAGCAAGACAAATGGTTGGCAGGACGCCCGCTAATATCATTGCGATCAGACCTATGAAAGACGGGGTTATCGCTGACTTTGATGTAACGGAAGCGATGCTGACCCACTTCATCAATAAATTGGACGTTAAAGGTTTTTTATCAAAACCGAGAATTCTCATCTGCTGCCCGACAAATATAACGAGTGTAGAACAAAAAGCCATTCGACAAGCTGCTGAAAAATCAGGCGGCAAAAAAATCTATCTTGAAGAGGAACCGAAAGTTGCAGCAATCGGAGCTGGAATGGATATTTTCCAACCGAGCGGCAACATGGTTATCGATATCGGCGGAGGCACGACAGACGTCGCTGTCCTATCAATGGGAGATATCGTCACATCGCGCTCTATCACTGTAGCCGGGGATACTTTTGACAATGACATCACACAATATATTAAACATCATTATAAATTACTTATCGGAGAACGGACTGCGGAAAATATTAAATTCAATGTTGGTACGGTCTTCCCAGGCAGTCGTAAAGAACAAATAGATATAAGAGGTCGTGACATGGTTTCAGGACTTCCTCGTACAGTCACAATCCATTCGGATGAAATCGCTGTAGCACTGAAAGAATCAATCTATATGATTGTTCATGCAGCGAAAAATGTCTTGGAAAAAACGCCGCCTGAATTGTCGGCTGACATTATAGATCGCGGCGTATTTCTTACTGGCGGCGGTGCATTATTGCACGGCATCGACCAATTACTCGCCGATGAGTTGAAAGTTCCAGTGTTCATTTCAGATAATCCACTTGACTGCGTTGCAATCGGGACAGGCATCTTAATGGAAAATATCGACAAAATATCTAATCGCTAATAATCGCGACCAATATAATTTTTTAAGTAGCAGAAGGAGGCAGGCACATGTTCCGTGGATTTTACACAGTCGGATCAGGGATGATCGCGCAGCAACGCAAAACGGAAATGCTGGCGAACAATATGGCGAATGCCAATACGCCGGGCTTTAAGGCAGAGCAATCGGTAATTCGGTCATTTCCCGAAATGTATATGTCGAGCATTAATACAGCAAAAATTCCAACAGAAAACGGTTTCCAGATGAAGGGATTATCCCCAGTCGGTTCAGTTTCGACGGGTGTCTACATGCAGGAGACATTACCGTTATTTTCGCAAGGACAATTGCTGGAAACCGAGCTGACGACCGACGTGGCGCTGATTGACGGGCGTTTGCCGATTGATGCAGAAACAGGTATACAGGGTGCTGTCTTCTTCAGACTTGAAAATGAAGGCGGACGCGAACAATATACTAAAAACGGTAACTTCACACTTGATCCCAACGGATTTTTGACAAGTGCGGGCGGTGCATATGTGCTTGATAGCAATGGCCAGCGGATTGCCCTGCAAAACGATGATTTCCATATAACAGATGGCGGCGTAATCATGGAAGGGAATACGGCTGTTGCAACACTCGGTATTTCATTCGCACAGCGCCCTGACATGCTCCTAAAACAAGAAGACGGCATGTTCGTGACAGAAGGCGGAGAAAATCTTGCCGCGGCAAACGGCATGGCAGGCGTCTCTTACTCGATGCAACAAGGTTACCTTGAAGGCTCGAACGTCGATGGCGCACGTACGATGACGGATATGCTAACGGCATACCGTGCATTCGAGGCCAATCAAAAAATTCTCCAAGCATATGACCGCAGCATGGAGAAAGCAGTCACGGAAGTCGGACGTGTCAACTGATGACACGCCATTCGGAAGGAGTCGGGATGCATCATGATACGCACAATGACGACAGCAACAAATACACTTAACCAATTACAAGGAAAACTTGATATAATCGGGAATAACCTTGCGAACACTTCAACTCATGGCTATAAAGCGAGCGACGCCAAATTCTCGGAAATGTTATTCCAACAATTCAATAATGACAAAGCAGACACTGCACCGCGCCAATCACCATTAGGCATCCGCTATGGATCAGGAGCTATGCTTGGTCAAGCACAGATGAACTGGAAAGCCGGTTCGTTGCAAACGACAGGTCGGGAACTTGATTTTGCATTGACGACACCAAAACAGTATTTCAACGTCCTTATGCCAGATGGAGGCGGAGAGCAAACGGTTTATACACGTCAGGGGAATTTCTACGTTTCCCCAGTTGCTAACGGACAAGTGATGTTGGTGAACGGTGAGGGCTACCCAGTCGCAAACAGTGCAGGATTGCCAATCACGTTTTCCGATAATATCACAAATTATACGGTTAAACCGGGCGGGAATCTGCAACTGACAAATGCGGATGGGACGACACAGACAATCGAACTTGCCGTGACAGTGATGGAACGGCCAAATCTAATGCAGCGTCTTTCTTCAACGAACTTTGCTCTGCCTGCCAATTTAGCGGATCTTGGCGTCACACAACAACAGGTCTTAACGGAACTGCAAGGTGCTGCGCGTAGCGAAATTGGCTTAGAGGGTCAGGCGCTTGAAGGATCTAACGTCAACTCACAGAAAGAAATGACGGATCTCATTAATGTTCAACGTAATTACCAATTCAATGCGCGGACAGTGACACTTGCGGATCAGATGCTAGGCCTGATCAACGGCATTCGATAAAATTTTAGTAGTAAAATGTTTGCGCAGGCGCCTGAAGACTGGACAATTAGGGAGTACTGAAAATGACAGATGAAAAACGAAACGGCTTGAAACAGGATGAGCCTAAGAAAAGGGATAGCGCACCGCCTTTAATTCGATCTACTCGAAAAGAACGCGGGCGGCAAAATGGACCGGTAGAGGAAACTCCACCAAAGAAGCAATTTTGGGTCCAAATTCGCCTCCTTCCAATTTGGCTTCGTGTGATACTTGTCCTCTTGATTCTAGCCGGTGCAGCTTACCTCGGAGCGGTGATAGGCTACAGCAATATCGGAGATGGAGAACCGGGCGAAGTCTTCAAAAAAGAGACTTGGACACATATTATGGATATTATTAATGGAAAAGAGTCATAAAAAGGCTCTTTTGTTTTGTAATTTTAAAAATACATATTAAAATGACAGGAGGATGGCTATGCTAACAGCAGTACAGATACAGGCAATTTTGCCACACCGTTACCCGTTTCTTATGGTAGACCGGATTCTTGAGGTCGAAGAGGGAAAACGGGCAGTTGGCATAAAAAACGTGACAATTAACGAAGATTTCTTTAATGGACATTTCCCGGGATATCCGGTTATGCCAGGTGTTCTTATTGTGGAAGCGCTCGCACAAGTCGGCGCTGTCGCTTTGTTGCAAAAAGAAGAAAATAAAGGGCGACTAGGTTTTTTTGCGGGTATTGATAATTGCCGCTTTAAGCGACAAGTGACACCGGGTGATACGTTACGCCTTGAAGTGGAAATTATAAGATCTCGAGGAACGATAGTGAAGGCAAAGGCAGTTGCAACAGTTGACGGGGAAATCGCTTGCGAAACGGAAATTACATTAGCTCTTGGGCCTATTGTTTCAGAAAATGGAAACTAAATTTGCGAATGCCCTGAAATTTGGTTACAATGGTCATTACGGGTGCCATCAAAACGCACTTCTAAAGTGGGAGGTTACAAATCAGTATGTTTAAAGATCTTTCTCCAAATTTAAAAAGTAGTATTACGAGGTCGATTACACAAACCTTCGAACAATACATGAGCGATATTGAGTGGTCGGGCGAAAAATTCAGTATCGATGATTATATCGCCACATGGCGTGAATATATTACAGTTAAAGCGCTCTGGTATTCGAAAATTCCGGAAGACATGAAAACAAATCCGGAATTCCATGAAGACCTTGCACAGCGTATCAATGAAATCATCGCCCGCATCCTTAGCGAGCCGCCATCTGAAGAACAGATAGTGGAAATCCAGAGCATGCAGGAAAAGCTTGATACTCATTATGAATATCACTGTAAAGCCGAAGCGGTTTACGTCGAGACATTGCTTAAAAAGTATTTTGAATCGTAAAAAGTAAAATGGATAGTTCCCTCATTTCTGGCAAAGCTACGTAGTATCATACAACTTTGTGTGATAGACGGCTTGTGGAGAGGAGGGAATCTTTTCATGTTCAAAAAAGCGATGCCACTTGTTCTTATGTCGGGACTTGTCCTTACAGCTTGTGCAAACAACGATGCAGTACCAAAGAACAACGAAACTCCAATGGAAAAAGTGGAGGACGGAGCAAGAGACATAACGCCTGATGTGAACAATGGGCAAACAGGACCGAATATGGATGGTCTTGAGAACGACCGGGATATGAATGGCACCGGTGTCGATAACGGAGTCATTAATAACAACAACGGAGTACAAAACGATGTCATCGAAGACGATAACAACGCAATTCCGAACGAAGGCGTTATTAATGATGGAGACACGAACACGAATACACCAACTGGTACAACAAGAGACGAAAATCTTGACCAGAACAAAAAGAATGGAAACAACCGCTAACCGCAAGCCGTGCGGGAACCGCCTCGTAGTATTTGAGGCGGTTTTTTTATGATAAGAAATCTATAAGCTTTTTCTACTGGAGTTGGTATCTAGCCGCTCGGGTCCTGTCGCAACAAGGAGCAACCAAACTACAACCCTTCTTTTTGCGACAGGACGACACGGTCTTAGACAATCGTCAGTTATCCTTACCTGTCGTGTCTAGCGGGCGCCTTGCACTTTTCTAATTAAAAAACTGCCCGAGCTACAGGCAGTATGACGTCATTCTTCTATTTTTTCCTGATCTTTCTTCAAACGCGGACGTGAACGCATATCAGATTCGAACCGTTGTAACAGTTCATCCCCTTCAAATCCTTCGCCAATCAATTCTTGGAGTAACTGTTCGGCATACTGCGCACGTGCCCGTTTCAGTCGACCTTTTAATAAAACAGAGACATTTTCGCCAATCAGCTTGACCCCTTTGACAGCAACACGGAAAGCAGCCGGTTCATTCTCGGGATATGAAATAACGGCTTTCACTTCAAGTAACTCCTCATCCGCCATCCACTTCTCAAAGATAGCTTGATTTTTCTTATCGATGAACATCTCCAATATCCACATTCGATGGCTGTTCTCTTGGTTGATAATAATCCCGTCGATAAGCGGGAAATCCTGCACACGATTTTCAATCAATATTCCGAGAGACAACATTTTGAATGTTTTCATTGTCGTCCACTCCAATCTTTTTCTTTTTAGTATAACATAAGCATAAATTTCTAAAAGTTAATTAAAACATAGCAAAAATGAATTGTCAGCAAATCAGATTAATTCAGCTACGCCTCGAGGTTGCAAGGTTTTGGAAGAATAAACCCAATTATTGATCGTTTATATAGAGAATTTATAGCGAAATAATGACTGAAAATTGGAATATTCGTTGTTGCACGAATTAAAGCGAACCAAGTATGATGAAATCAATAAATGGGAGAGGAGGAAATCGATTGAACCAAGTTGCACTTGTGGGTCGTATCACGAAAGATCCGATTCTCAGGAAAATATCAGAAGGAAGGGTACAGACAAGTTTTGTTCTCGCTGTAAACCGTAACTTCAAAAATCAGAAAGGAGAAATGGAGACAGACTTTGTACTTTGTACAATGTGGGGGAAAGTAGCGGAGAATACTGCGAAACATTGCGGTAAAGGATCCCTCATCGGCGTGGGCGGTCGAATACAGTCTAGATCTTATGAACGACATGATAAGAGCCGTGTCTACGTCACCGAAGTGATAGGCGAAGACGTTCGCTTCATATTGACGAAAAGGCGAGCTGATGACAACTTATACAGTGAGCATGTTGTGAGTACGACACCGCCGGCAGCTGGAAATAGTGATGAAGAGCATTTCAATTTGCCTAACCGTGAAACGGAAGGTTTGCCGATATTTTGACCAGGCGCTGTGATACATAGCAAGCTGGGAAATAATCGGAATAAGGAGGAGTTATGCCGGGCAACAAACCGGAGCCGCAATGACAACTGAAAATGGATAGGTGATAAACAGAGTGCCATTAGGCGAACGCTGCCTAAGAGCCCTGCATGAGGAAAAGAAATGTCCGAATATATCAACAGATGGGGTTCTGCCTATATTCGTAAGAGTGAGAAGAAAACGCCACAACTACATGCTCAGGGACAATTGTGCGATGTGGCACATAAGGGAATGTAACATCGATATCCGATGGGGGTCGGATATTATATGCCTAAAAGAAAAAACGTTAATGGGGATTCCGGTTGTGCAAATTTTTTTGCCTACGGAATCCGCATAAACGGAATCTGGATTGAAAGGAGCGTGGAAAATGACTGCACATGATAAGGATGTGAAACGAATGGAATTGCAGATTGGACAACTAATCAGTATTGTTGCTAATCAGAACAAGCGTCTTAATCGGATTGAAGATATAGAAAGGAAGAGAAACTTCGGGAATGTGCATATCCTCCCATTTGCTGAACGAGGTTGAAAGGATTTCGATGATGGTAAGTGAAAAGACCCCAGTGCCACTGGCGGCTCTGGGGTCTTCCTTACATAGCTATCTATACAGTTAGGTATCGAATGATAATAAATCGTCTAGTTCCGTATCGGACAAGTCGGACAGCCACTGACTTGATTGGATAAGGTCTGCGGACAATGCTGCTTTCTCAACAAGCATCTTATCAATTTTTTCTTCTATCGTTCCAATCGTCACGAATTTATGGACATGAACGAATTTTGTTTGGCCAATACGGTACGCGCGGTCGGTCGCCTGATTTTCAACAGCAGGATTCCACCATCTATCCGCATGTAATACATGATTTGCACCCGTCAAGTTCAACCCGGTTCCCCCAGCTTTCAACGATAAGATGAAAATCGGGAATTCGCCTTCTTGGAAAGCCTCGACAAGCCGGTCACGCTGTCCTTTCGGCATACTGCCAGTCAAGAATGGAACATCGATTCCATGCAGCTCTGACAAGCACTGGCGAATGAGTTGCCCCATGCCAATGTATTGCGTGAAGATCAGGCATTGTTCTTTGTTCGAAGCGATTTCAGCTGCCATTGAAACAATCAAGTCCAATTTATTGGACCTGGACATCATCTGTTCGGCAGGAGCATTCGGCTCCTTCAGGAATAAGGATGGATGGTTACAAAGCTGTTTCAATCGACTAAGCATTTTTAGAATAAGCCCTTTCTTTTCAAAACCGGTGAGTGTCTGCAACTTGAATTTCGTTTCTTCAAGGAAACTTTCATACAAGGCGGCCTGTTCTGTCGTCAAAGGACAATATTCATTTTGCTCAAGTTTTTTAGGCAGATTGAGCTGTAAATCAGGATCACTTTTTGTTCTGCGCAAAAGGAAAGGACGAATTTTTGCCCGCAGTTTCCGTTTATCCGCTTCAGAATCATCCCGCTCAATTGGAATGATGTAGTTATCAGTGAACTTACGGAAACTGCCGAAATAACCTTTATGGATAAAGTCGAAAATTGCCCACAGTTCTGATAAACGGTTTTCAATAGGTGTACCAGTCAATGCAATATGATGCTTACCGCGAAGTTTCCGAATAACGCGAGACTGCTTTGTTTGCATGTTTTTGATGTTTTGAGCTTCATCAAGTGTAATGCTGGCAAACTCTGTTTCTGCCAACATTTCGCCATCTTGTGAAGCCGTGCCGTAAGTTGTAAGAACGACATCTGGTTTCAATTGAGCAATAAGTGTCTTAAAGTTTTCGTCTTTAGCTCGCTGCGGCCCGTAATGAGTATGAACTGAAAGAGTCGGAGCAAACCGTTCGATTTCTTTTTGCCAGTTGCCGAGTACACTTGTTGGGCAGACGATAAGTGATGGGGAATCTGTATCATGTCTCGCATGGATATTCAGTAAATAAGTGATGAGCTGAATTGTTTTCCCGAGTCCCATGTCATCCGCCAGGCACGCGCCAAAACTGTTATCACGCATGAAGGTAAGCCAGTTATAGCCGTCTTCCTGATATGGCCGAAGTTCTGCAAGTAAATCTTTTGAGATTCCCGCTGGAGGAAGTCCTTTTTTATCGGATAGCATTTCCATATAACCGCGTAGTGACTGCTGCATGGTGAAAGCAAATAGTGGGTCATCATTATCTTCGTCTTCTTCAAGAGGGACAATCTCTTCCGGCACATCTTGGAAGAGCAAATCTTTAACAGTCCACTCTCCGGCATCGGCACGATCCATCAAATCACGGATTTTTCGAAGCCACAGAGGATCGATATGAAACCATTCATCGCCGGATCGGATGTATTCACGGTTTTCATCAACAAGTTTACGGAACGTGTCGCGGTCAATCTCATTACCGGCAAGTGAGAAATTCCAATCGAAGGACAGTACTTCGTCTAAACCGGTAGCCGATTTATAGGATTGTATGCCTGCGTTTGTTCGAATTCGCATTTTCGATTCCGTCACCGATTTCAGCCATGCAGGCAGGATGACTGGGTAACCAAATGATTGCAACAGTGGAAGATCATCTTTGATGAATGTCCGAACTTCAGAATCTGACATTGGCGTGGACAAAAAGCTTTCGCTTGAAGCTAAATCTACAGAGCCAAGGAATGAAGTCATTTCGGATTGCTTTTTCATAATGTCATCTGCATAAGGCTTCCATTTGGCAGGAAGAGCATCTGCGGCTGGAGCATTCACTTTCCGGGCAGCCGGCGTCCAGTGTGCACCTCGTTCACTAATAATAACTGTTTCGAGAAGCCATTCCGTATCGGTTTCGACTTCTGGTTCAGTCAGACGGAAAGCGACATTGATTGGTATGGTAGAAACGGATTCGCCCGGCCAGCCATATGTCCGTAAATGAGGCAACAGTGAAGGAAGCAACTCAGGGTTGATCGCAGACGCGGCAAGTTTACTGCTGACCGCTTGACTGATAACAGTTGCGGCACCTTCTGAAATGCCTGCTTTACCGTCGTCAAAACGGATAGTAGTACCGTCGACTTCTGCATAATTCCATAAATTTGGGTCGGTCCAAGCAATAGTTGCTTCACGGATAGAAGCAAGCTGAATAGCGTCTTCCTCGGTTAGCCCTTCGAATGTAACGTAGGGATGTAAAACAGAAAAAACTTGTAGCAACTGGTCAGCCTGTAAGTAAGCCATTTCCTCATCGGTAGTGGCAAGAAGCCCGTACAGTGCCCGCTCATTGTTGAAAAACAGGAAGGAGACAAGTTCATCCGGAGCAACTTGGAGGCCCGATCCGTCTACTGCAACTATTGAAAATAAGCCTTCCTCCGTTAGGCGGATGCTCATCCGAAATAGGCGGTTCAATGTAAATGTTCCCGTCATAAGTTCAAATTCCCTTTCTCCATTTCTTCCATCAATGCGCGTAGTCTGCGGTTTTTTTCACGCACTGTATCAATATACTGATTCCAAAAGTCGACTTTGCCACTTTTCTTCGAACCAGTTTTCATTTGTTTAAATAGTTTTACCGCACGGCGGTAGCTATGTCGGTTCTTTTCTTTAATGAAACCCATCGCGAATGTATGGAGGAGAGGCAAAACGGCTGATGGGTCGGAAGTTAGTGCCACTCTTAAACCGCCTGCTTCAGCACCATCATAAGAAACACCATATCGATGCATCAGAGCCGCCCATTCATGGAAACGTTCCCGCTCAACAAGAAAGTCAGCGTAAACATCAACACCCGGCTCACCATATTGTACAAACATACTCTCGCGCAATTCTTCCGAGAAATCGGCGGCTTCGAATAAACCATCGATATTCCGCACGAACGCTGGACGAGATGAAAGTGAAACAGATTCATTTACGTATTCGCCAATGAACGGCAGCAAGGCATGCATAATAATCGCCAGTGCATCCGTCTCTTCATTGCTTTCCGCAAGCTGAGCCAGCGGTAACCATGTAGCAACAGTATCAGCTGAAACATGTTTAACGAGCTCCGTCAATTCATCATGTTCACTTTGAATTAAGTGGAAAAATGCAATGAAAACCCGTGCTTCCTCCGTGTCCTCATTGGCAAGAATTAATAGTTCAGCACCCCTGGCAGTTTTCGATGGAAATAAATGCTGCCAAAAGAGTCGGTAGACATGAAATCTTTCTTGGAAAAGACCTGAATTACCAAGCGCGAACGTCCGAACGAGATCTTTCACTCGCTCATGGAAAGCATCTGCTTCAAACAATTTCGGTTTTGCTCCGATTGCAGTGACATTGTCATTCAGTTTTCCAAGCTGTTCCGTCAGCCAGTTTTGCACATACCATTTTCCATAGAAAAAAGAAGTTGGTTCGCCGCCAAGATGGCCTTTTACATATGCCCATCCAGCATCCAGTACGTGTAAACGATAATAAAGTTCAAAAAGGGGTTTCCATTCATATTCAAAAGGAATAAGCGGAGTTGCTTTTTGATCGATTATAGAAGATTCATGGATGAATACGCCAGGGTTTTCTGCCATTCCAATGGTGCGAAGGGGCTTAGTTAAACGCATCAGGACATCAATCCATGCATCTGGAGTACGTTCGGAAATGGACAGCGCCATCTGCTGCGATTCAGTTTTGCGCCATTCATGGAGCCACTCGGTCAGAGAATGGTGCTGTGAGTAAAGGTGAAAAACAACTGCAATCCGGTGCGAGCACCAGCCAGCGTACCCGCATGTGCAAGTGGTATCCATTTTATTGAATGAAAGGCGTACATTTTCAGACTCTACGCCAAGGAGATTCGCTATCACGGCACTTTCAGATGGGTCATACCTGTAGGAATTGGTTGCCCCATTTCTGACAAGAGCCACAGCGCGTCTAACCTCCAGCGCATTGGCCTCTATCTCCGGCCGGAGGGCATGTTTGATGCCATTCATAAATTCATCTATTTCAGTTTCGTGCAAGTAGGATACACGTTCGACAGTCATGTTCATCGGACCACTCCCTAAGAAAAGCATTCCTTCTATTATACCGCTTTTCTCCAGTGAGCGGAAATGAAGTTATTCCATATCGTATTCTTTTGTGTGTTTATGTATCAAAGTTAAGAGCATATTCGTTAAAAAGATAAAAAAGGAGTGATGAATTGGAGAAATTAGTTCTATTCATACCTGATTTGGAGTCTCAGTTTTATAAAAAGAAAGAATTTCTGGAAAGCATAACACCATCATTATGCACGATTTCGACCCCCGCTAGACATATTAACTACGAATCTGTAGAACGTAAATTATATCTACGTTCAGTTACACTTAAAATGATGGAATTCCAGCTTGTGCTGCTCGACTTTAAGCGAAGTAAAATTACTTTTATACGAAAGAAAGATTCTCCCGGAGACTTAAATCGTACTATATCTGACTGGTTATCTTCACTGCAATTCAATTTTGAACCGAAAAAAATGTGGTTTGTACTTGAAAGACCCGAAAACAAATACACCTAGTAGCAACATACATAGATGACTCGCATACTATAATAATAATTTGATAAGAATGTTCACAGAACAGCCATAGTTGTGATAAACTATAATTAATCGGAATATTCTATATAGGAGGGGAGAAAGATGCTATCAGTTCAACGGATGACACCATTTTTCACGACTCAAGAGGATTTTCAACTCCGTTTGGTGTTTGCTTATCAGTATTTCTCCATCATTAAAGGCGGGGATGTTTTTCAATTCATCCCATCAGAAGGAAAAGAAATTGTCATTAATACAAAGAGTTTACAAGTTGAAAATCTCGGAGAAGTATTTGTCTTCCAGCGGGGGAGCCGATTTATTCGATTACCACTATACCAATTGCTTCTAATCTCGGATCTCCACATCCATTTAACCACTATTCTCGAAGGAACAATGGGGCTGGAAACAAAAGTAGAGACTTCGGAAATTGTAACGCTGGAAGCGATTAGCATTATTGAACAACTGGAGGCCGAAAACAAATTACGCATGATTGATTATGCACTCGAGACAGATAACATACACATGTTCAACGAACTGACGGAAGGACTGCAGGAAAATTGAATAGAGAAACTTGAAAAACACCTGTCGTTAGCAGTTAACGGTAGGTGTATTTTTATTGCAGTTTTTTGCCCAGATCAGCCTGTGATAAAGTAGAGCGCCACAACAAAAAAAGTGGAACCTGTCAAACCAAATAGAAAGTCTTGCCACGTTAACACAGATTTTTCTTCTTTATTCATAGTAATCTGCCCCTTTGTCGATTTCCCGGGAAATAAGCGGGAATTTATTTCCCTTATGAATCGGTCATTTTTAATAAGGATGGACAATAAGACCGCTTTTTAAACCCGTATTATACGTTTCTATTGTTTCTTATTAGGAAATTCGGAAAATAGTTCGTTGCTTCCTGCCCCTCAAACATTGCAAATCTCTCAGTTTTTGCTAAAGTAATGATAGAGGTTAAGATGACTTTATCAAATTCAGCAATAGTTAGCAGAAAGGGATTACCGTTATGTTTTTTGACTTTAAATTTTGGCGCTTCTTGACGAATCCGCATCAGTTGGCGGACCAACTTGAAAATTCTTCGATGCGCGGCTTCAAAAAGCGTATCTTATTCGTATCTCTTTTAGGTGTTCTCCTATTCGCCATTCGCGATATATGGGGAATGAATACAGAGTCAATCACGGCCCTGCTTTCGACGATGACAACAACGGATTATACAATTGCCCGCTATGTATCATTGGTCAGTTCGCTCTTATGGTCACTTATTTATATGGCATTTCATTTCTTTGGTTTTGCATATATACTAAGCCTTTTGACAGCAATCCCTTTTAAAAAGTTGCTGCCATTGCAACTACTTGTGACAGGTATTCTATTGCTTGAAAAAACAGTTGTCCTTCTCGTCTTTATGATGAAAGGTGCAACAACAAGTGTGTCATTCCTATCATTTGGCCCGCTTGCAATGACATTTCTTGATTCCTGGTACATAATCTTGTTCCTCAATCAATTGACAGTGACAACTGTACTTATCATTGCACTTCAATCGCGGTTTATCAGAACATTTACTGGCAATACCGAACGAAAAGGACTTATCTGGATACTTATAGGAATCCACGTAGCAATGGCGCTCATTGTAGCCGCTGTCGGATTCATTCCACTGGAAAGCTTGTTCCATTCCTTTGTAGAAGGGGGTACCGGCAATGAATAAAGTGATGAACATTGCTGTCGCCATCGCAATCAGCACATTCCTTGCAGTAAATTTCTATCTGCTTTTCTCCGATAAAAGTGTCATTACAAAATCAGTATATGTTGAACGCTACGAGCGTATGACAAGCAGTGATCAACAGCAAGAACTTGCAAAAGAAGGTTTAATAGCACCAGAAGAAACCTATACCATTTATGTAGGAAATGACGATACGGTAGATTCATGGCTAGTTAAAGAAGGCGACCTTGTTACTGTCGGGGACGAAATCGCCATTTTACAAACGGAACGTGCAGATGGACAGCGCGCGGTATGGGAAGCTGAACTTGACGCACTTCACCAACAGACATCTGCCGTTCAAAGCATGATAGCAGGTCTCGAATCCGAACGCGAAAAAGCAAAGTCGGATAGTTCTTCAAATGTAAATCGTAAAGATGGAGTATCGAAAAATGAAGACTCAGATGTAGAAGTGGGGCTGAATGTCGATGTCCAGGTAGATGTGAAGCAGGATGGATCATTTGCCCAGGCCATCGCCGCAGCTGAACAGGATCTTGCAGAAGTCGAACGTCAACTAACAGTTGTGGAAGCACAATTGGCGCAAGACCCGGGAAGACCCGCCCTTGTCAGTCCGGTCGATGGTGTGGTTTCGAAAGTAACTCGGACCGGCTCACAATTGTCGGTAGATATTTTTAGTTCTCAGAAGGTAATTGTCACTTATGCGAAAAATGATGAATGGCAACAAATTGAAAGTGGCGATGTTGTCTTAATCCAAGGGGATGGCATTGAAAATGCAGTGGAAGGAACTGTCCTTTCAGTTTCCCAAGCACCTGCTTCAAATGGTAATAGTTGGCTGAATGCATATAAAGCACTCGACGACGATACCGTAAAGAATCCACTTTCCTATTATGAAGTCCGGATTTTGACAGATACAGCCGTACAATCGGTACCATACGGAACGAATGTCAATGCAGTCGTGATTGTCAATGAAGCACAGGATGCCATTTCAGTAAAAGAAAAGTGGCTCCATGATTTATACAAAGAAAATGCATATGTGTGGAAGATTGATGATACAGGACGTGCAACGAAAGTGGATGTCGCAACACCATTCACTTGGAAAAAACGGGCAGTCGTGACACAAGGTCTCCAGCTCGGTGATGTAGTTGTCTATGAACCTGCACTTCAGACATATGCATATGCCCCAAGAGTTTTAATGTC
This sequence comes from Sporosarcina sp. FSL K6-1508, assembly GCF_038007465.1. NCBI lineage: Bacteria > Bacillati > Bacillota > Bacilli > Caryophanales > Caryophanaceae > Sporosarcina > Sporosarcina sp. FSL K6-1508. The sequence goes on along the minus strand of NZ_JBBOXF010000001.1, from coordinate 288,254 downwards.
TATACCCACAGAATTTCCTTCAAAGGCACAATGGAGAGCCTTTGGCTGGAGAAATTACGTGAAATATATATTTATAAGGTAACGGAAGAACCCCGCATTTGCGGGGTTTTTGACGTTTTAGCAATCAATCATTACCAAACTGTAATAGAAAAAAAGCAATTGAAAGGTTTCAGGAAAAATAGAAAGGGTATTTTCTATACTAGCTAGCCAAACAGCTTATTGAAAAATACTAGGAGGCGATATGAAATGGTGACTAGACATGTAGTTGGCTATTATGATACCGAAACTGAAGCAATCGCGGCAATTGAAGATTTAAAAAGACAAGGATATGTGTCAGACGACATATCAGTCATGAGTAAACATACAGAAAATGTGGATGCTATCGCAGATGAAACTGGAACGCACGCAGCAGATGGTGCTGCAACCGGAGCAGCAACTGGCGGAATCCTCGGCGGACTCGGCGGCGTGCTCGCTGGAATCGGTGCACTCGCAATTCCAGGAATTGGACCTATCATCGCAGCCGGCCCAATCGTAGCAGGTATTACTGGCGCAGCAGCCGGAGCGGGAGTCGGCGGCCTTGCCGGAGCACTGATCGGCATGGGCATCCCCGAAGAAGAAGCGAATCGCTACAACGATTATTTCAACGAAGGAAAAATCCTTGTCCTCGTTGACGGCGACTATAAACGTCCCGCTGATCAATTTCCTCCAATCATCTAAAACTTTATAACAGTCAAAAGCCACCCGAATTCAATCGGGTGGCTTTTGTTTGTTGTTTGGAGGTTTATGAGAGTAGGAAGGGCGATTTTATGATCGGTCGCGCGGGGGATATGATCGGTTGTCCTGCGGATATGCTCGGTCGCGTGGAAGATAGGGGCGGTCTAGCAATGGATACGCTCGGTTAACCCAGTTATATAGTCGGTCAATCATGATATATGAGCGGTCCCCCGCTTGAAAGCACACCCGCATATCAACTCTACTCAATTGGCTTCAATCCGCTTTTGGCTGGCCAAAAGCTACCTTCTAATTAAATTTACGATCGGTCGCACGGGAGATATGATCGGTTGTCCCGCGGATATGGTCGGTCGCGTGGAAGATAGGAGCGGTCTAGCAATGGATACGCTCGGTTAATCCAGTTATATAGTCGGTCAATCAGGATATATGAGCGGTCCTCCGGTTAAAAGTGCATTTGCATATCAACTCTACTCAATTGGCTTCAATCCGCTTTTGGCTGGCCAAAAGCTACCTTCTAATTAATTTTATGATCGGTCGCGCGGGAGATATGATCGGTTGTCCCGCGGATATGGTCGGTTGCGTGGAAGATAGGAGCGGTCTAGCAATGGATATGCTCGGTTAACCCAGTTATATAGTCGATCAATCATGATATATGAGCGGTCCTCCGGTTAAAAGTGCATTTGCATATCAACTCTATTCAATTGGCTTCAATCCGCTTTTGGCTGGCCAAAAGCATCCTTCTAATTAAATTTATGATCGGTCGCGCGGGGGATATGATCGGTTGTCCCGCGGATATGGTCGGTCGCGTGGAAGATAGGGGCGGTCTAGCAATGGATACGCTCGGTTAATCCAGTTATATGGTCGGTCAATCATGATATATGAGCGGTCCCCCGCTTTAAAATACACCTACATATCAATCTGCTTTTGGCTGGCCAAAAGCATCCCTCCACCCTGGGACGAATTATGTCCCCTTCTAGGGAAAACATTCGAACCACGGAAAATTGTGCACTAGGGCCATTGAACCATTTCCATCATTATCCACAAACCATCTGGACTACTATTCTACAATTCTCGCGGAGTCCCTTAGAACGATTTTGTAAATATTGCAAGATTTATACTAAAATGCGCGTTTTGTATCATTTAAAGTCCATAATTCCTGTGGTAACTTGCTAGTATCGCACTATTTTAAAGAGTGTGAAAAAAGGGGTAAAGGGGAAATGGGATTTGAAGCGCAATAATTTCACTAAATTTTTTAGCGCATTTTTAGCTTTCGCGATGGTTCTCTCGCTGCTGGCGCCGTTCTCGGTATCTGCAAATACTGAAATGGCGAAACCGTTCAAGCCGAATAACCAAAACGAAAGTATCATGCAACAGAAAGCGGCTATCGCTGAACAATTAGACCTGTTAGAAGGAGGTCCTGAGTTACATCAAGATCTACAAGGGGCCGCTGGGAACGACCAAGTAGCCGTAATTGTTCATTTATCCGAAAAACCAGTTGCACTTGAACAGGGGATTAAAGAGCTAGCTGGGGGAACATTTACTGCGGCTGAAGCAACTGCTGTGAAAAAGAAAGTTAAAACACAGCAGACCGCTATGAAAAAAGAGATGCAAGTTAAAAATATTAAATTCAACGAGAAATTCGCATATGATACTGTACTGAATGGTTTTTCAGCGACTGTCAATGCTGAAGATCTTGAAGAATTACTCACTATTAAAGGGGTTACATTAATCGAACCGGACACTGAAGTGCATGCTTACGAAGCACCAGTTTCATCTGGAACGGTGGAAGCGGCTATGGACACAAGCATTTCATTCCTCGGAATCGAAAAGCTTTGGGCTGAAGGGATACAAGGACAAGGGATCAAAGTCGCTGTACTGGATACAGGTATCGACAAGGATCACCCTGATTTTGCCGGTATTTATAAAGGCGGGAAAAACTTCATTCCAAACTCTTCGACTTATACAAGAACCCGTGCAGACAATGATGCATCGGAAACGTCACCTGTGGAACGACCTGCGGGAACGCCTGAATTTAATGCAAATGGAAGCGCATTCTACACATCACATGGTACGCACGTAGCGGGTACAATTGCTGCAATCGGCGCAAATCCATACGGTGTTAAAGGGATTGCGCCAAAAGTAGATCTTTACGCTTACCGGGTGCTTGGCGCTTATGGAAGCGGATCTACGTCAGGTATCATTGCTGCAATTGAAGAATCTGTTAAACAAAAGATGGATGTCATCAACCTATCACTCGGTGGGGGAGCAAACTCTGAAACAGACGGAGGATCATTTGCTATTAATAATGCGATGATGGCCGGAACGATTTCGGTTATCGCGACAGGAAACTCTGGTCCGAATCGTGGAACGATGGGTACACCATCGACGGCTCGTCTTGGAATCGCAGTTGGGAACACAACGAATCCTGAATCACATTTTAGTAGCGATGTAAATGTAACAGTCGGAAACTACCAATTATCAAAAACGCTCAACTTGATGGGGACGACTTTTGGAACAGACTTAACGACGCAACTGTCAGGAGACTATCAAGTAGTGGCGGTACCTGGAATGGGTACAAAAACTGACTATGCAGGACTCGACGTGAAAGGGAAAGTAGCACTAGTTTCACGCGGAGACATTGCATTCGTCGACAAAATTGACTTCGCAAGGGAAGCAGGCGCAATTGCAATTCTTATCCACAACTTTGCAGGCGGCTCAAATGCACCAAATGCGTCAGGAACATTCCTTGGCGATGCATTTGAATTTATCCCGGCATACGATTTGTCACAAACGGACGGAGATGCAATGCGTGCAGCTCTTAAAGATGGACAAGGGACCGTAACATTCGGCAATTTCAATAAAACAACAACAATTGGAGACGATGTCAACGATTCAAGTTCTCGTGGACCGTCAACGCCAAACTTTGACATCAAACCGGACGTTAGTGCACCCGGAACAAATATCATGTCAACAATCCCGATGTACAAAGCAGATGTTCCAGATGCAAATTATGACCAAGCTTTCTCACGTAAAACAGGTACATCCATGGCAACACCGCATATTGCGGGGATTGCAGCACTAGTTAAACAAGCCAATCCAAGTTGGAATGCTTTTGACGTGAAAGTCGCACTTTCCAACAGTGCAAAAATTCTAGATACGACTAAATACGATGTCATGTCTCAAGGTGCTGGACGTGTGCAACCTTATGCAGCGGCACATCCGACAATCCTTGCATATGCAATGGACGAGGCAATACTGGATACAAGCGGTAAAGTGGTCGAAAACATTAAAGGAACCGTAACATTCGGTCCTCAATCAATCAAAGAAGGCAATATTTCCGTTACCAAAGACATCCTTGTAAAAGATATGAAAGGTAACGGCGGAAATTATAATGTAACAGTGGATGTTACAAAATCATTCGAAGATGCAAAAGTAACAGTCGACAAATCATCATTCACATTGAATGGCGAACAATTGCTGACAGTTACATTAACGGCTTCGAAAAAAGCGAATGCGGGACCAGGTTCTGAACTTCTAGGCTATATCCATATTAACGGCGAAGGCACTGAAGTTTCATTGCCATTTGCAGCGGATTTTGGCGGTGCACCGGCTACTGCTTTTGAAGATTTCGCAATCACTGAAACAGATCTTTCATTCAATAACGATGGGATAAAAGACTCGGCTGTTTTGTCATTTAAACTAACAGGCGACGTTACAACAAACTACATCGAACTATGGGATATCATGGATCCTGAAAACGGGGAGTATGGTGACGGCTATATCGGCTACTTACATGCAGGCACTTCTCTTGCGGCCGGTTCATACACACTCAACGTTACAGGGAATTACAAACCTTGGACTTCAGGTGCAGCACAAACAACAATTCCTGATGGACTTTACACAATTGACTTCACTGGACAAACAGTTTCAGGCGAACCGGCAATTCTCAGCGACTATGTTGGTCCAATCGTCGTGAAATCTAAAGCGGGGACAATCGAAGGGGAAATTCAAGGCACAACGGCAACAGGTAAAATCATCGACAAATATATTGACTACCAAGCGGAACTTGTAAACTATGATTTAGGATTCGACGTAAACACGAAACTCAAAGCAACTTACGAAGTAATGGAAAACGACACAGTGAAATCATCAGGCCCTATTAAACTAGAGCAAGACGGATCATTCACATTCGATGTCGGCACATTGACGAAAGAAAACAGCGTCAAAGTAAAATACGTCGACGCAGCTGGCAATGCAGCGGAACACGTATTATTCGGTGACGGCGCTGGTGAAACACCAATCGACGTAAAACCGCTAGATCCGGTTCCAAGTGAGCCAGTTGCAGCCAACCATCCGTATGTAAAAACATTTGGACTAGATAACGTAGCAATCTCATCGAAATCTAAAGCCAATTTCGCATACGAGTTCAAAGAAGCACCAAATTCATCCGTTTCCATCATCGTTCTTGATCCAGCGCATTTTACGGACGAGCCGAACGAATGGAATGAAATCGGAGATATTTTCTGGGATTCCAGTAAACCACAAGCGAAAACAGGCGTCTTCGACGGCACCTACACAAATAAGAAAACGAACAAAAAAGACAAGCTGAAAGATGGCGTCTACGGTATAGAACTGTTCTCCATGAACAATGCGTACAAAACAATGTCCGCAATCATCAAACCTGTCTTCGTCAAATCGACAGCACCAGAAATAACAATTACTGCTGAAGAAAACACGATTACAGGAACGATTCAGGATAAATTCATCGATTACAAATCAACAGTCAAACAACATTTCAACAAAGAATACGACATCAACACATATCTTGGGCTCACAGCAATCGTGGTCAATGAAGACGGCGAAAAAACGGAGAATAATATTAAACTGGAGCAAGACGGCACATTCTCGGCTACACTAAAAGGGCTTGCTGGAGAAAGTACTGTCACAATCGTTGCACAAGATATCGCACGAAATGTTGCACAGAAAACAGTTGAAATGACCGGCGAAGAAGCTGGTGTAGTCGAAATTTCTGTCGATAAAGAAAACCTGGCAATACAAACAGGCGATAAAGAAAACCTAACCGTAACTGAAACAACAACAAAAGCGGACGGTACAAAAGAAGACAAAGACGTAACAGCAGAAGCGACATTCACATCCGCGGATGAAAAAATTGCAACCGTCAAAAATGGCGAAGTAACAGCAGTCGCTGCAGGTAAAACAGAAATCACAGTAAGCTACAAAGAGTTCACGACAACAGTTGCTGTCGAAGTAGCGGCAACATCAGGTCAAGACCAAGTCACATATTCTGTAAGTAAAACAAATCTATCAATTGGTGTCGGTCAGCAAGAACAACTTTTCGTTACACAAAAAACAACAAAAGCGGATGGTTCAGTTGTTGAAAAAGACGTAACTGGAACAGCGGACTATGATGTTGTCAACAGCAATATTGCAACATTCCAAAAAGGCCTCATCACAGCACTTGCAACAGGCAAAACGCAAGCGCGCGTCATGATTCCAGGTCAAGAGGATATCTACATTTACCTTGAAGTGACAGCAGCACCGCAAGATCAGGTTACTTATTCAGTAAGCAAAAAGAACCTGACACTCGGCGTTGGCCAATCAGAACAGTTTTACGTCACGCAAACGACGACAAAACCGGATGGCACAGTCACTGAAAAAGACGTTACAGGAAATGGCAGCTACAATGCAGTCAACAACAAAGTTGCTACAGTTAAAAAAGGTCTCGTAACAGCACGCGCAGAAGGTCAAACACAAGTACGTGTCATGATTCCAAACGAGGAAACCATCTTCGTTTACATCGAAGTAGTCAAACTTCCACAGGATATCATTACGTACAAAGTGAATAAAACATCTATGAAAATGAATGTCGGTGACCAAGTACAGTTGAAAGTGACAGAAACAACGCTGACGCCACAAGGCAAATCCAGCAATAAAGACGTCACGGCAAAAACTTCATTCAAAGTTGTCGACAACAAAATTGCAAAAGTTCAAAAAGGTCTCGTCACAGCGATTGCAGGAGGTAAAACACAAGTACTTGTCTCGATCCCAGAGCAGGACCCAATCCTTGTCTACCTCAATGTAAAAGGTGACGTAATTACCTATTCAGCCGATAAAAACAGCGTCACACTCAAAAAAGGCGAAACTGAACAAGTAACGATTATAGAAAAAACAACAAAAGCAGACGGTACGGTTACAGAGAAAAACGTAACAGCTAACACTACTTTTAAATCCTCGAATCCTAAAGTCGTTACATTAAGCAAAGGATTAGTGACAGCAGTAAGTCCTGGTAAAGCAGACATCACAGTAACACACCCGAACTATACAACGACTGTCACAGCGATTGTTGTGGAAGACATCATCACCTATTCGGTCGATAAAAACAGCATCACACTTAAAGAAGGAACAGCCGAACAATTAACGGTAACTGAAACAACAACAACGGCAGATGGCACTGTTACAGAGAAAAACGTAACAGCAAACACTACTTTTAAATCATCGAACCCAAAAGTCGTTACCTTAAGTAAAGGATTAGTGACAGCGGTCAGCCCAGGAGAAGCAGTCATCACAGTAACGCATCCGAACTATACAACGACTGTCACAGCGATTGTCGAACCGGAGGCTGTCATTACAACAGAATTGATCGCAAACCCCGGAACACTTGAATTGACAGTAGGGGAAAATTCTCGCATTTCAGTTCAATCGATTGAAACAAAAAATGGTGAAGTGACACCTACAGACGTAACAGAAATCGCAACATATAGCGGTTTTGATCCAGCAGTCATCGATGTCCAACAAGGCCAAATCATTGCTGTCGGAGCTGGCGAAACAGCAATCACTGTTTCTCACGGCGTCAACACGGCAATAATAGTGGTTATGGTCGAAGTAGCGGTAACACCGGAAGTACCAGTGTCACCGGGAACAGCGAAGTATTTTGTTTCCGAATCTGAAATTGAAGCATATGCAAACGATAAGAAAGCAAAAGAAATCGTAATCGCAGTCCCTGCAAATGAAGAAGAAATCGCAATCGAATTCAATTCAACAAACCTCAATACAATGATTAAGTCTAAAAAAGATTTACTCATCAACAGAGGTGCAACATCATTCTTATTCTCGAAGAAGTCAGTGGAGAAATTGATGCAAGAAGCTGGCGGCAACGTTACAATTACATTAGGCAATGCAGACGCATCTTCAGTAGCCGATGCAGTATCAGAAAACTTCACATTAAAACTTGAAGGCGGGACAGATGATAATCGATTCGTGTTAAATCAGTTCAACGAAAAAATCGAAATCGTTCTTCCAATCGACGAGTCCAAAGTGATCAAGAATAACAAAGTAGCGGTACTTGATTTGAATTCAAATAGTGTGCTGAAAGCAAAATATAAAAATGGCACACTTGAATTCACAGCGCATGGCGAAGGTAGCTTTGTCGTTATCAATAATTCCACAGCGAATAATGCAAATGGCTTTGTCGCTGTAAGTAGTTAACTTAAAAAGGAGCTAACTGGTAAATTTATACCGGTAGCTCCTTTTTTTCTGTTAAAGGGAAGAGTATTCATTGAAAAAAAGGGTATTAAGTAGTATAAGTAGAAGAATACTCTTAGAAAAGGAATTACCTAAAAAAGGAAGTGCACCTATGACGAACTGGAATACAGAAGCGTTTGAATTGCTCGACAAGAAACCTAAGCAACAAAATTGGGGCGCAAGAAGAGCTTCAAAAGATAAAAAATATATCACCTCATCCGAATCTGTCGAAGATTATATTGTACTCGATTTCGAAACGACAGGTCTCCGTGCCGGCGCGGATAAAATCATTCAAATAGGCGCCATTAAATATGTAAATCATGAGGTGAAGGATATGTTTAATACCTTCATCAACCCATCCCGTCACATTCCTATAACTGTCACTAGCCTCACTGGCATCTCAAACGAAATGGTGGAGTGGGCGCCAAGTATAGAAGAAAAAATTGAAGAACTCCTGGGATTCATTGGAGATTTACCGATTATCGCTCATAATGCTTCGTTTGATATGGGCTTCTTGTATGCGCTCGATGCTATCGAAGGCGTTGAAATTCCCACATATACTGTCATTGATACAGTGAAACTTGCCCGAAAAAAAATCACACAAACACCGAACCACAAGCTGACGACATTAACCGATTTTTTGCAGCTTGAACACGATGCACACGATGCAATTGGCGACTGCCTTGCAACCGCAGCAATTTATCAATATTGTACCCAAATGCATGTTTAAATTTTGGCCGCATAATCTGCTAAGTCAGCTATGACCAGCTGCAGATTTTTGCTATTATTAAAAAAGGAGAAGATGAGTGAATGGAAATGGGGCGATCGGGATGAAAAAAAGTGTTTTGGCAATCTGTACGGCGTTGGTTATTAGTTTAGTTTTCAGCACAATGGCAATTGAAGCAAATGCAACAAAAGCAACAAAAGCAACAAAAGCAACAAAAGCAACCCATTATATAGGACTCCACGACCGGTTACTGGACTTTAAAGACGTCCGGGTAATAGACAACGACACGAAAGTTCCCCTAAGCGATATCGCAAAAGTACTTTACATCCCGGTTGAAAAAGAAAAAGGCGTCACATATATTCGGAAGCGTGGCATTGAAATCAGCTATGACGAATCTGCAAAACAAACTTCAAAAGACGGTGTGAAACTTGATTGGTCCCCAATCATCGATGTAAACGGCACGCTCTTTATCAGCGTCAAATACATCGCCCGGCAAATCGGATTCAAAATAGATTACATCCAAAAAATCCAAACCCTGCGCATTTACCGCGACGACTATGAACATATGAGCCGCGCAGATTTCGAAACACATGTGAAAAAATTACTGAATAAAAAGGAAACGATCAAGTCGCCAGTTAAACCGCCTGTAACAACCAGCGGAAAATCGAAAACAAACGTCTACTTGACCTTTGACGACGGGCCAAATAAATTCACAGCCATCAACAACGCAACCCTAAAAAAATACAACGTCCAAGGCTCATTTTTCTTCCTGGGTAAACATATGAAAGACAACGAGAAAATCGTCAAAACAGTTGCTGGCGACGGCCACTACATCGGCACGCACAGTATGACGCACGACAAAGACAAAGTATACAAATCCACAAAATCATTTATCGACGAGATGAACGAAGGAACCGAACTCATCACTAAAATGACCGGCAATGATGCTAAACTGCTCCGTGTCCCATACGGTAGCAAACCGCACGTCACACCGGCCATGCAAAAACAACTCAACAAAAACGACTACAAAATATGGGACTGGGATGTCGACTCAAACGACTGGAAATACACCGACAAAGAAACAGATAAAATCGTCAATAATGTGCGTACCGGCGTTGAAAAAGCCGACAAATCCGGCGACCGTGACATCATCATCCTACTCCACGACCGCAATCAAACAACAAAAGCACTCCCAGAAATCATAGAATGGCTACAAAAAGAAGGCTACACCATCAAAACATACGAACCCAAGCACCACATCATCCAAAATTTTCTCCACGACACAACATTATAACCCCAAAAACCGCCTTCCATAGGCGGTTTTTATGTGGAGAGAGTGGCTACTTCGGGCATACATTTCTACAAAGTAAGAGACCGATCATATCTCCCACCCAACCGCCCATATAACTCGTCGAACCGCTCATAACCCGTGCCCAACCGCCCATATAACTCGTCGAACCGCTCATAACCCGTGCCCAACCGCCCATATAACTTGTCGAACCGATCATATTCCGTGCCCAACCGATCATAACCGCCATCCAACCGCTCATATCCCGCGCTCAACCGATCATAAAACCAGCCACCAGTCCTCCACCAATAAAGCAAGAACCACCAACAAGTCAAAAACTCAAATTTAAAGCGGAAATACCCCTCAAATATCAAGTATGACTCCGTTTTACAAATGTACAATTCGGCTTTGCCACTAACCGTATGAATCTACTAAACCATCTGATATGCTTTCATAGAGGTGGTGTAAAATTGATATATAAGCAAAGATCAATACCCAAAAAACTAATTGGATTAAATGCACTAATTCCCCGATTGCATCCGTCACATACCGATATGTATCGAATCGAGGAAGATTTGCGTATTCGAAAAGCAGGATACGGTGGAGAGCAACATCTTGATAAACATATGCTAGAATTCAAACCCCCATATCCACACGCCATCCTGCACGATGTTTGTTTGAAACAGAACGGTGTTTATTTTCAAATGGATTCCATTCTTATCACGCCGGCGTTCCTCCTCATTATCGAAGTGAAAAACTTCGCCGGAAAAATTATTGTAAAATCAAACCCCACACAGTTCATCCAAGTATCCCCGACTGGTGAACGAAAAGTGTTGAAAAACCCCATTGCCGAACTCGATCGCAAACAAATCTTTCTTACTCAGTGGTTACTGCAAAGAAAAATAGAACTCCCAATCAGTGGAATCGTTGCATTCGCCTATACCAACGAATTAGTCTTCGAAAACGTTCCCGAAACCAAACTCACATTTACCAATGAACTCCCATCATACTTATATTCCTTGCCAATCCAGAAAGAGGTCATAAGCAAAGCTGCCATACGGAAACTTGCAACTGAAATAAGAAATAATCATCAAGAATACAATCCGTTCCCACTCACGAAACTTATGAATATCCCATCAACCGACATTTTACCAGGTGTCATCTGTCCCGCATGCAACGCAAGGGGAATGCAATGGAAACAGAGGAAATGGTCGTGCCAGAAGTGCAAACACACTGGATCTAATTACCACGTTACCGCACTTACAGATTGGATTTACCTGATTGACAATCGAATAACGAACAAAGAGTTTAGAAACTTCACGTTACTAAACGACCGTCACGTTACAAAAAGATTCCTAGCCGGCTCCGGATTAAAACATGTAGGGAAGGGCAAAGGAAGTTTCTACATCACGAATGAAAAGACAAATAAACACGACTCAGCGCTTCATGAACAATGAAGCGTTTTTTCAATGAATCATTCCACTCCATACCAATCATAACCCCATCAGAAGGAAGCTTTTGGCCGCAGCCAAAAGCTGATTCAAAAGAATCCACCCCGAGTGAGTTCGCCGAAAAAGCAGGGGACTGACCATATATCATATACAACCACTCATATATGCTCCTCGACCGATCATATCCTTAGCCCGACCGCTCCTATCTCCCAAATGACCGCCCGTATCCGCCACCCAACCGCTCATATCATAAACATAGTATCCTAAACTAGAGTACTCTAAGTACTTAAAGTTTAGGATTTTTTTAATTCAATACTTTAACTAATGAATAAATATAGGTATTATTTATAGGAGTTAAGGTATTTAAAGGTGGTGGAGAAATGAAAGTTCAAAAAGTAGTTGTTGAGGAAAAATCATATCCATTATACATACTATTAGACAAAAATTTTGAAGTGGTAGAACCGGTTAAGAGATATATAAAGTACTTGGATAATACGGGGAAAGCGCCAAATACGATTAAAACATATTGTTATCATCTCAAGCTGTTTTATGAATTTATGAGCCAAAGAGGAATTAGATTAGAAGATTTGAAATTCGAGGAAATGTCAAACTTTGTGGGATGGTTAAGAAATCCAACGGGGGAGGTAAAGGTAATAGATTTACAACCAAAGAAGGCTAAAAGAGAAGAAACATCTGTTAATGCCATACTTAATGCTGTAACTAGTTTCTTAGAGTATTTAAATCGTACAGGAGATTTTAAAGCTATAGATATGACTAAAGAAGCGAGGGGAAGAAATTTCAAGGGGTTTCTTCACCATATTTCTAAAGGTAAATCTTATCAAAAAAATATTTTAAAGCTTAGGGTCAAAAAGAAACTTGTACAAGTATTAGAACACGAACAAGTTAAAGCAATAATCGATGCGTGTCATACAAAAAGGGATAAGTTACTTATTATGCTTATGTATGAAGGAGGACTTCGGGTAGGAGAGGTATTATCCCTTCGTATCGAAGATATTTCTACTTGGGATAATCAGATTAATATCATGCCAAGAGATCACAACGAAAATGGGGCTTATATTAAGCTTAGAAAAGAACGAACAATCGATGTTAGCAAGGAATTAATGGCTTTATACACCGATTATTTAGTTCATGAATATGGGGAAGATTTGGAGCATGATTATATATTTATAAATCTCAAAGAATCTTATTTTGGGAAACCTCTAAAATATCAAAGTGTATTAGATCTTATAAGGCGATTGGTGAAACGGACAGGGATTACCTTCACTGCCCATATGTTGCGTCATACGCATGCCACAGAACTCATTAGAAGTGGATGGGATGCTGCTTACGTACAAAAAAGGTTAGGTCATGCACATGTACAAACAACACTTGATACATACGTTCATCTTTCTGATCAAGATATGAAAAATGAATATAAAGCGTATCTCCAAGGGAGAGAAACATAAAAAATGAAATTTCCAAGCGTTGCAACAAATCGAAAGCTCGTCACTAACACAGAGATTAATAAAAAAATAGCGGATATGACTAGTGTCTTACAAGGGTTTTGGGCAGCAGATAGATGGGATATAAGAATTTGCCCACATCCTAGTGCGATAGAGTTAAGTAAGAATCCTTCGTTAAGAAATCGTTGGGTAAATTTTGATAAAGTAGAAAACATCTGGTTAAAAACAGAATTAAAATACTTTTATTATGTTCTCTTAAATAATGGAACTTGGAGTGCAAAAACTGTTTGGATTAGAAAAGGAACAGTGATAAGTCGAATGTTGGGGTTTTTAAATTTAAAATATCCCGATATTACCTCTATAACTGAAGTACCTATAGTAAAAGCTTTGACGGAATACCGAACTTACTTAGTAGAACAAGGAATAAAATCTACGACTAAAAATTACAAGCTTGATATAAATCAAAATAAAATTTCTGTGCAAGCGAACTCCTACTACGTTACTAATTTAAAACAGTTTATGGAGTTCTATGAGGATTTCTATTTTGATGGTGAAGAATGGGATAAAGATGTTTGGGATCTAAGAAAACTTTCATTGCCGGAAGATAAGATAAATCCAACGTCCTACGAATATACAATCAATTTCAAGGGTTTTGAAAATGATTATTTTAAAGAAATCGTCAAGCGATATTGTAAGTTAATGTTAAATACACGTAGCTTTTCCCATGTAGTTGATATGGCGTCAAAATTAAGAGAGTTTTTTAATTTTATAAATACAAATTGTGAAGGCATACGAAGGATTCATCAATTAACTAGGAATGAAGTTGAGCAATATTTAAATGAAATTAATTTAAAAGGTTTAAAACCTAGTACTGCGACTGGACGAATATCTACTTTAGAAGTTTTTTTCTCTACACTTCAAAGGTTTGATTGGAAGGATTCGCCTTCCCAAATCCTTATCTTTCGAGAAGATTATCCTAAAGTGCCGAAGGCACAACCACGTTATATAGATGAACATGTCCTTGAACAATTAAATGTTAAATTGGATAAATTGGAACCTTATATGGCTGCAATGGTTATGGTACTTCAAGAATGCGGAATGCGTATCGGTGAACTTTGTACATTGAAAAAAGGGAGTGTCATAACAGATAAAGAAGGGGATTGCTTTTTAAAGTATTATCAGTGGAAAATGAAGAAAGAACATACCATTCCTATTTCTAAAGAAATTGCTGCATTGATATTGGTTCAAGAGCAAAGAGTGGCTTATGAACTTGACGATGGATGTGTATATGTATTTCCACGGAAAGATGGTTCTCCATTGAAGCAAGATACCTTTAGAGTTAAATTAAATAAATTAGCTTATGAAGAAAAGATAACGGATAATAAAGGAGAGATTTTCCGATTTCATGCTCATGCCTTTCGGCATACAGTTGGCACTAGAATGATAAACAACGGAGTGCCACAGCATATTGTTCAAAAATTCTTAGGGCATGAATCACCAGAAATGACTGCAAGATATGCCCATATTTTTGATGAAACTCTAAAGAAAGAGTTCATAAAGTTTAAGGAAACTTTGGTGACGAATAGCGGTAGCATTCTGGATTTAACCGAAGAAAATACTGAAGCTGACAATACAGATCTTCAATGGTTTAAAAAAAATATCAATGCACAAGCACTTCCTAATGGCTATTGTCGTTTACCAGTAATTGCGGGACCGTGTCCTCACGCAAATGCTTGTTTAGATTGTACGAACTTCTGTACAAGTAAACAATTTCTAAATGAACATGAAGAGCACTTAGACCGAACTAAAGAAATATTAAATAGGGCTAAACAGAACCAATGGCAGCGTCAGGTTGAAACTAACGAACGTGTTAAAAATAGATTAGAGCAAATTATTCATTCGTTAAAGGAGACGAATTAAGATGACTAGAAAGAGTAACACAACTGCCATAATTCAACTATCCAAAGAAAAGTCGGAGAAGACAAGAATTAGGGTTGAAAAGACAATTTCAGAGATGGCACTGAAAAAAGAGAAGATTAATTTTAATTCCGTTGCACAAAAAGCAAGTGTTTCAAAGTCATGGCTGTACAAACAAAAAGACATTAGAACTAGAATAGAGACATTAAGAGGGATGCAAATAAGTGAATTAGTTCCCCGTAAACAGAGTAAAAACCTTCGTTCAGAAGATAGTTTAATTAAGACATTAAAAATCCGAATAAAGGCACTAGAAGAAGAAAACAAACAATTAAGGGATCAAGTTCAAAAATTACATGGCAAGTTGTTTTAGAGGTCTTGTTGAATAAGATAAAATAGTACATTGCAAATTAAAACAAGAAAAGCACTCTGTTAAATATGGAGCAAGGCATTCCCGAAGATCTTCTATGGTTAGACTACAGCTAATGTTACTGGATAGATAACATTCCCTTGGGGAAAAATCAAAATATACAAAAGTAAGTGGAGAAAAACGACTCGTTTTTCTCCACTTACCCTTTATTTTATGATTTTTATAAAAACTTCTCGAAATTTTCCCGAAATAGATTTGTTAATTTTGTTGCTTGGATATCATAAGCCTCTTTATCTTTCCATGTATTGCGGGGGTTAAGAATTTCAGATGGTACATTAGGACAACTTTTAGGTATGTTAAGACCAAAACTCCGTTCCATTTCAAATTCTGTATGTGCTAATTGACCTTCAATAGCTGCTGTAACCATCGCTCGAGTATGGGAAAGGGAAATACGTTCGCCTATTCCATAAGGGCCTCCTGACCAACCTGTATTAATTAAATAAACATCCACGTCATGTTTCCGAATTTTCTCTCGAAGCATTTCAGCATAAACTCTAGGTGATAATGGCAAGAATGGTGCACCAAAACAGGTTGAAAATGTTGCTTCTGGTTCTGTTATGCCCCTTTCAGTTCCAGCTAATTTACTGGTATAACCTGAAAGAAAATAATACATGGCATGTTCTTTTGATAATTTAGAAATGGGTGGTAAAACACCGAACGCATCTGCTGTTAAAAAGAAAATAACATTTGGATGTCCTGCC
Organism: Sporosarcina sp. FSL K6-1508; assembly: GCF_038007465.1. NCBI lineage: Bacteria > Bacillati > Bacillota > Bacilli > Caryophanales > Caryophanaceae > Sporosarcina > Sporosarcina sp. FSL K6-1508. The sequence continues at coordinate 272,006 of NZ_JBBOXF010000001.1, read as the reverse complement.
GTACTCGGATTAAGAGCATGCGGAATGTTATGGATCGGATAAGCTGCTCGTGTGTTTTCTGTTAAACTACAATCATTATAATCTGCCAAATGTGTATGAGGATCGATTATGACATTTTCTAAAACAGATCCATAAGTAATCGCGCGAAATATTTCTGGTTCTTTTTCCTCTGATAAGTTGATGCATTTTGCGTAACAACCACCTTCAATATTAAATACACCTTTGTCTGACCAACCATGTTCATCATCACCAATTAACATACGATTAGCATCTGCTGAGAGAGTGGTCTTTCCCGTACCTGATAAACCAAAAAATAAAGCAACATCTTCATTTAATCCTTTATTTGCAGAACAATGCATAGAAAGAACATCATTAATTGGTAAAAGATAATTCATTATAGTAAAAATCGATTTTTTAATCTCTCCTGCGTACTGTGTTCCTCCAATCAATACGATTTTTTTATCGAAATTAATCACAATAAAAGTTTCGGAATTTGTTCCATGAATGGAAGGTGTAGCTTCAAAATTAGGAACGCAGATTACAGTGAAATCTTCTTTGTGTACAGCTAACTCTTCTTTTGTTGGACGAATAAATAATTGATGAGCAAATAAATTATGCCAAGCATACTCGTTAATGATTCGAATAGGTAGACGATATGCTTGATCGGCTCCAGCGAACCCATCAAATACAAATAGTTCTTTTTCTTCTAGATAATTAGAAACATCCTTTAAAAGAAGATCAAAATTTGCTGACGTCATTTGTTGATTTGTTTTCCAATCAATTGCAAGTTCAGAGGCAAGTTCTTTAACAATAAATTTATCTTTAGGTGAACGGCCTGTATATTTACCTGTTTTCGCTACTATCGCGCCACCAGAAGAAAGTTGAACCTCTTTACGCTTGATAGCGATTTTTATTAGTTGACTAGGTGTTATATTAAAATGTAATTTGAGTGCGTTGTTTAGTCCCATTTTATATCCATCCTTTTTAGTTATCTTTTATTTTTTATATTTCTAGTAATTTAGACTCCTTTTTATCGAGATTTCCTGTATGTGAAAGTTGATTGCATTCATGAAAAGCGAAATGCTTACATCCTAAACATTTATTATGGTTAATTTCTGAGATGGAATAGTCAATGGCTTCGCCTGTACGACTAAATATATACTTTTCACCAATTTCATCATAAAGACCAGACTTTTTCAATGACTTTTTCAAATCATCAACTATACCTGAAAGCACAAGAATTCCACCTTGTTTTTTATAATAATTGACAATATTCTTCAAATTCGCTTCACCTGTCGAATCGATGAACGGTACTTTCCCCATACGTAAAATCAAGACAGTAGGTTCATAATGAATTGTATCCATTATGCGTTGTTCAAACACTTGTGCAGCACCAAAAAAAAGTGGCCCTTCAATTGTATAAATGCTAATTTGTGGGCAGTTATGAGCTTCGTTAACTACATGGGATTGAACAATTTCATTCTTATGAGTGTGGTCTGGTAACACTTTGGAAACAACCAACATATTACTCATGCGTTTTGCGAATAAAACGACAGCTAAGATGAGACCAACCATAACTGCTATCGTAATACTGGTGAAGACAGTTAAAAGAAATGTAACCAATAAAATAAGAGAATCGCCACTTTTCATTTTCAACACATGAAGAAACTGTTTTCTTTCACTCATATTCCAAGCCACTATCATTAAAACAGGCGCCATACTAGCTAACGGAATAAGTGAAGCATAGGGTGCTAATATTAAGAGGGTTAATAAAACAAAAATCCCATGAATAATCCCTGACATAGGAGAAGTAGCACCAGATTTAATATTTGTCGCTGTTCGTGCAATTGCACCTGTAGCTGGAATTCCTCCAAATAAAGGAGTAATGATATTTGCAATTCCTTGGCCCATTAATTCACGATTACTATTGTGTTTACTATTCGTCATCCCATCTGCTACTACAGCGGATAAGAGAGATTCAATTCCTCCCAATATAGCAATTACAAATGCAGGTACTATTAAACGCTGTATTCTTTCCCATGTTATATCGGGAAAGCGAAAATGAGGGAGTTGGCTTGGAATTTCTCCAAAGGTGGAGCCTATAGTTGAAATATTGCCTGAAAAGAATACTGTTGCTATTATTGTTGTTACGATTAAACCAATTAGTGATCCAGGAACTTTCGGCAATAATTTCGGTGTGAGTAAAATGACGAAAAGACACAATATGGCAATTCCTATACTATAAAAATTCATTGTATCAATATGAAAGATAATTTCCTTCATGTTGTCAATGAACTTCTCATGTTTTTCAAGCCCTGTCAGTCCAAAGAAATTTTCAATTTGCCCTGTGAAAATAATAATGGCAATCCCTGAAGTAAAACCAATTGTGACAGGACGAGGGATGAATTTAATCAAAGAACCTATTTTAAAAATCGCCATTAAACACAAGATAATACCGGCTAAAAAACCAGCAAGTAATAAATCTGTATATCCATAAGCTATGACAATCCCAAAAAGAATAGGTACGAAAGCACCAGTAGGTCCTCCAATTTGATATTTCGATCCACCAAATAAAGAAATTAAGATACCAGCAATACATGCTGTGTAAATCCCGTATTCTGGTTTCACACCTGATGCAATAGCAAATGCCATAGCTAATGGTATAGCAATTACCCCTACAATAACGCCTGAAAGAAGATCTTTTTGGAAATGCCGTATTGAATAGTCATCAAATCTTCCTGTAAAAAAGCTTTTCATTATACCCCTTCTTTTTCTATGAATGATTAAAATAGTAAATTGATTGTATATTATTGATTGTTTAGGGAGTTATATCTATTTAAATTTCCATTGATTACTCCGATTCTATGATTTAGAAAGTGTATCTTCTTCATCTAATTCTTCTAACATAGAAAGGGTATCAATTAAATGATTATTGAAGATTTCTCGTGTAACTATTAAAAGTTTTATAATGGATGGGTCGCGAAGTGAATAAACAACTCGTTTACCATTTTTGATACCAACTACAATATTTTTAGAGCGTAATACACTTAGTTGTTGGGAAACTGCGGAACCTTCACTATTAAGAGTGCTTTGAATTTCTGTAACGCTCTTTTCTCCTTCTGACAGTAATTCAAGAATCCGTATTCTTAGTGGATGTGCCAAGGCTTTAAAAAAATCAGCTTTAAATTGTTGTATATCTGTCCACAATCAATTTTCCTCCTTTGACAAATTCGATTATACATATTCAAATGTTTGAATATGTATAATCGAATTATACCTCCAGTTCTTTTGATTTACAAATCATTTTAAGTTAAAAATACAGAAATGTAGTTTTCTATCGTTAATACCTAAATTAATTAGTTAATCAACAATTCCTAGTGCGAAGTATCTTTACAGCGAACGACCAGACTTCGTTTATCCATCCAGTTGGTACAAGTTCCTGTTCTAATAAAGGCAAAACGACATGATCCCCACCGAAAACTAAATTTACAGGGGTAAACGAAATAAAAAGGCGACCACTCATTTGAAGTGCCCCCATAAAGTTAAACAGTTTTTCTTATCTTTTTTGACTAATTCTTTCATAAAAAAGGTAATTTTATAATTTAGTTATGCTAACTCTGAAGACATGTAGTCAAAGCCAAGAGATTGCTTTCATAATATTTCTCCCACTTTACTATTGATATCAGCCCTCCCCAACAACCGCCCATATCCCACCCCATACCGCTCACAACCACTAGATTGAATTGTATAGGTGACTGTCACCCACCAAAAAAGTGTATACTTAAGCATTATCAAACCAAAACCGTATAACACCGTATGCCTATTCTCTGACATACGGTGTTTACTTAAAAAAATCCACCCAACCAAAGGAGGGGCCAATCCCATGTGGAAAATTTACGCACTACTCACCACCGCAATGCTCATTTGGGGATTTAACCTGCCACTCCTCAAATACCTGCTCACATACGTCGGACCAGTCACCATGACAACATTCCGGATTATGCTCGCAGGCGTGTCAGTATTCATTATCCTAGGCGCATTCAAAATGCTCCGCTTGCCGACAAAAAACGAATGGAAATACATAGTCGGAGGAGCAATGCTCAACGTCGTCCTCCATCATTACTTCCTAAACATGGGCCTTTTCCGCACCACCGGCACAAACGCCGGACTTATCCTCGGCTTAGGTCCCGTTCTAACAGCGATTTCTGTTTCACTAATCATGCGTATCTATCCATCAAAAGTGCAGTGGATTGGTTTCGTAGTCGGTTTGGGCGGCGTCAGCTCAGTCGTACTAGCAGGTGGGGGAATTGGTGGTCTCGCACTCGGCGACAGTTTCGTCTTCATCTCGATTGCTGCACAAGTACTCTCATTCCTAGTCATCTCAAAAGCGGCCAAAACACTGGACCCGCGTATCATGACCGCCTATATGATGGTCGTCGGCAGCGCTGTTTTATTCATCATCAGCCTGATTCAAGAACCTGGCGAAATCAAAGCATTCGCCACCGTACCACCCACATTCTGGCTCGGTTTCGCAGCAAGCGCCATTGTCGGTACTGCCGTCGGACACATGCTTTACAACTATGCAGTCGGAAAAGTAGGCCCGTCCAAAGCCGCCATCTTCATTAACTTCAACACCATGTTCTCCCTAATTGGCTCAGCCCTTTTCCTTGGAGAAATCATCACCGTCCGCCATCTCATCGGCCTCGCCCTAATCATCGCCGGTGTCATATTAGGATCCGGAGCCGCAGAGGACCTATGGAAAAAGCGGCAAGCTCGAAATAAAGAAGTCGTCTAGCTCATTAACTACATGGTAAACTCCCGCAAAAACTTTGCTTTCTATCCAATAAACAATCAATTTCCAATCCGCCATCCGAACCACCGGATGGCTTTCTTTTTGCCATTCAACTCCGCCAGCTGCGACTTAACCGAAAAGGCACCATCTATACTTGGGACTACAAACTACCATTGCATAAATAACAAAAGCAAAAGCCGTCCAACCCTCTGGACGGCTACCTTTATATACGAATAAAATCCCAAAATACACAACATTTCCAAAAAAGTAAACAACGTAACATAAAAACTAAGAAACATTCCTCAAGCATTGCAGCAAGAGTTCAAAAAAAAGAGAAAACAGAACATATGTGTGGTATAATAAGAAAACAATAGAATAGGTAACTCAAGGGCGGTCGGCTCACTCCCATTAGGAAAGGGGGTGGTGCCGGTGTCAGTATTCGAAGCATTGATGTTCGCAGTAACATTCACATCATTAATTGTGCTAATGCTAACATCTAACCATAAAAAATAACCCATCCTTGAGTTGAGGCTCAGATGGGTTACGACGTCAGATGGGCTGATCCCCTTGCAGGGAACCTAGCTATTGCAGACCGTTTTGACGCTCGACACGTCAAGCGGTCCTTTTTATAATTCACTATACCTACTCTCAATATACAGTATGCCACAGAAGACTTCAAGAACCAGACACAAGAAAAGACATGGTGGGAGAGAGGAAAAGGACTTTCAACAAGCCAAAATTTAGCAGAAAAGGACTTATCAAATCAAACCACAGAAAACACAACATATCCAAAAAAGTGAACATTGTTTAATCGCAACTAAGCGACGTATCAGGAAAACTAAACAACGTTAAAGAAAAACTAAGAAACTTCCGTCAACATAGAAACGGTGATTCGACAATAGTTAGATACTGCAATGATGCAAGAACATACGTATGGTGTAATAAGAGAACAATAGAATAGGTAACTCAAGGGTGGTCGGCTCACTCCCGTGCGAAAGGGGGTGGTGCCAGTGGCAGTATTCGAAGCATTGATGTTCGCAGTAACTTTTGCAACATTAATTGTGTTAATACTAACATTTAACCATAAAAAATAACCCATCCTTGAGTTAGGCCTCAGATGGGTTATCCCGTTTGTCCGCCGATCCCCTTGCAGGGAACCTAGCTATTGCAGACCGTTCGACGCATCACACGTCAAGCGGTCCTTTTTATAAATCACTATTTCCACTCTCAATATACAGTATGCCACAGAAGACTTCAATAACCAGAACCGGAAAATAACACGATCAGTAAGGAGGGAGGAATACTTCCGGGTCGCCAATAAATCATAAAAAGCGTTGTCGAATCAAACCTCAAAGTTCACAACGAAACAACGCCGACACCCACACCCAAAAATCTTTCCCCAACAACCCGCATATACTACTATCCACCAACCAAAAAAGTAAGTAAACTAAAACAAACAGGCGGCAACCAACACGACCATTCACCCCGTTCCGAGCCGCCACCAAAAAGGGGGAATCACAATGGCGCTTACCGTCAATCCGCGCGTCCAACAAATCGAACCATCCGGCATCCGCAAAATCTCAAATCAGCTTACAAACTACCCCGATGCCATCAACCTAACCATCGGGCAACCCGACTTCCCAACACCAGAACGCATCAAAGAGGCCGCCGTAAAAGCCATCAGCAACAACAAAACTGCCTACTCACACAACGCCGGCCTACTCGAACTCCGTCAAGCAGCATCCAATTTCTTTACCGATAAATACGGATTCACCTACAACCCACAATCTGAAATCATCATCACAACCGGCGCAAGCCAAGCAATGGACACCGTATTCCGCACGATTCTCGAACAAGGGAACGAAGTCATCGTTCCCGCACCCATCTACACCGGCTACGAACCGCTCATCACACTCGCCGGCGCCATACCCATCTATCTCGATACAACAAAAACGGGCTTCATTCCGGATCCAACTCAAATCGCCAAACTAATCACACCCAAAACAAAAGCAATCGTCTTCAATTATCCATCCAACCCAACCGGCGTCACCATCCCGCGCGCAACAATGGACGAACTCGCTGCAACACTCACCAAACACGACATCTTCATCATCTCAGACGAAATCTACAGCGAAAACATTTTCGAAGGGGAACACCGCTCATTCGCCCAGTACCCTGAACTTAAAGACAAACTATTCCTCATCCACGGCCTGTCCAAATCCCATTCCATGACCGGCTGGCGCATCGGCTTCCTGCTCGCAGCCGAAAAGTGGATGCAACAAGCCGTCAAAATACACGCCTACAACGCCATTTGCGCAAGCGTCCCGTCCCAACACGCCGCCATCTGCGCACTAACCGAATGCCAACACACGCCTGCGGCAATGAACCCTGACTATATCCTGCGCCGTGACTACATCTACACAAGGCTCACCAACATGGGACTCCCAACAGTCAAACCAAATGGCGCATTTTACATCTTTCCTTCTATTAAAGAGTTCAACCAAACAGCCGAACAATTCGCCCACACCCTGCTCGACGAAGCCCGAATCGCCGTCGTACCAGGCACCGCTTTCACAGCATATGGCGAAGGTCACGTCCGAATTTCCTACGCCTACGCATTCGACCAACTCGAAATCGCCATGAACCGTCTCGAAAACTGGATAACCAACTGGCGCAACAACGAGCGCCACATCGTCCCAGACCCACCATTATTGTAATCAAGAAATGAATAACAGCACAAAAATTAGACAGAAATAACCGTCGCACCTTATCAAGAGGGGGACGGTTATTTTTTTAGCGAAGTAAAAGCTATAGACTTCAGCAACAACAAGAACCCATAAACCGCCGATTGCCACAACACCAATTTCATCGAACTAAACAAACTATCCCGAAACCCTCCAACTAAATCCCCACATCCACCTACCCAACACACTCCCTATAACCTTCAACCCGCTAAAGTAGTATAATCATAGGAAAGGAGGAATCCCTACTATGAAAAAATGGGTCCCAACCGCAATTCTCTCAGCAACACTACTACTTACAGCAACCCCAGCCGCACAAGCCGCGTCCTTCACCGACGTCCCGCCCGCGCACTGGGCTAACAAAGCCATCGACAACATCTCAAAAAGAGGCCTGATCAATGGCTACCCGGACGGAACCTACCGCCTGAATGAACCGGTCACTCGCGCGCAAGCCGCAAAAGTCGTCGCGCTAGCCATCAACGCAAAACCAACCGCAACATTCAAACCAAGTTTCCAAGACGTCAGCCCGGCCCATGGCTCATACGATTATATCCGTGCCCTCACGGAACGCGGTATCTTCTCCGACGGGGACAAATTCCACCCGAATGAGTCGCTCACACGTGCGCAAATGGCCAAAATCCTAACACTTGGGTACAAAATTATCGTAGACGACAATGACCTTATAAAATTTCAAGACGTCATAAAGCTGAACCAGAACTACGGCTACATCACGACACTCGCCGAACTAGGCATTACAACAACAGAGCCAGGCGGCATGTACAAACCAAACGACAATGTATCCCGTGCACATATGGCAGCGTTCATCGATCGTACAACGACATTCGACCTTGAGCGCGAAAAAGGCGTCATCTACTATGACAAAGCCCGCCAAATGTATATGGACAAGAAAAAGCCTGATCCAATGCCGCCAGTTATTGACAGCCAAGACAACGCTCTTAAAACCATCGACTTGGTCAATAAACAGCGGAAACAGCTCGACGCAAAAGAACTTATTCATGACGCTGATCTCTCCGCAGTCGCCAAAGCAAAAGCCGAAGACATGGCAAAAAACAATTACTTTGACCACAAGTCACCAACTTATGGCACTGTCGATCAAATGCTAAACACATTCAAATACAAATGGACCGCCTTCGGAGAAAATATTGCTAGAGGCTATATCGCACCTGAATCCGTCGTCAAGGAGTGGATGATCACACCAACCCACCGTGCCAATATCGAAAACAAGAAATTCACACACACCGGCTCCGGTTACGCCACCGATGCAAAAGGATACACGTACTGGGTCAACCTGTTTGTGCAAAAATAAACAAGACAATGCTTCAGCAAAAGAAAGCAAATTTTAAGCGTGACTTCTCAACACTCAAGCATAACTAAACAACAACTCTATTAAACTAAACAACATCTCTACCAAACTAACCAACACCAGCAAAGAATCACCGTAACCTTTTTTTCTACAAAACGTCTTTACAACTATAAATCTGGGTATAGTTTAGAATACCAACAGATAGCTATACCCGCGAAAGGGGACGCACCTACATTGAAAAAACTACAAACAGCACTCATCGCCATCCTAACCCTGTTCTTATTCACACCACTCGCTCAGGCGGGGACCATCGACGACGTCAAATTCTTCGTCGATACCTACTACTACGGCGACATTCCAAAAAATCTTTATTCGATGAAAACCGTGGATGAAGTCGTCAGTTCGCTAGACGAGTACTCGCGTTTCATGTCCGCGGAAGAATACCGTACATACCTCGGAGCGGTAGCATATGATACGCAACAACCGACGCCCAACGTCGCAGCAACACGAACAAAAACAGCACCACTGCATCCAATCACCTCATCGATGCTATACGGCAATATCGGTTACATAAAAATCAACACCTTCTCCGCCGATTTAGGGAAACAAATTGAATCACACTGGCCGAAACTGAAAAAGGCGGGAGCAACCGGACTTATCGTCGACCTTCGCTATAACGGCGGCGGGTATGTCGATAGTGCCGAACAGCTCCTCGGTTTTTACGAGGGCGTGACAGACGCATACTATCTCAAAACCCGAGAAGGCAATAAAATGATTAAACCAATCCGGACAAAAACGAAATTCCCAAAACAATCATACGTACTCGTCAATCGTTACTCTGCGTCCGCATCTGAAATCGTCGCAGCATCCCTCATCGATCAGCAAGCCGCTTCAATAGTAGGCGAGACGACTAAAGGGAAGGGGAGCGTCCAGTCATTCTTCGAATTCGATGACGGCAGCGCACTCAAACTGACAATCGGGCAATTCACAGGCCCCAAAGGAACGCTTGTCCATAAAAAAGGCATCCAACCGGCTATCAAAACGGAACCGAACAAAGAACTGACCGATATCCATCAGAGAATCCTAAACGACGCATTCAGCAAGAAGAAATACAAAAGAGTAGAAGCACTACAAAACGTCCCCGTAAACAAAACATTTAACGTTCAATTTACACAACCAATGAACTTTAAAGAGGCACAGGCGTCCAATACAATAGAGCTCGTTAAAATCGGCGGCGTAGCCGTCCCGGTCACATACAAACAAAAGGGCAATAATACACTTGAAATCATCCCGAATAAAAACTTGCAGCCCGGCGGAACCTACGAACTTGTCATCCATCCAGGATTACAAAATACAAAAGGCCGCACAGTCAAACAAGGTTCCTATGTTCCAGTCACCGTTCAAGGCGCTAAATGAGACACTTTAACCCTTTAATCTGATGAAACTCTTCTATTAAATAGGACCACCTGATGACCTGAACAGACTCGCTTGCTTGGTAAGTGGAAGACACATGCTCAATTGTGCTATAATCAACGAATGTTTACACAGCACAAGCAACAGCCAGAGGAGAGGAAAGTAACGATGAGTAGAACTATAAATGAAAACATAAATAAAAACATATGCGTCGTCGGACTCGGTTACATCGGTCTGCCAACAGCAGTCATGTTCGCCAACAGTGGCGTCCGCGTACACGGCGTCGATGTAAATGAAAAAGCAGTTAACATGATAGCCAACAAACAACTTCACATAGAAGAGAACGGACTTCAAGAGCGTCTCGAACAAGCAATCGACCAAGAACTATTCACCGTCTCAACAAAGCCGGTTGAAGCGGACGTCTACATCGTTGCAGTTCCGTCACCAATTAACCCGGACAACACAGCAAACTTGGAATACATCCGAAAAGCGACTGCGTCAATTGTGCCTTACTTGAAAAAAGGTGCACTCGTCATTCTCGAATCGACAGTCCCACCGAAAACAGTAGAAAACGTTATGCTGCCGGAACTTCGTAAATCAAATCTGACACTGGGCGAAGACCTATTCGTCTCACACTCGCCTGAACGTGTCATTCCAGGCAAAATCTTTGAAGAACTCATTAACAACGATCGCATCGTAGGCGGTATCACACCCGAATCTGCTGAAATGACAAAAGAGCTATACCAAACATTCGTCCAAGGGGAAATCCACCTCACTGACGCAACAACAGCGGAACTCGTCAAAGTAATGGAGAACACCTACCGCGACGTTAACATCGCATTTGCGAATGAACTCGCAAAAATCGCCGAAACAATCGACGTCGATGTATGGGAAGCCATCCGCTTTGCCAACTTCCATCCGCGTGTTAACATCCATACGCCCGGACCTGGCGTTGGCGGACATTGTATCGCAGTCGATCCATGGTTCCTTGTTGAACTAAGCCCGGAAAACTCGGATATTATCAAGAAGTCGCGCCTGACGAACAACGGCATGCCGAAATTCACAGCGCAAAAAGCAAAAACACTGCTCGAAGAAAACGGCATCCAAAACGGCAATGTCGCGGTCCTAGGTCTGGCATTCAAAGCAGACGTCGACGATCTAAGGGAAAGCCCTTCGACGGAAGTTATTAAAGAACTGCAAAACTTAAATATTACGGTTACATCATTCGATCCACATATAAAAGAACTGCAACACGCAACACAAAAAGCATCACTCGGGGAAACCGTCCAAGACGCTGACCTAATCATCCTAACGACGGATCACACGGAGTTCAAAAACCTTAACCCGGAGACACTGAACACGGGCGACACAAAGCCGCTTGTCCTTGATACGAAAAATGCACTCAATCGTGACAAGTGGGAACAAGCCGGATTCCGTTTCTTCAAACTCGGTGACGGCAAGAACAAAGGACTTTCTTCTATATGAAGGAAGAGATCCTAGGCGTCCAAGTCAATACCGAAAACTATGACCAATTAATTCCAATTGTTTTCCGCAACATCGAAGACAAGAAAAAATCACTCGTCGTCGCCATCAACCCGGAAAAGCTCATGAAAGCGAAAGAGGACCCGGAACTCAAAGCGCTCCTTAATAGAGCGGAATTCCAAATCCCCGATGGCATCGGTGTCATCATCGCGTCCAAACTGATAAAAGGCAACATTACATCACGGGTTACAGGTGTCGACATGATGGATCGCGTCGTCAGGGAAGCGGCACGAACACAGAAGTCTATCTTTCTATATGGTGCGAAACCGGGAGTCGCCGATAAGGCGGCTCAACAACTGGTCGCAACATACCCGAATCTAATCGTAGCCGGCACACAAGATGGTTACGAACAAGACACAAGTAAAGTTCTCGATACGATTAATAAAGCGCAGCCCGAGATTCTATTCGTAGCAATGGGTTCACCAAAACAAGAACAATGGATTGAACAGCATCGGGACAACCTATACCCAACACTTTACCAAGGCGTCGGCGGTTCCTTTGATGTCTTAGCGGGTAATGTCAAACGTGCTCCAGCCGCATTTCAACGAATGGGTGCAGAGTGGCTATACCGTCTATTAAAAGAACCAAGCCGCCTAAAAAGACAAATGAATCTACCAAAATTTCTTTTTGAAGTATTTAAACAAAAGTAAGTTTTAGAGACTTGTATTCTAGTAAATAGGATGCTAGAATACATAAGTGTAAGGATAATTTCCTCTATAACATATATAACAAACGCCACGCAGATCAAAATCGGTTGGTTGACCACAAAAAAAGACTTAAACAGTTCCCATCTGTTCAAGTCTTTTTTTGTGCCCAGAAAAGCGAAGGGCGCCGTCTAGATGCGCCGGGCATAAGACGACTTGGCGAAGAGGCGCCCTTTGCCTCACAGCCAAGACGACTTACGACCCGAGCATCTGGCGCCTGTAGCTAGCCACCTCCAAAAGCGGAAGACCCCTAATCTACAACCTGAATTCCTCGAATAAATTGAAAACACATTCATCCGTCACACCCCTATACAACTGAAACCTTTTTGACACTTTAAACTAATATTAGTAAATTACTTGATATATATCAGATATGAGGTAGAATGATAGAAGTGGCTCAGGAGTCTAGTATCTTTAATATCAGGTTTTAGAATATTACTATTTTGTAATTGACATCCTTGTCGCAACTATCTATACTTTAGTGTGTAATGACTTCTACCTTTCATTTTGCCGTGGAAGTAGTTGACAAATTTATTTTCTATCTAAGAGGAGGAAATTATTCAATGGCTAACCAACCATCTAAGTACAGCAAGTTTCTAGTAGGAGCTGCATCAGCTGCTCTAGTAGCATCCGCAGTAGCACCAATCGCAAGCGCGGCAGATTTCAAAGACACGAAAGGTAACACGCACGAAGAGGCAATCAATGCTCTATCTGATGCAGGCGTTATCAAAGGATACTCAGACGGTACATTCCTACCGAACAAAACGTTGACTCGTTCTGACGTTGTTAAAATGATGGGTAAATGGCTTGTAACTGAAGGACATTCAATCCCTTCAGATGCACGAACTAACCCACGCTTCACTGACTTGACAACAAAGTCTAACGGAGAACTTCTTGACTATGCAGCAGTAGTTAAAGACGCAGAAGTATTTATCGGAAGTAACGGTAAACTACTAGCAGTTGACAACATCACTCGTGAAAACATGGCAATGGTCCTTGTTCGCGCATTCGACACTGTTGAAGATATCGACTTGGCTACATATGTAGCTGGACAAGACTTCAAACGTGATGTAAAAGATCTTACAGCTGCAAAATCTGAAGCACGCGCTGCAATCGACGTTCTTGATTTCTTCGATATCACGAACCCAGCAGTAGCGACTTTTAATCCAAAAGGTTCTACTACTCGCGGACATTTTGCTACATTCCTACACAAAACAATTAACGCAGACTTCTCTAAAGTAGCAGGCAATGCAGCAGAAGGCGTTGTATCAATTAAAGCTGTTAACGCTACTACTGTTGAAGTAGCATTTAAAGATGCTGTTTCTGACGTTAACGCTCTTAAATACACAATCGAAGGTCTAACAGTTTCTAACGCAGCTGTTAAACAAACAGACAACAAAACTGTTGTTCTTACAACTTCTGCTCAAGAAGGCGGAAAAGAGTACACAGTTAAAGCTGGCGAATCTACGCTAGGTAAATTCACTGGTCTTTCTGAAGTAATTCCAACTAAAATTACAACTGATACTACTTCACTTCAAGGTGTTGTTGGTAAAGAAGTAACATTGAAAGCTGACATCAACGTGAAACAAGCAGGCGTACCTGTAACTTTCAACGTTAAAGCTGACGATAAATTGAACAAAGACCAAGTAGTAGAAGCAGTTACTAACGCTGAAGGTATTGCTACTTACTCTTATACTCAATATGCTGCAGGTAACGACGATGTTGCTGTTTACCCAACAGGAGCACCATCTGTACGTAGCCTTGCAAAAGTATACTGGGGTGTTGACTCAATCCTAACAATCGTTGCTGACGATAAAAAAGGTGAAGAAATCAACAACGGAGAAAACAAAGTTTACAAAGTAACTTACAAAGATGCAAAAACTGGTAAAGCAGTTGCAAACCAAAAATTGCATGTAACATTCGCTGAAAACGTTGATACAACGATTGACAAAATTTCACATGCTACTGCTAATGGGAAAAACCCATATCAGTTGACAAATGGTAAAACAGAAGCTGTAACTGTAACAACAAACAGCAATGGTGAAGCTACTGTAACAGTTTCAGGATTGAATACAAAAGCAACTCCGATTGTATTCCTAGACGATTCAGTAAACAACAGAGTTTCTGGTAACGAACGTCTAGAAAACACTGAACTTCAAGCTAAAGCTGCACAATTGGTAATCGGTGCTGTTCAATCTTCATACGCAATCGAAGTAACTCGTGATGGCGGAGAAGAAGCGGCAACTGGTCTAGATAACGGCCGTAAGTACAAAGTTGTAGTTAAGACAAAAGACGGTAAAGTAGCAGCTAACGAAACTGTTAACGTATCGTTCAATGAAGTTCTTGATAGAAACATGAATACAAATACTTCTGCAGTCTTTACTAAAGATGATGTTCAACATAAAGATGCTACAAATAATGGACAACAGCTTTCTATTAAGCTAAATGCAAAAGGTGAAGGATCATTTACAATCGCTACAGGAAAAAATAACGTAAAAGAGTATGCTACTCCAGTTGTTTGGATTGACATCAATTCTAGCAATGCTAAAACGGGAACACTTGACGAAGGTGAACCTTCTAAAGTTGCAGACATCACATACTTTGCTGAAGCGAAGCTTACTGATGGTAACCTAAAAGCATATGACTCTGCTACTTCTAATGCTAACGAAATTGATGAAGAAGATAAATTTGAAGGTACTAAAACTGCATTCTTCAAATTTACTGCAGCTAACCAAAGTGGAAATGAAATGCCACTTCCAACTGGTTATGATCGCATTGAAGCATCATTCACAGTGTTCAACACAGGTAGCAACGATGTAACAGTATATAATTCAAAAGGACAAAAAGTTGATGTTGTTTCTCCGAACCGTAGCCTTACAGTTACAGTTAACGAAGAAAAAAATGTTGTTCCAATGATTAGCGTTGAATCTGCTAATAAAACGACTGATGTACGTGTAGAAGCAAGAGGAACAGCGATTCCTGAAAACTACCGTAACAACAACTGGAACAACAACAACAATAGACTACAAACAATTGATCTAAGAAGCCATACAGCTAAAGTTTCATTTGTATCTACTAAAGATGTAGGTTTGACTCACACAGGTCTAATAACAGATATCGACACTAAAGATAAAGAAATTCAGTTTGTTGGAAAAGAATACACAAGCTATAAAGGTGCTTCTTTCAAAAACCAACTTGGAAATTCTATTGACCAAGATACGTTTGAAAAACAAATTAATCGTGCATTGGATAATGGAGAAGTTTACGAAGCAACTCGCAGCAAAGATGGAGACAAAATTACTGTTTCAATCATTGGCGGGCCTTACACAGCACCAGTGAGCCTTCTAAATCAGCAAGCTGTAACTGCTGCAGCTAAAGAAATCACAGAAAAAGCTGAAGTAGTATTCCCTAAAACTGGTTTAGTTTCAGAAGCTTCGGTAACATTGCCAACATCTACTAAGGCTGATGTTGCATGGACTTCATCAAACAGTGATCTTCTCTCAATTACGGCTGGAGTTGCAAAAGTAGCTAAAGTTACAGAAGACAAAACGGTAACATTAACTGCTACTGTTACTAAAGGTGAAGCTAAAAAGACTGAAACCTTCACAGTGAAATTAACACCTGTTAAAGAAGTTCCAGTTACAAAAGGCGCTCTATTAGTTAAAGTAGAAGAAGCACAAAAAGAAGTAGCTAAGACTGATAAGTATACTGCTGAATCTATCGCTACTCTACAATCTGCTATCAATGAAGCGCGTGCTGTACTTGCAAGTTCTGCACCGTCACAAGCAGATCTTAACAGTACTGGAAAAGCATTGGACGTAGCTACTGCTGGTCTTGTATTAAAAGATGCTACTCCAACTGGAGAAATTGAAATTACTTCTGCAACAGCAGCAGGAACTACACTTTCTGGACTACTAGGTGACTACACTTACACAGTAGCAGGAACAGTAGCAGATGCAACTGTAACTGAAGTTACATTAACGTTCACAGGTGAAGATGCAGCTAAAACTAAAACAGTTCCTGTAATAGATAAAGCATTCACAACAACGATTTCTGGTGATGATATGTTTGGTGTATTCAGTAACGTAGAAGTTTCGTACGGTACGGTAAAAGCCAATAAAGAAATCACTAAAATCGTACGATAATTAAAAGACTCAATATAAACGACTATGAGTCTAATAGGAGACTATTAGACTCATAGTTCTACTTACAAATAATTATTTACGGAGGAATACAAACTTATGAAAAAGACATTCAAAGTGTCTGCAGCAACTGCATTAGCAATTACTGCACTCACACCTGTCGCAGCATTCGCCGCGCCAACAGATAATGCTGCACAAGGTTTTTATACAGCAGACAAGTACCTTACTGGTGTTGAGTTCAGAGCTCTTCCAGCTACTGAAAAAGCTGCCCTTTTAGTAAACCCTGAAACTGTAATGGTCATTGGTGGTAAAGTATACTTCTCTAAAGCTGCTATCGGTAAAACTCAGGTTCAAATAGATGCGTTGGCAATGACTGAAGCTGAATTTGAAGCTGCTAATGGTGAATTGACTTCGGGTGGATATGGTGATGTAGTAACTGGCGAACTTAAAGTTGAATCGGTAAGTGCGATTAACGCTTCTGAGTTACAAGTAAAATTTAACACTGCAGTTGATGCAAAAACTGCATTAGATGCTTCAAACTATGAAATTAAAATCAACAACGTATTAGGAACTATTGATACAAATGCTGGTAAACCAGCAATCACTTTATCTGCAGATGCAAAAACTGCAACTATTCGTTTAATTGCTGCAGATGCTTTCCAATCTGGTGATAAATATGTTGTCCAAACTAATGATGCAATTAAATCTGCTGATGGAAAAGAAGCAGCTAAATATGTTTCTGCAGAAAAGAACTTTACTGAATCAGCTGCACCAAAATTACTTTCTGTAACACCAAATGTTGCAGGTAACAAATTAACTTTGGAATTTGATCGTCCAGTAGTGGGTTCAACTCCACTTGTTAAAGTTGATGGTTATGATATTGACGGCACTTCAACATCTCCAACTCCATTAACTGCTACTTCAAATGCAGCTGGTAACTATAAATATACTGTTAGCGTAACAGATGCAGTTTCACAAAAAACTATTTTTGATAAAGGTATACATGAAGTAATCGTTTATGATGTAAAAGATACTGCTGATGCATATGAAGCAAACGCAAGTGTATTAAACGGTTCTTATACAATTACTGATGAAGTAACTGTACCAGTGGTAGAAGATATAATTGGAGTTAATGCTAATCGCTTCTTCTTACAAACAAACGTACCAGTAGATCTTACAACTGCGAAGTTAAAAGTAGAAAAAGGTAACCACGAATTTTTATTGAACGGTGGATCTTCAGCTGAATTCTTAACTGATGCAGTTTCTGGTACTGAAACAATTGCAGATGCATATGCAGGTACTTACAAAAATAAACCCGGTGTTTGGGTTGTTGTAACTGATGATGTAAATGCTGATGATGAGAACCCATTGTACAAAGGTACTGAAACTACAGCTTCATTAAAAGTAACTCTTGAAAACTTCAAAGATGCTGTTACTAATAGCTTAATTGGTGAAAAAGCGGTTAAAAACGTTACTTTAAACAAAAACAACTCTAAACCAGTAGTTGAATCAAGTAAAGTAAATGGTAATAATTTAGAAGTAGAATTTACAGGAGAATTAGTTGTTGCTAATGGCACATTTGATGAAACTGACGTAGTTGTACGTAATAAAGATGGCGTAATTATTTCTTCAGTTTCTTCAGCTAATATTATTGCTGATGGCGATGGACTAGACAAAATAGTTGAAATTCAATTAGGTACAGCATACAAACAAGCTGACGAGCCATATTCAGTTGAATTTAAAGCTGGCGAATTAAAATATAAAGAAAATAATTCGGCAATTTCAGGCTATCTAGTAAATACTGTTAAAAACGATAAAATCAATACAGTAGTAAAATCTACAAGCACTAACTTCTTATATACTGAGTTACCACTAACAGTAGCTACTATCCCAGTTTCACCAACTGCTGCGGATGCTGGTAAAGTTGAAGTGAAAACTGGTGTAAACGGTAAAGATACTATTGAAATTTACTATGGTCGTGAAATGTCTAATTCAGCACGTACACTTGCTAACTACACATTAGATGGTAAAGCATTACCAACTGGTGCGACAGTTGACTTTGTAGATGGTAAAGATAAAGTACGTATTGTACTTCCAGAAGGTTCTTTAAAATCTTCTACTTCTTATAAATTAGCAGTTTCTACAAATGTGAAAACTACTGAAAATTCTGCAATCGTAGGAAGCTTACAAACAAAAGCACAAACTGAAGTAGTTATCTCATTAGATGATAACATCGCTCCAGAGCTTAAATCTGCAACTTATTTACGTGCAGATGAAGAAGTTAAGACAACTACAAGTACAACTTATGTTGAATTAACATTCTCAGAAGTGGTAACAGCATCTAACGTTGCTAACGCATATGATGACTTAAAAGTTGTTGTAGCTGGTTCAACAATCGACGTTGTGGGAATCATTGAAAACAATGACGCTTCAGGGAACCCAGTAACAGATAACAAGTTAATTATTGAACTTGATACAGCAGTAAACGTAACTCAAGCATCTACAATCACTGTTGTAGATGAAGATTCTCAAAAAGGTGACAAGACTACTTACATCTTAGATGCCGCTTCAAACAAAGCTAAAGCGGGTTCAACTGCTACATCTTCTACATCAAAATATAGCACTCAATATGCTGGAGTATTAGCATTGGCTCAAGCATCAATTGATTTAGCAACTGCTCAAGGTTATGCTGACTTAGCAACTGCAACTTTATTAGGTTCAACAGTAACATTATCATCTGCTAACGGTGTTACTTGTACTAAAGGGGGAGTAACTATTGCTGGCGGAACTGATACAGTAGTTCGCCCTGGCTACGGTTCACCTGATACATCTGTTAATTATGTAGCTTCTGCAACGGTAAATGGTCAAACAGCAACAGATACAAAAAATGTAGCTGTTAATGCTTTATCTGTTTCTAGCATTGCATTAGCTAATACTATATCAACAGTGAGTGCAGCAGATAGTAAAACACTTACTGATATCGTATCTGAAATTGGTATAGTAACTGCTACATTTGATGATTTAACTACAGGTCCGGTTTCAATTACAGCTGCAGATTTAACTATCGTAAGTGGATCATTAACTATTGCTGGAACTCCAGTCGTTATTACTGTTACTAAAGATGGTAAAACTACTACACACACTGTAACTGTAACTGCTTAATAAAATTAAACGAAACGTTACTATATAAGCTAGTTTACTAGTGAAAGTAGTGGAAACTGACCTCATGGACTATACTTTAATTAGTAATGGTTCCATGGGGTCTTTTTCTAACTATCGTGCTGTATTCGTCAGGGAAGTTTTGACGCGTGTTGAACAGTTTCTTATTGCTCACGAGCCTAATCCTCCTGCATCCAGTGAGAGCCTATCTGCTCAAAGGGATGAAGTCAGGTGAAGTCGTACCCGGTGGTCCCGGGGCGGGGTTCTTTAAAAGATGACTATGGCTAGGACGACGAATCCATGTAGGCAGGGTGATGCGGTCAGGTGTGCGAAATTGCTAGGAGTTCATACCTGATTCTCTGTTTCGAAATAAACAGTTGATGATTCGACTAATTTGAACTGTTAAACGAATCATGCCCACTCCTGGATAGTGGAAGCCTACGGTCATCAAAACAAGGGAGCAGCACGATGGAACGTTTGAAATCTTACTAGAAGAGGTGAGTTAGCACCAGTGATGCTAGTAAGATGGCAGCGGGTTCATAGTAGTGTCGATCGCTAGCCGTTTGGACTTGTATGGTAACATACGAGAAGGATAAAACTAGCAGAAGCGAAGGAACCCAGTCTGTGGTAGTCTATAAACTTATTTCCCTAAAATAAGTGTAATAGTCATAGCCAGTCCAGATTATGTCTGTGACTGGCTTTTCTTATCGATTACTAACTTTCTACTCATACAATGTGTGATTTGCTAGGGAAATAAATAAACTACCGCTGATGGCACGCCGTATGCGATGAAAGTCGCCTGTACGGTGTAGGCCCGAAACGAAAGCCACTTCCGTGGTATAAGACGGGAATAGCATACAAAATATAGTATTCGCTGGTCCAGGAATGACTGTAAAAGCTGGAGCCTCTATTACTATCGTTTCCTCTGGTGATCCAACAAACAATGTTTGGATTGCACCAGCGGGTCAAATGACAGTACCGGCAGCTAATGGAACAACTATAACAACTGCAAATGGTACAGCAACGAGTATTACTACACCAAGCGTTAGTGGTACTTATCATGTTTATGTATCTGATGATGCAGGTAATATCTCTGCTGCTTCAACAGAATCAATTTCTGTTGATGATGCGGCTCCTACAGTAAACATAATAAGTGCATTGAGTGCAACAGGTGTCATTAGTGGTACATCTGATGACAATGTTGTAACAGTTAAAGTATTTACGGATTCAGCTCATATAGATGAAATACTAGGTTCAGGTTCAGTAGTTTCAAATGCATTGACTTGGACTGCAACCTCTAACGCATTGGATGCAGGAATTTATTATGTTGTAGTAACTGATGCAGTAGGAAATGAAAGTGAAATACAAATAATGGCTTCTTAATATCCGGTGCCAGTCACTCACACAACTCGGAAACTATTCCGATAATGATGATTGATACTAAAGAATATAGTCCTTTGATCCTTTATGGGTCAAAGGGGCTTTTCTTTTGCCTTCCATTCTCTACTTCTACTATTGCCTATTTAAAACCGACTAAACGGGAATCATGAAACTGTGAAGAATGTAATGGTGTTGCATTCTAATGATCTGATTCGTAATGAAATAGTTAATTTAGTGTCAAGGCTACTTCCATTCCGTTTCTACTTCACTTTCATTCATATATTATATTCCTGAATACAAAAAGAAATGCCTTACTTCCATCGGCTTTTTCTTTAGTTTTCCATTCTCTACTTCTACTATTGCCTATTTAAAACCGACTAAACGGAATTCATGAAACTGTGAAGAATGTAATGGTTTTGCATTCCAGGGATCGGATTCGTAATGAAATAGTTAATTTAGTGTCAAGGCTACTTCCATTCCGTTTCTACTTCACTTTCATTCATATATTATATTCTTGAATACAAATAGAAATGCCTTACTTCCATCAACGGAGGTAGGGCTTATTTTAATTTTAGGAGGAGATCATTATGATCATGTACAAATAACAAGCACAACAATTGGAACTACTTACGGTGAAGGAAGGTACTCGATAGGAAAGACCTGCGAAGCGTGCGAACATCGTGTCGTTGAAGATGGTGAAGGAGTCGAGTATTTTGTACAAGAATCGCCATGTCCGTTCCCCCGCAAGATTCCTACAACATCATTCGCACGTTCCTAGAAGACGCCGACAGAGAAGATGGTTGTGGTGATGGCGTTGGACGTGAAGAACCAACCCACGAACATCCAGATTGCATACATTGGCAGTTATGAGTAATGCTGCATCGATTTGTCTTGCACAACCATCCATCTGGGCATTGTCTAAACAAAGTTTTAGGTTCCTGCGCACAACCCTAGTCTGACGATTCAAGTTACTCAAGTTTGGTGCCAGCGTCATTAACACAACCTAGACACTATTCGAACAACAATCCACTAAGCCTAAATTCACTTTGTGGAAATGGGGCTTATTATAATTGAAGAAGGAAGATTATATGAGAAAAGTGGATTGAATATTGAACAGCCTAAAATTAGAAATCATCAATATACCAAAGTGTTATCAAACAAAAATAAAGAAAAGATGTTTTAAAGTGTGAAATATTGGTTAACAATAGTTTCAATATCTAGTTTTATAAAAACAGTAGTGGAGAGGAGGTTATGGGGTGAATTCATCTGAAAAGTATTGGATATGTAAAAATGAAAAGGTTCCAAAAAAATCTAGGGATATATTAAATGAATATCTCCTCAGCCTGAAAACAGAGAATAAAACAGAAGCAACAGTGGACAAATATCGGAGGGTATTAGAAAGTTTTTTACAAGTAATCACAATATCATTGAATGAACTAACTCCCGAAAGTGTTAGGACTTGGTTGGATGAATTTTCAATAGGGAAAAAACCAACAACAGTAGATCTAATACTTTCAGTTCTATCTTCTTTTTTTCAATTTTGTCTCGATGAAGAATATATAGAAATAGTAGTGATGAAAAAAAGATGGAGACCCAAAATACCAAAAGCGTTACCAAAGTTTCTAGATGCATTTGAATATGCCCGTGTGAAACAATTCACAGAACAATTACCAATTCGAGACCGTGCACTAATATTGCTTTTATTCTCAACAGGTTGCCGTGTGACAGAAGTATCAAATTTAAATATTGAGGATATTGACTTAACAAAACGTACAGCAAATGTATTAGGAAAAGGGAAAAAGTTTAGAAGTACATTCTTTTCGGAAGAATGTTCGCTTGCTTTAAGGGAACATTTAGAAACACGTTCATTGAATTCAACAGAACCATTGTTTGAAAATAAGTTTGGTAATCGACTTCAAGATGGCGGTATTCGAAAAGTATTGCAAAAAGTTGGATGGAAGTCTGGGTTAAAACAATCGTTTCATCCACATTGTTGTCGACATACCTTTGCGACTAATATGTTAGCTAGAGGTGCTGAACTTGAATTGATTGCTGATATACTTGGACACGTGAATCTAAATACAACTCGCATATATGCTCAAATTCCAACCGAAGATATGATGTTAAAATACCAAAATATAATGGGGTGAGAGACAGTGGTAGATCAAAATGCAATACAAAAATTCTTTAATGACAACTTTAATCAATTTAGTTCAGAAACGGTACGGGCTTATAATTTAGCACTCTCGCAATTTTTTTCGAACTGCCAGAAGAATATAGATGAAGTAAAAGCAAGAGATATCCGGATATGGATGGCAAGTATGACAGAAAGAGGTTTAAAAACTCGAAGTGTTCAACTTAAATTGGCTGCATTAAAATCTTTCTATAACTATTGTGTGGAAGAAAATATCATCAATCAAAACCCGACAATAAAAGTAAAATCACCACAAAAAGAAGATTCGCTTCCCTATTATTTAACCAAACGACAGTTGGCATTGCTGCAGGAATTTACGATAAATAATTTTAGGGAACGTGCAATCGTTGAAACATTATTTGCAACTGGTGTAAGAATTGAAGAACTTCTCAATATTCGTGTAGAAAATATTAAATGGGAAACGAAACAGATTTGGATTCGTAAAGCAAAAAACAACCAAGAACGTTTTGTACTATTTACGAATGACTGTGCAGAACGGTTAAAAACCCATTTGAAAACTCGAAAGGTTGATAGTGATTATTTGTTTTCGAATTCAAAAGGTCGACCACTCAGTCAGTGCTTAATCCAACAACGATTTCGGGAATATTCAGAAGCTCTTGGATTTAAAGTTACACCCCATACCTTACGACATACTTTCGCGACGAGATTATTGGAAAAAGGCTTAGAATATGAATATATCCAGGAATTGCTCGGCCATAGCAATATCAATAGCACAAGAATCTATACACGACTCATGACTTCGGATCGAAAAAAGCAGTATGATCAATACCAACAGTAGATGGGAGAAAGACGATGACAAGCTACTGGGAAGTTCAGTGTGAATTGGCGTACCCTGAAAATACGATTCTGGTGAATGCTTTTTTACTAAGTGAAAAAGCTACTCGAAGTAAACGAGTTCTCGCAAACACACGTAGTGTATTGCAGAGGTTTTTTTTAACCCAGACAAAACACTTCGCCGACATTACAGAAAAAGAAATTAGGCAATGGCTTAGGGAACAAGAAAAGACCCTAACAGAAAAAACAAGGGGTCAATACTTGAGTTATATACGACAGTTGTATAACTATGCAGTGCTTGAAAAACACATGGAAGAATCGCCACTGTATCCTAAAAAAAATGGTCTAAAAGCGTATTGGTTACTAGATATGGAATGGGTGGTTCCTGAAAATGCAGAAAGAGTTGCTGGGTTTTTACTGCATCAAAAGGGGAGAAATATTTGTAAATCAACGATTTTACGCCAGCGAAGTATCCTACAACGTTTTTTTGTCCATCAAACGAAAGACTTAATAGATATTATGAAAGAGGACATTGAACAGTGGATTACCGAACAAAAAATACACCATAACATAGTGGCTGTAGATTTTTTTAAGATTTTAAACATCTTTTTGAATTATGCGGTGTTGGAACAGTACATTGAGATATCCCCCCTGCACGCTAAAGATAAACCAGTGACAAGTCATGAAAGATATTATGAGTTAAAGTTATTGCTTCCCAATCCTGAAAATCAAAGTACTATCAATCAGTTTTTATACAGCTTAAAAGAGACAGAAAGAAAAAAAAGTACTATTGTCAGTATCCGAGTCTGTTTGCAACATTTTTTTAAGGACATTGAAAAACCTTTTCATTCAATTACTCTGGATGAAATTGAACAAAGGTTAAGGGAAAGCCCGGACAAGCAGAAGGAACAGAAACGAAGTGCATTACGGTCTTTTTATGAATATTGTATGGAGAAAGGCATAACGAATGATCCCCCCTTGAGACGTAAAGTGATCTATAACTATTCTTCAGAAAGATATTGGGAAGTTCTACTTCGATTACCGAATGAAGAGAATAAAGCAATAATCAATGATTTCTTATTAAATCTGCATCATAAAAAAAGAGGCAGGCGTACAATTACTGGCTACAAAGCCGTTTTGCAACTCTTTTTTTTCAAGACGGATGTTCATTTTTCTCAATTAACACCGGAAGATATTGAAAGTTGGTTCAACGAAACGCAGGGGAATGTGACAACGAAAACAATTCAAAATTACATGTGTGTGCTTCGATGTTTTTATAACTATTGCTACATAAAGGATTACATGAACGAACCATTACTAAAAACCAAATGGGAGATCGAGCGGGATAAAGAGAAGTATTGGGAAGCAAGGAAACCAATAAAGAGTCCAGAAAATCTAGAGATGATGAATGAATACCTATTAAACATGAAAATCGCAAACATGAGCCGTGGGACCATTATTCTACATAAGAATATCCTACGCATGTTTTTCAGGGATCGAGAGGAGACATTTTCACTCCTTGCCTCAGCGGACATCTTAGGATGGGTAGTTCATCTTCAGATGAAGTTAAAATCGACCACTGTTAAAAACTGCTTATCCACACTATCCTCTTTCTTTACATTTTGTGTAGAGGAAGGCTATTTGGAAAAGAGCCCGATCAAATCGCGATGGTTTCCAAGACTCCCTAAACCATTACCAAAGTATCTGGAAAAAGTCGAAGTGGCAAAAATTCGGCAAGTGAGTGAAAAGGAGAGTCTTAGAGACCGAGGGCTTGTCGAGTTTTTTCTCAGTTCAGGCTGTCGTATTGGTGAGATTCATCTGCTGGATAAAAGCGATATCGACCTGGAAAACAGATCGGCAATTGTGACTGGAAAAGGAAAGAAAATCCGTCGTATTCATTTCTCAGAAACATGTGCCATTTTAGTGGAACGCTATTTCGAAACCTGTCAGTATGAGGAACACCCCGCAGCCTTTCTGACAAAAGCGGGATCCCGACTTAGTAAGAGTCAAATATATGCCATTGTAAGACGGATGGGAGAGGAAGCAGGCATTGTTGGGACGCTTCATCCACATCGTTTCCGGCATACGTTTGCGACAGATTTAATAACGAAAGGAGCTAGTCTATCATTTATTGCCGATGAATTAGGGCATAGTAGTCTCGAAACGACACAACTTTATGCACGACTACCCAAATGGAAACTAATTAAATTATACAGGATGTATATGGGATAGGAGGAAGCAGAAACTGTGATGCACCATTATATTGAACAGTTCGGGAAGGATCACTGTTTGTGTTATAAAGCAGTCACCATCAGAGACTACCTACGAATCAATCGGCGGTTTAATCAGCATATCCAAAAACCGCTGGACAAGATTGATAGAAAGGATGTTCGAAGTTTTTTAATTATGTTGAGTGAAAGTGGACTAAAGCCAGGTACAGTAGCGACGAATCTGACGGCCATCTATGCCTTTTTTAACTATTGTCTCGAAGAAGGATGGATCACAAATAATCCAGTCGTTGGTATCCCATTCCCAAAAGTAGACGAGAAATTACCACGTTATTTAACGTATCCAGAACTTGCAAGTCTTAGAGCCTGTGTAGAGGGTAACTTATTTGAACAGGCAATGGTTGAAGTTTTCTATACCACTGGCGTACGAATTAGTGAGCTGGTTAGATTGAGGACAGAAGATCTAAATTGGTCGGAGCGAAGCATACTCATACAAGACGGAAAAGGAGGAGTCGATCGCATTGTCCTCTTCAGTGCGACCTGTGGACAGTATTTGGAAACCTATGTATCGAGTCGGGCGGATTCTTCACCACACGTGTTCATCAACCCAAACACGAAGAGGAGCTTTGGGATTTCCACGATAAACGCCAGATTTCAATCCTATTCGGATTCCATAGGGTTTCGGGTGACTCCTCATATGTTGCGATATACATTTGCAGCACACCTTGCTCAAAAAGAAATGTCCTTGGATCATATCCGACAACTCTTGGGGCATGTGAATCCTCGTACCACTCGACACTATGCAACCTTATATGACCACGCACAAAAAAAGATGTATGACAAATGGATGTAGCAATCCCTTAGATGGATGGCTGCATTCGTTTTTTTGTTTTTTTCAGAGGTCAGGCATCGTGAACGTTTGGGGTTTGGTGTGTAGAAAGGTATAGGACGGTTTGAATAGGGGGAGGAATAAAAGAACTAGCTCATTAGAAAACAGCAATTCGTGTCTGGACTGGCTTACTTCCGATCAAGGCACAGGCTGAGATTATACCCAATCCCGTTTCGTAAAAGGCACGTGTAGGACACTTTTCATTCGGACTAGGTCAGAAATACTCCCCTCTCTGCAACAACGTGTAGGGGGTCCCTAAGCACAAGCTTCCTAAAAATCATAAAAAGCAATAACCCCAGTGGATTGTTGCTTGTGCAATCATCCTTCTACCACCGTGCATTTTTCGTTCCTGTTTCACAGAGGGTATGGACGGAGTGCTTTCTTGACCTGCCTTGCAACCGCTTTCGCTAAACGAGCCGGTACACTGTTATCATTTTGTTCTTGCATCGAAGAAAGACTTCCTTTAAACACGACTGTATCAGGCAGTCCGAATAGCCTTGCATTAACCTGAATTTCACATATTCCTAAAAACGCCTAAACCCTTGGTACTAATGGTTTTAGGGGTTATTTGTGAAAGCTCGTTTGGATTGAAAAGTGCGATTAACAAAACAACTGTTGAAGTAACATTCAACAAAGCATTTGATCAAGCCTCTTCAAGTAACTTCACGATTGCTGGTGGAAAAGTAAACTCCGCTACTCTATCTGAAAATAAAAAATCTGTTACTTTAGATGTTTCAGGTTTAAATTATAATACTTCTTATAATCTAGTAACAGTAGACGTTGTTGCAGATGGTCAAACACTTCCATCCGTAACAACTGCGTTTAAGACACCAACAATTCAATCTTTATGGGATCTCCAAGTAGTTCCTGCTAAAGGTGGAATTGAAGCTGATGGTAAAGACAATACAACAGTTACATTCCAATTAGTAAACAAAGTAACTGGACAAGTTGACACGAAAGCAAATGATATCGTTCTTGACTTAAACACTACTTACGGTTCATTGGCTCAAAAGCGTGCGACTATCCAAAACGGTAAAGCGACAGTTGTTTTACGTTCTGAATTTAATGCAAAAGGTGTAACAGCGAAAGTTGACGCACAAATTATAGAAGCTTCTGGTGACTATGCAGACTTAATCGGTGAAATTGCTGGTTCAGCAAATGTTCAATTTTTACCATCTGGTTCTGAAAACGTAGATGCAACTTACTTGACTGCTGCTAATACAAACGAAGCAGATCGTGTAACATTGACATTTGATAAAAAAGTAACAGTAGCTGATTTTATTGAAACAAATGAAAATGGTCAATTGACTGGCGTATTGCGTGAAGACAATACAGTAGCAATTTCACAAAATGGTACGCCACGTGCAGTAAAAGGATTCGTATCAGGTCCTACTGAAAAGACGTTAATCGCTGTACTTGATTCACGTGATGATGCTAACGCTATTAAAACTGCTAACGTTCTTACAGACAACTCAGATGTAAATGTTGCGGTTACAATGGTTAACTCTTCTAACCAACCTACAGAATCAAATACAAGCTTCAAATTTACTGACGCTCGTGTACCACAAGTAACTTCAGTAAATGTAGAAGGAATGAATAAACTTATCGTTAAGTTCTCAGAGCCAATTGCGTCTGCTGATTTCTTGATTGATGGTACATTCAAATCTTCTGGTAATTACGAAGTAACTTATGGTTCGTTCAAATTCGATGAAATTAAGAAAGAATTTGTAGATAATCGTGATATCGTTACAATTGAACTAGATGATACATTTGAAGAAAATGAAGATGCTACACCTGGATTCTTTACAGCGGGTAAACATGCACTTCAGGTTTCTACAATCAAAGATTTCGCAGCTCTATCAGATAATAACAACATTGGTTCAACTCAAAATCTAGGCTTTACAGTAAATGAGAACAAAGATATTGCTCAAACAACTGTAAAAGTAGATTCTCCGAATCAATATCGTCTGACATTTGATAAAGATGCAACTATCGCTACTCCAGAATCAAATATTGAATTACAGGTATATGATACTGAAACAAAAGAATGGGTAAAAGCGGAAAATGGTAAAGCTGGCCTAATAGCTACCCCAGCATATACTGTAACAAAAATTCCTGGTGATGGAGCTGTTAGTCAGTATAGAGTTGATGTAACTTCTGTATGGACTACTGTATACAATACTGCTGCAACAAAAGATAACTACTATAATGATCAATTCCGTCTAGTAGTTAAAGAAGGTTCACTGAAAACTGCAGTTAACGGAAAAACTAACACTACTGCTATTTCATTAGACCTTAACTTCGCTGGATCGCCAATGAACTCAGCAGACGTTCAAAGCCCGGTTATCTCAAAAGTTGAAACAACGCTTACACCTGGCACATATAAAGTGACAATGAGCGAACCAGTAACAGCAGCTCTTGTTGAAGAAGTTGAATTCCTAGGTAAAGATAAAGATGGTAAAACTCGTACTTTCGCAGGTACTGAGGGAAGCTATACAGTTGATGGTATTCAAAAATCATTCACTGTTACAGCAACTGACTTTGAAGGAATGAAGGAAATTGTTCAAAAAGGCGGTAGCGAAAACTGGACATTAGTTCTTAAAGACGTAACTGATGACATTGGCAACAAAGCAGCTACGGTAACAAAAGACTTCCTCATCAAGAAAGATGAAGCTAATGTTACTCCTTTCCAAGTAGTTAAAAATGTAGATAACACATATAAAGTAACAGGAAATGCAAGCGATGCAGCTGATACGATTACAATCACATTTACTGATTCTGTTGCTTTAACAGGAACAGAAGCATCTATTGATACGGCTAACTTCACATTAAATGGTGATAAGCTTCCAGTTGGATCTAGTATTGCACTTGCTACTGATGATGATACAATTGAGAAAAATACAATTAAAATCTCAGTAAAACCTGGTACACTACTAAGTTCTAACGTCATCACACTAGGAAGAAATCTTCAATCAGCAGATGGTAAAATACTGACTGGTGAATACAGCTTCACTTTCAAGGCAGTTACGTTGACTGAGCAAGCAGCAGCAGACCAAGGAGCAGCAACTCCTGTAACTCAAGCAATCACAGCTCTTCCTGCAGCAGGAGACGTAACAGTGGATGATACTGATGCAATTGAAGCAGCTCGTATAGCATACGATGGATTGACACCTGCTCAGAAAGCATTAGTAACAAACGTTGGTACATTGACAGCGGCAGAAGAAGCACTTGAAGTAGCTCAACAATCAGCAACAGACCAAGGAGCAGCAACTCCTGTAACTCAAGCAATCACAGCTCTTCCTGCAGCAGGAGACGTAACAGTGGATGATACTGATGCAATTGAAGCAGCTCGTATAGCATACGATGGATTGACACCTGCTCAGAAAGCATTGGTAACAAACGTTGGTACATTGACAGCGGCAGAAGAAGCACTTGGAAATCTATAAATAAACCAAGTTAATTTCGGGTGCCAGGTTATAACGCAATTCAGACAATCTATTCCGTCAATGCGGAATAGATTGTTGAATGAGAATCAGTCTTTTGATCCCTTATGGATCAAGGGGCTTTTTCTTTTTCCTTCCATTCTATACTTCAACTATTGCCTATTGAAAGCCGACTAAACCGGAATCATTAAACTGTGAAGAATGTAATGGTTTTGCATTCAATTGAAATGCCTTACTTCCATCGCGGAGATAGGGCTTATTTTAATTTCAGAAGAAGATTTAGTATGATCATGTACAAACCACAAGTATAACACTTGGAATTGTTGATGGTGAAGGAAGAGGAGAAGTGAGTGCCAGCTGAACGGATGGACAAATTGTGGTGGCGAGCAATCGGAAAAAGAGCTTTTTGCACTCTATGTTTATCTGTTATTATTTAGTTTGTTATGTACAATTCCTCTTGCTATCTCTTGAATTTTATTATA
Source organism: Sporosarcina sp. FSL K6-1508 (assembly GCF_038007465.1). Classification (NCBI taxonomy): domain Bacteria; kingdom Bacillati; phylum Bacillota; class Bacilli; order Caryophanales; family Caryophanaceae; genus Sporosarcina; species Sporosarcina sp. FSL K6-1508. The sequence goes on along the minus strand of NZ_JBBOXF010000001.1, from coordinate 240,778 downwards.
CAGGTTTATTTCAGCTTTGTAACTGGAAAAATATCGGGTTTGTGAGTATAAAATACCATAATTAAATCGTTTATAAACTATTATTCAATTATATTAATCATATAGACTTACTATGTTGAACTTTATAATATTTAATCGGGACTATTGTTAATAAGCTGTTCATTCAGTATGACTATTTGGATGGTGCTCAAGTACTTATTCTAGACATAACTTAGACACATTTAATATTTTATTTTAGTGATGTTGAATAAATCACTTTAAAAATGAAGTAATTTGTCGATATATGTTTCTAGATTTAACAATAAAAATTTCGCTTTATTTGTAATTATGGACAGGTGGATGTTAATTAACTCAACTATATAGTTTTTGGTACAGAATAATATAGATATACAATCAATTAAAGCCCGTTGATGCGGAAGATGTTGTTGATTAGTATCAGCCCTTTGATCCTTTATGGGTCAAGGGGCTTTTTCTTTTGCCTTTCATTATATTCTTCTACTATTGCCTGTTGAAAGCCGACTAAACTGGAATCGTGAAACTGTGAAGAATGTAATGGTTTTGCATTCAATTGAATAATTCGTAATGAAATAGTTGATTTAGTGTCAAGGTAACATCTATTCCGTATCTACTTTACTTTCATTCATATATTATATTCCTGAATACAAATAGAAATGCCTTACTTCCATCAACGGAGGTAGGGCTTATTTTAATTTCAGGAGGAGATTGGTATAAACATGTACAAACCACAAGCACAACAATTGGAATTGTTGATGGTGAAGGAAGAGGAGAAACGATTGCCTGCTAAACGGGTGGATATTGTGTCGTTGCGATTAGTGAAGGAAACGAGTCTGTTGTACAAGGATCGTGCCATTCGTAGCCCGGAAGATGGTTACAACCTGTTCAAGCAGTATCTCGGGGAGTTGGATCGGGAGTATCTTGTCGTGATGTGCTTGGACGTGAAGAATCAGCCGACAGCGATCAATGTTTGTCACATTGGTAGTTTGAATGCCAGCATAGTTTATGGGGCTCTGCCTCACTATCTTGTGTTTTTATTCAATTGTATGAATTGCATGTCTTTGTTTGATAAGCGGGTATCAAATTTGGAAGCAGGAATTTCTATTACAGGATAAACTAACCAAAACAGTTATTGATTAAATCCCGTATATAGTCTAATGTTAATGGTACAAAGTATCTATAACGGGAGGTAACAACAGATGAAAAGAATCATAGCATCAAGTTTTTTTGCCCCTCTCCTCGAAGTGACTGTTCACCCCATTGGTGCTTTGGATTTACAGGTGTAGATGCTTCAGAGAGAGTGAAGTCTGTAGGCGGCACAGGGGACATGACAAAATACGTAGGTGAAGTAATATAAGTTTTGGGTACCAGGTTCTAACACAATTCAGACAACTTATTCCCGTTATTGCGGGAATAAGTTGTCTGAATGGGAAGCAGTCCTTTAATCCTTAAATGGGTCAATAGGCTTTTTACTACTCCGTTATTTTACCAATGTTAATTTAATAATCTTCACTCGTGCAGGTACTACAATGTGTATAGCTGAAGAGGCACTGATTTTGAGCTGGCTATTGCAAAGTACATAGTATACTATGTACGCACGCTTTGTTACTGTTATACTATGGACTGCAAAATTATTACTCGTGGTATAGCTGTAGAAGTGTTGGTAGTTGGAAAATTCGAAATTGAAATGGCATATATCTAAAATCATAATTCGGAAGGATTTGGGTGACTAGATGTGTTAAATAAAGTCAGAGAAATTGAAGTACAGAAAAATAATATAGGATTACTGAAAATAAGTATGAATACAAAAGGTAATATTCAATTAGAGAATAGACCGAGTAAACGTAGCAGTGGTCTATATTGGCTCTATACATCCTACAGCATCGATGAACTTTGTAAGTCCATAAAATCAACGCAGGAAGGTGCAGTCAAAGTCGCTCAGCTTGCAAACAATAGAAAGTCTCTTCGCAATGTGATAAAAAAAGAATCCGGTGAAGAGTTTTGGGTAGTCTACAATGGAATTGGTGGGTGTAAGGAAACTAGCAAACACTCATATGATTTAGGAAGTAGAATTGTCCAGGAGTTTTCAAATCATAAAAAAACAGGCTCTCTAAAAGTAATGGGTACAAACCTAAATGATCTCACTAAGTGGAGATATTCATATGTAGAACTTGATGGGGACGATTATCAAATTAATAGTAAATCTTATGAAACATGCTGGAGATTAGAATTTGGTTGGCCAATTTTGTCCAATAAGTAATTTTTACTATAATGCTAAAGCAATTCAGACAATTGATTTCCAGTGATGCTGGATAGCTTGTTGGATAGGAATAAGTCCTTTGATTCTGTATGGGACCAGGGGCTTTTTCTTTTAACTTTCATGTTATTTACTCGCCTCATTACTCTGACCGAGTTCTTGTATACTATTGTCTAGCTTCAAAATTAATGCCTTTTTTCACGGGATGCCAGGTGCTGCCTCAATTTGAATTGTACAAATAGCGTCGGTACACTGGCACCCTAATTGTGAGCAGTGTCAATTCCTATACTCTAAACAATACTTCGCATATTCTGCTGCTGTCTTTTCTCTTCCCTCGGGCAGAAGTGAAGGAAGTAATGCTAATTGAAGGAATTTATAGGGGTTCTGTTTATGTTGGAAATAGTATGGATACGATGAATAAGGGTAGTGTTCCAACGCTGTTACCATTGGTTTCGTCGTTTCAATCGGGTTTCGATGAATGTAGGCACCCACGTTCAACAACCCCATTCTATCTGAGACTTCCTTTGAATAAAACCGATTTTGATAGATTTGACCGAAGTAATTATGTTTTTTTCGATAGTAATCGCTATAGCGTCTATTAAGTGGAGCCATGAGTTTTCCAAGTGGCACGATGCGCGAACGGATCAAAAAGTGGACGTGATTCGTCATAATACAATAAGCGTATATTTCAAATGGATATTTATCGTTAACGAAATTTAAAATCCTGAAATACTCATCGATGTCCTGTTGACTGTTGAAAATATTTTGCCTATTGTTTCCACGTATGATGACATGAAAATAGCCTTTAGGATGCCAGCCTCTATCTCTTCTACTCATCTATTGTCACCGCACTTTTCCTATCCTGGAAACTGGAAGCTAATTGTTTCCAATCGATTGCTTCCTGAATTGCACGTTTAGTAATCGTTATTTCTTCAGCAAGATCGGCAATCGTTCTAGCAACGCGAATTAACTTTGCCTGTGTACGGTTACTCCACTTCCTTTCAAAACAGATTACTTGAATTTCCTTCACTTGTTCTTCTGTTAAAAAAGAGTTCGTCATTAACATCGATATTGGCACATTACCATTCAATTTATTGGACATATAGCGTTCTTTCTGCATGGTTTTGGCCGCGGCTATACGTTTTCGAATTACGGCTGAAGTCTCAGAAACTTGGCTACCCATAATCCCGACACTCTTCAATGTAAGGATGAAGTCAAGTCGATCAAGTAGGGGACCAGAAGCTTTCAATTGATAGGATCTGACCTGAAGTGGTGTACAGGTGCAGTAACGTTCATTCGATCCAAAATAACCGCAAGGACAAGGATTTGTTGCCGCAATTAGGATAAACGATGATGGGTATGTTACAGACTGGCGCACACGATTGATTGTCACTTCTCCCATTTCCATCGGTTGTCGTAACATATCAAGCGATTTTCTGGAAAACTCACCGAGTTCATCTAGAAATAATACACCATTATGTGCCAGTGAAATTTCCCCGGGTCTAGGGTATGTTCCACCGCCAATTAACGACACAGCAGACGCAGAGTGATGCGGATGTCTGTACGGTGGTCTTGTTGAAAACCCTCGATTTTCCTTTGCAAGATGATAGATGCCGAATGTCTCGAGCATATCGTCATTTGATAAATCCGGTAGAATTGTATGAAAAGCATCGGCAAGCATTGTTTTTCCACAACCAGGCGGCCCGTTCAGCATAACGTGGTGTCCACCCGCTGCAGCGATTTCAAGGACACGCTTCGCTTCGTCATGTCCACGTACAGCCGAGAAATCGGGCACGGCCAATGAATTCTCCATGGAATCCAATTCATGCAGTGAAATCAAGCCTTCTTGCGGCAATTCAAGCGTTTGCTGCCCACGCAAGTAAGAAATTAGCATGCTAACTGAATGAATTGGCACAAACTCAACAGATTCAATTTTCCCAAGAAATCCAACATTGATAGGTGGAAGAATAATCTTTTTGAATCCCAGTAAAACTGCCTGCTGAATTGCAGGAATGAGCCCGTGAAATGGTGTTAGATTTCCCGTCAAGGACAATGCAGCAAGAAAACAAGTCTTCGAATTGACTGGAATTGGTTCTATCATGACTTTTTGCAAAACAGCAATAAGCATAGCACAATCATGCCCTGTACCTGTCTTTCGCTTGTCTGCTGGTGATAGATGGATTGTAACCTTTTTCATCGACATATCCAATTCAAGCGTGTGCAAACAGCTCAATATTCGTTCTTTCGATTCTTTCATTGGTGCATCCGGTAGCCCGATAATTATGCAAGACTCCTTCTCATCCCGCACATTTGCTTCCACGATCACTTTATGGCCTCGCATCCCTTCCAATCCAACACTCATCACTTGACCCATGATCCCACTCACTTCTTTCATTTTCACTAACCATATAATAAAAGGAGTGTTAAGTAAATTCACTCAAAAACCGAATAACGGCATTTTGAAAGACTAAAGTAGTTCAAAGGATTCAATAAAAACCACTAAAATTGAAATTCGACGCGAAATTGAATGCCAAAATAAAATTTCACTATTTCTATGCCTTAAAACGTGATGCTAGGTACTGCCGCAATTTGAGGTGCGCAAATAGCTTCGGTATTCTGGCGCCCGAAATTAAAGTAAGGCACTCAAACTTGAAAAGAAACACACCACAGAGATTTTTCTCCACAGTGCCTACCTTCAGATTTGGTACCATTACTTTTTAACCTTTTCACAGCTTAGCACTCAAAATTAATTCAGTGAAAAAATATACATATTTTGATTAGCCCCCAAAAAGGTCGAAACGTCATTTCTAATACCATTTACAGTAGGTCCCTATTAAAAACAGCCACTGTATATTTTGTTTTCGAGCCGTTTTTTTCAGCGAATTACCTTTTTGGGTTTTAATCATATTTTAATATAGGAATGAAATTGAATTAGAAACGGAATGGAAGGCAAAAGAAAAAGCCCCTGTACCCATTACTCGATCAAAGGACGATTTCCATTCAACAACCTATCTCGAATTAGCGAGAATTAGTTATCTGAATTGTGTTAAAACCTGGTACCCGAAACTAATTCCCGCATTAACGGGAATAAGTTGTCTGAATTGTGTTTGAACCTGGCACCCGAAATCAAATAGGTAAAGATAAAGAATTTACAATTTAAATGAAACCGTTTACCTTTCATTTCGTATAGTTATTAAACTATACCTACTTATTTGATACTTTATGTTGTATAAGTGGGTATAGACAATACTATAAAAGGGGGATTTTACCTGTGAAAAAACAAGCGTTACTAGCAGTAATGACTTCAGCGCTCCTCATGTCCTATCCATTAGGTGCTCAAGCTAATGATTCAGTCCGGACTATTGAGCGGGAAACTGTTCGTGTTGCCGAAAATGTAAAAGCGGAGGCACCCGTATCCGCAGATGATTTCATCCAATCTGCTTTGGATGTATTGACGTATCAACATGGATCGAAGGAAATGAGAGAGGAAATTGCCAAGCGTTGGACTGGAGATACTGAAGTAAGCTCTCAAAAGGAAATTACAAAAGGTGATATTTCCAAGTTATTAGTGCGGGCTCTTGGTATTGGGGAAAAGGAAAAGACGACTTCCGACTACTTGCAATCTGCAAAGATCCATGGACTTTTAAAAATCTATAGTCAAGCAGATGAAACCGTTACAGCAGAAGAGATGACGAGCATCCTTGAGAACGCTAAGCAATACATGTTAAAAGGGACCGATCGTAAAGGCGTAGATGAAATTTCAGTAGAAGATTTCATGAAAAACCCTGGGGATTTCGGTTTTGAGATGTCGCCTGATGGAGAGTATATTTCATACAGCTCCGAGTGGGAAAATCGGATGAATGTCTTTATCAAAAAGATGGATGGTGAGGAAGAGCCTGTTCGTGTGACAAGCTCGAAAGATCGGGATGTGGCAGCGTCGTTTTGGAAAGGCGATAACATTCTGTATGTAAAAGATAACGGCGGCGATGAAAATTACCATCTTTATTCGTCTAACTTCAACGGACAGGAAGAACGTGACTTAACGCCATATGACGGTGTTCGTGTACAATTGATCAGCAATTTGACGGGCGTCGAAGATGAAATTCTGATCGGGATGAATAAAGAAGATCCGACTGTTTTTGATGTGTATCGACTCAATATTAAAACCGGCGAACTGGATCATGTAGCGAAAAACCCAGGAAACATTGCCGGATGGCTTGCAGACCATGATGGCAAGATTCGAATCGCGATTGAATCGGATGGGGTTGATAGTACAATCCTCTATCGCGAAACGGAGGAGGATGAATTTAAACCATTTATCCAAACGGAAGCAGGAGATACAGTATCACCAATTGCTTTCTCGAAAGATAACCAATCCATTTATGCAGTGTCGAATAAAAATCGCGATAAAATTGAGTTAGTCGTATTCGACATGAAGGCGAATGAGAAAGTACTTTATTCCAACCCACAAGTCGATGTCATGGGCGGTTTATATGACTCCACAAAGGATGCCATTTTAGCCAGCGTGTATATGACAGATAAGCTTCACTATGTGTTCTTCGATGAAGCATTGGAAACCATCTTCAATGATTTGAAGGAAGAACTGAACGTAAGTGAAAGCGAATTGTCGATTAACGATTACAATAAGGATATGACTAAATTTATTGTATCCGTGTCGAGCGACAGGGAATATGGCACGTATTATTATTACAATGCGGAAACGGAAGAACTGACGAAATTGACAGAGTTGGCTTCATGGATCGATCGGGAAATGCTTGCGGATATGCATCCGATTTCATACACAAGCCGAGACGGACTCACGATTCATGGCTATTTAACATTGCCGAAGAATAAAAAACCTGAACAATTGCCGTTAATCGTCAACCCGCATGGCGGCCCTTGGGCACGTGATATGTGGGGGTATAATCCGGAAGTACAATTGCTTGCCAATCGTGGATATGCAGTTCTCCAAGTAAACTTCCGCTCCTCGACTGGATACGGAAAGGAATTTACGGATGCGGGCAATAAACAATGGGGATTGAAAATCCAAGATGACATTACAGATGGCGTCCAATGGGCGATTGATCAAGGCATTGCAGATCCAGACCGGATTGGTATCTACGGTGCTTCCTTTGGAGGCTATGCGACATTAGCGGGCATTACGTTCACCCCTGATTTATATGCAGCAGCTGTTGACTATGTTGGAGTTTCGAATATATTCACATTACTCGATACGATCCCGCCATATTGGGAAACGATGCGAAATGATCTATACAAACGAGTCGGCCACCCAGAAGAGGATAAGGAATTGTTAGAAGCAGTTTCTCCTGTCTTCCACGCCGACAAAATCAAAACGCCTCTATTTGTCGCACAAGGTGCAAACGACCCTCGTGTTAACAAGGCAGAATCCGATCAAATCGTAGAAGCCTTGCAGAAGAGAGGCATCGATGTCGAATACATGTTGAAAGAAAACGAAGGACATGGATTCCAGAATGAAGAAAATCGCATTGAATTTTATCATGCGATGATCGAGTTTTTTGATAAGCATTTGAAATAACAGAAGGTCCCCTCGTTTTGTATGTTAACGAGGGGACTTCTTTTTACTTACTTTGCATTTTCATCGGGCTGATGAATCCCGAAAATATTGCCTTCCGTGCACGATAATACCCTTGCCACGCCATACCAGAGGGAGCGCGTGTTTAGGCTTGGCTACTATTCCGCCATTTGCCAAAAGCTTCTCTTACGTTTATATCATAATTTTCTACATCCATTGTACAAGCAAAACCATTTAAAGTCTGGCATGCTTCTGGCAGTGCGCTTTGTCGCTGCATTAATAATAAAAGGCCTATAGATTTGTGCTAATCAGTCGATATATACAGTAGCACTAGCACAATATTAAATTATCATGAATCTTTTTACTCATTTTACCGTCTATAAATACTTTTTTAAGGAACAGGCAAAAGCGTAGGCGGGTAGTTGCATATGGTTTGTTTATTAATTACACAACATGTACACCTTGGGTAACAGATAATTTAAGAGATACTAGTGAAATTGGGAGGATTTAGGGAGGGTGTGCTATGAAAAAACGGTGGAATAGTATTTCTGTTAAAATGTTAGTTTTACTGACTGTTATTATTGTGTTTTCCGTTTCTGTTATTGGGGCAACTAGCTATTATGTAGCTAAAAATCAATTAATTAATGCTGGAAAACAAGAATTATATCATATCGTGAATAGCTCTTTTGCAACATTGGAAGCCGTCAATAAACAGGTCGAGGATGGTACGCTTAGTTTAGAGGAAGGTAAAGAAGAAGCGAGAATCCTATTGAGTGGACCGAAGCTTGAAAATGGAGAGCATGATTATAAAAAATCGCACTTTCTGTATAAAGGAGAAGGCTATGTCTTAGGGTATGATAGCAAGTTTTCTTCTCAAGTCCATCCAAGTAATCCCGTCGGAGATATTCCGGAAAATACATCGAACAGGGAAAGGATGGTAAAGGGTGCGCTTGCAAAGAATATAGAGGATCGTTATGTATATTTTGACGACTTTAATAATGGCAATGGAGAGACAAGAAGAAAAATTACATACATGGACCAATTCGAACCATGGGATTGGTACATAGGAATAACGGTATTTGAAGATGAGTTTTATGAGGGATTGGCAGTTGTTAAGACGATTATTTTAGTCGGTACACTTATTATTATTTTAATAAGCATTACAGTATTTTATTTGGCGATAAGAAAGAAAGTAATATTATTAAAACAAGTTACTGCATCATCCATACAGATCGCAAATGGGAACATTCAAGTGACTAATTTGCCTGAATCAGAGGATGAAATTGGCCAATTAGCAAAGGCATATAATATAATGTCGGCTAAATTACGCCAATTATTGCAGGATGTAGGGGAAAGGGCAGAATTATTGGCATCCTCTTCAGAGGAATTGAATGCAAGTTCAGAACAAAATAGTCAAGCAACAGAGCAAGTTGCAAATGCGATTCAAGAGGTTGCAATTGGCACTGAGCTGCAAACTGAAATGGTAAAACACTCAAATGAAGTTGTGAAAAAAATGTCTTTAGGCATTCATCAAATTGAAGTGAACTCCCAAAACGTTTCTCACACGTCCCATGAAGCATTAGACATTGTAAAAAGTGGTGAACAAGCCATTCAATTATCAATTGAACAAATGCGATATATTAATGAATCTGTTAGAGATTTAGGTGAGATTATTTATTCATTAGGAGAACGTTCGGAAGAAATTAATCAAATTGTGAATGTTATATCTGATATTGCGGACCAGACCAATCTCTTAGCATTGAATGCGGCCATTGAAGCGGCAAGAGCCGGGGAAAATGGGAAAGGATTTGCAGTTGTAGCGGATGAAGTAAGAAAGTTAGCGGAGCAGTCAGCGAAATCAACTGAGACAATCCGTCATCTCATTTCTTCCATTCAAGGCGATACAAAACTAGCAGTAGCATCCATGAACAAAGGAGCAGAAGAGGCTGAAAAGGGAATTAATGTTGTAAACAATGCAGGGGATTCCTTTAAACAAATACAGCAATTTGTCTATAACGTATCTCATCAAATACAAGAGGTATCTGAATCAATTGAGCAAATGACAAAAGGAACACAACAAGTAGTTGAAGCTGTTAGGGAAATTGATGAAATAGCTAACAAGACCACTCTTCAGAGCCAAGATGTCTCTGCAGCGACAGAGGAACAATTAGCGTCTATGGAAGAGATAGCATCTTCCGCATCTTCGTTATCATATATGGCAGAAGAATTACAAGAAGCGGTTAGAAAGTTCAAATTGTCATAACCCGGTGCCAGTCACTCACGCAATTCGGATACTCTTCTGGCAATTGAGTGCTAGACCAAAGAGAACAAGCCCTTCAATCGACTAAAGGATCAAAGGACTGTTTCCCATCCAACAACTTATTCCCGAATTAACGGGAATGAGTTGTCTGAGTTGTGTTTGAACCTGGCACCCGAAATCCCGCATCAAAGAAATGAATTGTTTGAATTGCGTTACGTTAATACCCGAAACTTTAGATTTGAATATCCAACAAAAAAGAATATCTCCTCAAGTCTCAAAGAACTCAAGAGGATTTTCTCCAATTTCATAAACTTACTTATGTACAGTCTTCACAAACCGAGTAGCAGTGAGTCTTCTGAATTGTATTAGAACCTGGTACCCGAAATCTATAGAAAAATCCCGCTCCAAACCATTGGTACCAAAGGGCTGCCCATCGTACCCGTTGTTTTTTGGGAGAGGGTGTCTAGCGGTGAGAAAGTCGTAAAGTACATCTGAATTGTGTTATAATTTAACTAACATAGATGAGGTGAGATCTCATGAGTGAACGAGCATTGAGAAGAATACCATTAGATAAGTATGTTGATTTGAAGGTGGATTATGCCTTCAAACAATTATTTGGCAGTGAGCAAAATAAAGGGATTACGGTCGTCTTTTTGAATGCTATTCTGAAACGTACAGGTCTTAACGCCATTAAAGAAATTGCATTTGTAAGCCAAGAAGTTGGTGGGGAATATCAAGAAGATAAGCAATCGCGATTAGATATTTTAGTCAAAACACAAGAAGATGAACTGATCAATGTGGAAATTCAATTGACCAATCAATATGATATGGTTAAACGAACATTGTTTTATTGGTCACGTATTTATAATTCGCAGTTACAAAAGGGCATGGGCTACAATAAGTTATTACCAACAATAACCATTAATATTTGTAGCTTTGATTTGTTTGATCAAACAGATGCTTTTCATAACATTTTCCATCTGTATGAAAAGGAAGAAAAGTTTAGAATGGATGATGTGCTTGAAATCCACTTCATTGAAATGAATAAGTTCATTAAACAGTGGCATGAAAAGACGTTAGATCCATGGAATAACATTCTTGCCAGATGGTTATTATTGCTGGGCATGGTTGATGCAAGAAAAAAGAAGATATACGCTGAAATCTATCAGGAATTGGAGGCGCTTGCGATGAGAGATGAACAGTTACAGGATGCATTCACAGTCTGGCAAGAACTAAGTCAATCCCCGGATGAATTTTTAGCCTATCAATCACGATTGAAGTATATCCTAGATGAAGAAGCAAAATTAGACGATGTGAAGCATATGGCTGAAAAAGAAGGTCTTGAAAAAGGTAAACTTTTAGAAAAAGAAGAAACTGTAAAGCGGCTATTCAAACTATCCTTGACAATGGATCAAATTGTAGAAGCTACATCTTTAGATCCAGTAGTAGTGGAACGTATCATCAGAGAATTGAGTAGCAACTAATCATTGAACGTGCACCTTTTAGCAATGGGAGGTGTACGTCTTTTTTTGTAATTACATCGATTTCGGGGCCTAGCATCTAATACTGTTCAGGAAATTCATTTCCGTTGTTGCGGAATGGGTTGTTTAATCGAAGACAGTCCTTTGCTTCAGAATCAAAGAACCGTCTCCGATTAAACAACCTGCTGTACCGTAATAACGGAAAGAATTGTCTATGTTGTGTTAGATCTTGGCACCCTAAACTAACCTTATCCATACCCGGGAATCAACGCCATTGTAAAAGTCATATGCATTGTGGGTGTTTTTAGATACGACAAAGTTCTTGGCTGCGGACATTGTCTGAATTGTATTAGAACCTGGCATCCAAAATTAGTTAGAGATGAGATAATTATGGAGGTATTTAATCTTGATTGATAGTTATATAATTGCATGATTTTTTGATTACTTTTTGTTGTAACGGAACGCATACAATTAAAGCGAATGGGGATTAGTGGAGGATTCGCTGTTGCCTGTAACCGCAGCCCAATTGATACTGACAACGAATCCCAAACTAACGTTAGGTATTAAATAATCCCCTGTATCCGTAAAACAATATGCGCAATAACGGCGGAACCTAAATAGGTACCGAGTAAAACGGCCATTCCCACGATAATGGTTTTCCAACCCAATTTAACAAAGTCGAACCAGGAGCGACCAATTGAAATGCCGGCATAGGCTAAGATGGGTGTTGCAATGGCTAGTAAATTTACTTCACTTGTCCAAGCTACGATTTTCTCCGCGCCTGGCATACCGGGGATAGTAATAATCAGTCCTATAATCCCGATGTAAGCAATACTAGGCAGTTTAAATGGCAAAAGTCGATGTATAATTAAACCCGCCAAGCTAATAAGAATTAAAGTAACTATACCTGGAAGGGCAGCCAGTGGCAAAACATCGTACCCAATCCAGTTCCCGATTAACATAACAAATCCGACTATCATAAAAACAATTACCCATTCTTTAATACTTTTCAACATGGATTTACGCTCCTTTCGCTCGTTCTCTTTTCTCTTTTCTTCTATTTATCACCTCATAAAGCTTGATAGTCAATGGTAAACCGATAAAAATACTCATGTATAAGCCTGTAACAGATGAGATGAGATTACTTACACCGGAAAAGGCGGTAAGCGTTTCACTCATTTCCGGGAATGTTGCAATAAGTGGTCCTAGTGATGCTGCTGCCATACTACCGCTTCCTACACCACTTGCCATTGCAAAAGCAATTGGATGAATTGGAGTTACGGTTGCTAGGAAACCAGAGATTAATCCGATAAAAACAGATCCAAAAACAGTACCAAATATATACATAGCCATAACTCCGCGGCCTTCAGGTGAAGACAAGCCATACTTATCGGTTATTAACGCCAAGTTTGCTTCGCGACCAATCGAGTGGGTCATACCGATACTTTCGCGCTTGATCCCCAAAAATATCGCTATAGGCAGAGCTAGAAATATTGTGCCTAGATTCCCAAATTCCTGGAGTAACAATGCTGGTCCGGCTTCAACGATTTGAGGCAAAGCAGGCCCAGCCTGCACACCGAACTTTGCAATCAGTAACGCTACTGATAAGAATACAAGCGGCTCAGCATTTATAGATTGCTTCTCCTTTACAAGGGGTGTGAAATATAACGCAAGTCCAATGATAACTGCGTAAAGCATTGGTAATAATAAAATTACACCGGGTCCTAGTGGAATCTTATAAGTCCCAATTGATTCAGTAACGATTACAATAGCAAACACAATTACATGCAAACGCCAATCTTTCCATAAGCTAAGAGCTTGCTGGGTCATTTTTTATCCACATCCCTTATTGGATTGATTAAAGCTGGAATCGATGATAAGGCTACCAGAATCTAAAAGGTCTAGATACTATTTACTCAACTTTATAGTTCAATGCAGCCGCACCGAGCACTTTAGCAGCAATTAGGAGTGCACGTTCATCGATATCAAATTTCGGATGATGGTGAGCATACGCTTGATCCCACTCTGGATTTTGGGCTCCTGTGAAGAAAAATGTTCCTTTAATATTTTGCAAGTAATAGGAAAAGTCTTCGCCACCCATAATTGGTTCTGTCTCTTTGACTGTCACGACTCCGGGTATGCTTGGGGCTAACGCCGCGATAAATTCTGTCTCTTCTTTGTGATTCACGGTTGTTGGGTATCCTCTTGTATAGGTGTATTCATAGCTTGCGTTGGAGACAAGACAGGTACCTTTAATAACCCGATCTATTTCTTTTTCTATGAAGTTACGAATATCTTCTTTAAAAGTGCGTACAGTTCCTGTTAATTCAGCTGTATCGGCAATTACATTGTAAGGATTTTTGGCTTCGAAGTTACAAACTGAAACAACAGCGGATTCAAGAGGATCTACCCGTCGGCTAACAATTTGTTGTAAGTTATTTATCAGCTGAGCGCCAATTACGATGCTGTCTTTTGTATCGTGAGGGCTCGCCGCATGGCCACCCTTTCCAAAAATCTTAATATCAAATCGGTCGGGAGCCGCTTGAAGTGGGCCTGTCCGGTATCCAATTTCACCAAGGGGTGTTTGGGCTTGCAAATGGGTGCCAAAAATAACGTCCACGCCTTCTAAACAACCGTTCCCAATCATTGCATTCGCTCCACCGGGAGGTAATTCTTCCGCATGTTGATGTAAAAATACAATTGTTCCTTCTATTTCGGATTTCATGCTATTCAATACTTTAGCAAGGCCTAATAAAGTTGCAGTATGACCGTCGTGGCCACAGGCATGCATAACGCCATCATTTAGCGATTTGAAAGGTACATCCGTTTGTTCCGTTATGGGAAGTGCATCAAAATCGGCACGTAAAGCGATGGTGGGACCAGGTTTGTCACCCTTTAAGTAGGCCAGAACACCATTCCCGCCTACATTTTTACGAATTTCATGGCCTAATTTTTCGTGATATTCAGCGATATACTTTGCGGTATTTTCTTCTTCAAAGGACAGCTCAGGATGCTGATGAAGATAACGCCGTATTTCCACGATTTCTTCATAAATATTATCTAATTCAGTAAATAATTGTTTCATAATTGAACACTCCTTTTTATTTGAATTGAATATATAAACATGATTTAGATACCTGGGAAAGACGAAGCTCTAGAGAGATAAGACTATCCTTCCTGTTGATATGAAAATAGTAGTTTATCCATGGAGGGAAGTGCTTAAAATATGTGTTACATCCAGCCAATGTTGAAAATTCCTATAGCTTGTCCGATAAGTTCACTCCACTTATTCATAGTTCTAAATTGTATTCTTAGTAATACTTACTTAGAACACTTTTGCCAGCCTGAATTTAATTCGGAGAATTTATTTCACCTGAAGGAATATCTAGCGAATAGCGGGAAATCAGGAACGGTAAAGTTGTTTGGCTATCCAAGTGCAGAAAAAGATAATGGTAAAACGTTGAGGGCAAGGGCTGGAGTTTTTGATGATCACGATGCTGCTTTTACATGACATCCGGTTCAAGGTAGTGCTGCAAGTGTTCATTAGTATATCCATGCACCAAAAGTAGAGGAAGTGTTGGATATTTTTAAGCGATTTCATTTCGAACCATGTGTTAGCTGGCGTGCTACACGATGCAATGATTGAATTCAGCCACCTGTATTTGATGAAAATGCTTTCAAATTAGCCCGTCAGTTTATTGAAAGTTTATCTTAGGGAGAACAAGAAGTTGTTGATAATAGTGTCAGGT
Source organism: Sporosarcina sp. FSL K6-1508 (assembly GCF_038007465.1). NCBI lineage: Bacteria > Bacillati > Bacillota > Bacilli > Caryophanales > Caryophanaceae > Sporosarcina > Sporosarcina sp. FSL K6-1508. Next base: position 225,462 of record NZ_JBBOXF010000001.1, on the reverse strand, counting down.
GCCAGCGTCTAACACAACTCAGACAACTCATATCGGGTACTGGGTTCTTGCACTACTCAGGTTGGTACTAGAGAATAATGATTTATGAAGTTACAATCGTATTACTTGGATTAAATTGTAAGTTGGTATTTAAGGAGTGTGTTAGACGACCATTTTTGTAGATGTGATAGAATTAAGATATTAATAAATGTTTAGAAATAAGTAAGAACTGTTAATCTTGCTAAAATATGTTTTAGTACAGACTTCATTTGTGTTATAGCAATTCATAAGTATGGGAGGATATTAATTTGAGGGAACCAATTGCATTGGACAGTCTTTTTAAAGAAAAAGTATTTCGTATTCCTGATTATCAAAGAGGTTATGCGTGGGGAAAAGATCAGCTAAAAGATTTCTGGGAGGATCTGATTAATCTTTCAGATGATCGATCACACTACACGGGATTATTAACTATGCGGGAAATGAAAGTAAATGAAATTGCTGAGGAAGATAATGAGTATTGGCTGATAGAGGATCATTCTTATAAAATATATGAAGTTGTAGATGGACAGCAGAGATTAACAACAGTTGTCATTTTTTTGCAAGCATTTATCGACGTTGTTATGAAATTGAATCCTGAAAAAGACCCTAAAGACATCTACATAACGAGTAGCCTTAGTCTTGCAGCAATTATAAATCGCTACCTCTACAAGCTGAAGCCTACTCAAACGCAATACAGAACTTACAAGTTCGGGTATGCCAAGGATAACCCTAGCGATGAATTTATGCGTCATAGAATATTAAACGAACCCAACGGTGGAACAATAAAAGAAACATTTTACACGTTGAATTTAAAAAATTCAAAGAGTTATTTTATTCAGCAATTAGAAGAATTATATGAGGAAGAAAAAATGGAAGGTCTTAAGAAAATATATCGTAAATTAACCAAGAACTTTCTGTTCAATGAATTTATCATCAAAGATGAATTTGATGTCTTTGTCGCATTTGAAACAATGAATAACCGGGGTAAAAAACTCTCGGATCTGGAACTTCTCAAAAATCGTTTAATCTACCTTACAACATTATATGTAATTCAGGATCTCGACACAGCGGACCGAAATAATATTCGAAATGACATTAATGATGCATGGAAAGAGACCTACCATCAGTTAGGAAGAAATGATAAGCATCCTTTGAATGATGATGACTTTCTGAAAGCACATTGGATAATGTATTTTAAATATTCAAGAAAGCAAGGAAATGATTATATAAAGTATCTACTTGATGAGCAATTTTCACCGCAAAAAATTTATAAAAATATCGAAAAGGGAGTGAAATTAGAAGCTCCTGAAGAGCATAGAACTGATTTTGAAATCATTGAAAATGATGATGAAACTAGTGAGATACAACAAGAACCACTAATTGAACCAAGAGCCCAGCTTCAACCCTTAGAAATAAAAAATTATGTACATAGCTTGAAAGAGTCTGCTGTACATTGGTTCAATTCACACTATCCTGAACTTGCACCAGAACTTAGCATAGAAGAAAAGAACGCGCTTGATAGATTGAACCGAATTGGAATGGGGTATTTTAGACCGCTTATCATGGCAATCATGAAAAAAGAGCCAGATGTTGATGAACGAGTGAAAGTTTTCAATAGTATAGAGCGTTTTATCTTTCTAGTATTCCGATTAGGGCAAGCTCGTAGAAATTATAAAGACAGTGAGTTTTATAACGCTGCACGTGAGTTTGATAAAGGAGAAATAGACCTTAAAAGCATTGAAGATAAATTGGTTAACGCTTCTACTTATTTGTTTAATGAAAGTGGAAAATTCAATGAAAAAGTGTTTTTTGAGTTCATTGAAAAGAAATTTAATAAAACGGATGGACGTGGATATTACGGGTGGCATGGTCTTCGCTATTTTCTTTATGAATATGAGTTATCATTGCTAGCTGGGAGCCGTCAGCAAAAAGTTCAATGGGATGATTTATTGAAATCACCAAAAGATCGAATTTCAATTGAGCATATCTATCCACAGACCCCAAAACATGATGAATGGCTCGAAAATTTCAAAATGATTCCTAGTGGAGATCAGGTTTATTATCAAGGATCATTAGGAAATCTATTGTTGCTTTCAACATCAATTAATAGTTCGCTGCAAAACGACTGTTTTGAACAGAAAAAGATTCCGCAATTAAATATAAATGGAGAGAAAATTAGAAATGGATACTCAGATGGATCACATTCGGAAATAGAGGTATCTACTTATTTGGAATGGACACCAATAAGTATAAAAGAACGTGGAATGAAATTATTAACGTTCCTAGAAAAACGTTGGAATATTGAATTTGAGAACGATATATCAAAAGAAAAACTACTCTTTATCACATAATAACATTACCAGGAATTGCATCTTACTGCCACAATTATAAAACTAAGAAGCCCTGATTAAGATTAATCAGGGCTTTTTTTTTCAGGAGAATAATTCTGTTGGATATCCATACTTTCGCACAACTAAAACGAAATCCATATGTTCCTAATATATCTTTGACGCCATTTTAGGAATAGTACGGCCACTACTTATTAAACAGTAAGCCCGAACTATTATTTTATGGAAATCAATTCTGTTACAATTTTACCGTCTGGATCTACAGCTTTTATGACACCATAGCCAGGGGCGAAGTAATACTTACTACCACTTGGGTATTGGATAATTACGACGTTTTTAAACGTTCCAGCTTTTACAGTGACAGTGCTCGTTGTACTTTTGACATCTACATATTGAAATTTACTCTCCCAGTTTTCATCGAGGTAAAATGATTTCGTTTGTTTCCCTTCAATCATTGGGTATGCTAAATCAAATAACACCCAGTCTGTTTCATTGACCCCCATCATAATACCTTCGCTACGTTCTATATAGGCGTATCCTTGCGTGTTAGGATCTTTATGGTTTAAGAAAACAGAGTACTCACCTCCATAAGATTCTTTGGAAACGCTAAACTTTCTTTTTGCTTCGTCAATGAAATCCGGGTAATATGTAAGATTTAATCCAGCTTTCGGAGAAAGCCCACCTGATACTCTATTAATCGAAACAAGTTGATTTTTTGAAGGTGTTTCATACTTCACTTTAGAATTTTTATGTATAAAATTTCCTCCACCTATACCATATAACCCCCCATTCTGTTTTTTATATTGATACACTCTGTATCCTTCGCCTTTCTTCAAAGTTCGTACAGTAGTTAATTTACCGTTACTCCCAAACTTTACTAAAGGCGTATTAGCTAATATTGTAACTTTCCCTATTTGACCAGCTTTAAATTCAGTCTTACCCCACATAACTATTGTTTCTGCATTTGCCGTAGTAACGTTGTATGAACTGATTCCAAACAGCAAAACAACTAGTAAACTAACTTTAATAAGTTTAGTTAACATTCTCTATTCCTCCACCTTTCAATTTACTATAATACTACATTTTGGAAATAGAAAAGTCTATAGTCGTATTTAAGAAATCTTTACTACCTATCCCTATGCACGACCAATAATCATTACTACTTTATTTGCATCAAGTACATTATATGAACTTTTCAACCTTCCCATATACGTAATGCAGAATTGAACAAATTCATTTACCCATTCCTATAACTCTTGATTATCGAATTTATTGGCATTATGTTCTGAACGGTATAGCTTCGATGCTACACTCTCAAAAATATTAACGACAGTTCCAACTCCTTCAATTAATTGAATAGCATTAACATTGAATGATTTGGTAAATTGCGTCAGACAGCTAGACATGCCTCATACGTTACGTCATTGTACGGCAACGCATTTGACCAAACGTAATGTGGCTCAACATACTATCGCCAGCATATTAGGACATGCAGATCTCAGTTGAACGATGAGGTACCAGCATCTGTCCGTGGATCATTTCAGGAGTTCGCTGAATTTGCATTGAGGAGTGGGTGAGGGAGTAGTTCGTGAAATTATATAACAGAAGAAAGCCCTTGTAGAGAGTGGGCTTTCTTCTATTTTTTGAAAAAGGTAAATACCTTAAGAGAGATAGCGCTACCCGTTTAGTAACTTTATACAGAATCTCCACTGGTAGGTAAAAAGATTATTCCTTACAGGACGTTGGGTTTCTCGAAACACCGTATCCAATGCCATGCTTCTTTCCAAGGTGTTACTTTCAGTCATCGTGTAATCTGAAGAAACGCCATTGTACTATTTGTTTCGTTTCGAACTAAAATTGTCAGGCGGTATGTAATCATATGAATAAAACGTTAAAGAACCTTAGATTATATTTAATAGGATGTATCGAGTGGAATGGAAGGCAAGTCCTTTTATGATACAGAAGAACACCGTTATATGGTTCTGTCATTATTGAGTTTCAAAAATACGATTATAAGATTTTCTTTTATGAGGCAAAAATCTTCTTTCTTAGAGCTTGACTTATTTTATATAAAAAGCTATGCATGACAATAATCTGAAATTACATTATAGTTGAATTATAATAACAGAGTAATAAGAAAGATAACTGAATATCTTTTTTCTTGTTAAACTATCTAGGTGTGTAAATTGATTGTCTTTGTGTAACTCACAGGTAGGTGTAAGCTATTTCCTAAAGGAAGTGCATGGGAGTTATAAAACTAATGGAACTTTTTTATCGATCTTAGTTTTGTCTGATATCCCGCACAGGTTTTGTTTTGCTTTGAGAACCGATATTCAAATGCAAATGTTGGGTAGGAGTAAGCTATAATAATATTGTTATATACACTGCGTATTGAGAAAAAATGGAGGGTATTTATGAATGTAAATAACATGATAAATGATATGTTTCCTGACTTCTCCGTCATCGCAGGGAAGAGCGGCTTAAATCGACAAGTTAAAACAGTAAATGTTATAGATGCACCGGGTATTCAAGATTGGTTGACAGGCGGAGAATTTCTAATTACAACAGGTTATTTATTAAAAGAAGACCCTTATCAAATGAAAGATTTGATAGAGAAAATAAATAACAATGGAGCAGCTGCATTAGGGATAAAGCTAAAACGATTTATTGATAAACTTCCTGATGAAGTATTAGACATTGCAAATGAGTTGAACTTCCCTATTATTTCCATTCCGCATAAGTATTCTTTTTCAGATATTATTAATCCACTTTTATCGGAATTAGTTAATAAACAAACCAAAAGCCTTCTATACTCTCAAAATATACACAAATCATTTACGGAACTATCAATTAAAGGGGAAGGCATTGAGGAGATTATTAGTACTCTTGCGGAAATAATTAATACTGACATAATTTACTTTGACACTTATTTTGAAAAAGTTCATAAGAGCAAGAATTCAGATAGGCTTTATGAAAAAGTAATAAGAAGCGAACTTGATGAATTATTATACTATTTTGATCATTACCCTATTAAAATAGATTCAAAAGTTTATGGTTATGTTATTTTGAACTCTAAAAAAGACAATAAGGACTTAGATGAGTACGTCCAAATTGCTCTTGAACATTCAGGTACAGTACTAAAGTTAGATATTCAAAAGAGAATTTCAAATCAGCAAATCGAAAAACGGCACAGAGACGAATTTATACAGGATTTAATTTTAAATAATATTCATTCGGTTGATGAAATGAAAAATAGAGCAAAATTATATAAATGGAATATAGAAAAAGGGACTACGGTTATGGTCGTAGACATTGATAGTCATTTAGTAAAGTACAAACAATTAATCCATGGTAACAACCAAAAAAAAATAGAGGAAATAAAAAATAACGTTTTCTCAACATCGAAAATTTTGGTGAAACGGCATTTCAGAAATGTCTTTTATACGAATTTCAGTGACAGTATTATTTTTCTAGTTCAAGAAAGTTCAGAGGAGGGCAATGTAAAAGAGGAAATTATTAAGATAAGTAAAAAAAATAAGGGAACAAGTTGCTGCTGAAGTGAACTTTACTGTGATGATTGGAGTGGGCACATATCAAGAGGACCCACAGAAGATCCATATAAGTTTTGAAGAGGCAAAACGAGCTGTTCATTTAGGACGAACTATTTATAAAGAAGATGAAACTGTATTTTATGAACAACTCAGGATATTTAAACTCTTAGAAACGGTAAATAAAAATGAAGCAGAGTATTTTTTGGATATGTACTTAGGAAAAATAATGGAATATGACGACAGAAATAATTCTAATTTGTGGGGGTCGTTAGTTAGCATAGTGGAAAATGATTGGAACCTTAAATTAGCTTCCGCGCAACTGTATATTCACTATAATACAATGAAATATAGATTTCAAAAAATAAGCGAGGTGCTTCAGCTCGATTTTAAGAAGTCGGAAAACAAACTGAGTGTCATGATAGCCCTGCATATTCAAAAGTTATTAGAATAGAAAATCCAAAGCATTCTTACTAAGGATGTTTTTTTTGTTCCCGAAGTACAAGTAAATATCATTTTTTTGTTCCAAAGGTATAGAGACTAGTAATCTTTAATCCTATAACATAGAACTTGAAGTTATAATATTAAGAATATTAGAGGGGTGGTAAAGATTATGTATAAACCGATCCAGGAAGTTTTACCAGATGCTTTATCCACGGTCAAAGACAATAAGTTACAAGATCCGATCGGAGATTTAAACCTTACTGGACGAACTATATTAAAAGGAGGTACAGTAGTCGATCCGAAAAACAAAATGAATGAAATTAAAGATGTTTCTATTTTGAATGGACGTATTTTTGAAGTGGATGATGATATTATCCCTGAAACCGGTGACAAAGTAATCCAATGCGAAGGATTATTGGTTGTTCCTGGCTTAATCGATATGCACCTACATCTGGGAGATTTGTTTGATGTATCATCTGCGCCTATTTTTGAAGCTGTTCAAGATGGGGTAACAATGGGATTGTCACCAGGAGCGGGCAACTCATTTATGACTCCTGCATTGGTAGGCGCCGAAATGGATCGGGGACTCCCTTTAAATATCGGAGTATTTTTAGGCGCGCCGAATGTATTGGGAACCATGTTGAATTTAGAGGAATTGATCTTATTGTTTAAAGGTCAGTTAGACCGAGAAATTGCAGAGCGTAAAATGACAAGAAACTTATTAACGTATATGACTGCACCTTTAATTGTTGGTTTAAAAGATCATATGGGGCATTATCTGATGCCAGATGAAAATTTCGATAAAATTTTTGAAATCACCTCTAAAGCAAAATTGATTTTCATGACGCATACACAATGCCCGAGTCATGCTAATCGTGTTTTGGAATTATCGAAAGGAAGACCTATACATTTGGCACATGCCACTGCTGCAGGTTGTGGAAGCCATGCGGATCCGGTAGAGGGTATGTTAGAAATAATAGAATTGTGCAAAAGAGAAAATGTGTCTGCAGAATTCGTTACGACTATGTTGAGAGATGGTTTAGGTAATAGAGAAGGATTAATGATGACAAAAAAGTCCCAGCAAATTGCTTTTGATGCCTTAGCAGATGGAATAGTGGAAGTCCTTATTTCGGATGGGCAAAATGCTGCCACGATGAAAGGATTTGGAGATACACGCGATAATATTCCTGCCTTGATTGAGTTAGCGGAAAAAGGAGTATTATCACTTTCAGATTCCATTGCAACCATGACGAGTAATGTGGCCCGCCTGATTGCTGAAAAGACAGGGAATTCATGGTGGGTAAATGAAGTCGGCCATTTAGGTGTGGGAGCGTTAGCGAATGTAACAATAATCGACCAGCAAGACAAATTAGCAACTTATACCATTGTAAATGGTGAAATGGTGTCTTTTGAGAATAGAACTATAAGAAGAGGAAATGGTGCTGGTGGCTGGGTAAGCAAGTTTGGTATGGTTAAAAAAATGGGGGTCGGTGATTTAACTACTCATTCATATGCGAAAAACATGATTCTTTCGTAAAAGCACGACATGTTTTCTAACTATTATTTGAAGGAGTAAGAAATGACTATAAATATTAAACAAGTTGAGATGGAACAGCGTTGCGAAAAAATCCTATCAACATTAGTGAAGATTAATTCCACTCATCCGAAAGGAAATGAGATGGACATGATAAAAGCCATCTTGTCTTTTTTTGAAAATGATTCGATATTATACAAAGTCATTGATCATGGGGTTAATAGAGCTTCTTTAGTTATTACCATCCCCGGGGAAAATTCATCAACTTCCGTTGCATTTATCGGTCATGTTGATACAGTTCCTGTTGGCCATATAGATGAATGGACGCATCCACCCTTTGAAGCTTTTAGAAATGGAGACTTTATGTTTGGCAGAGGAACTGCAGATATGAAGGGTGGGATAACGGCGATGATATTAACGATTCTTTATCTGTTGGAACATGAAGTGACGCCGAGACAGGACTTACATTTCTGTTTTACTGCTGATGAAGAATCGGATGGAATGGGGATATTGAGCTTAAAAGAAGCTGGATATTTCACAAATACAAGAGAAATCATTATTCCCGAGCCTACTAATGAAAAAGTTGGCATAGCAGAAAAAGGGGCTCTCTGGTTAGAAGTTTCAGCAAAAGGAATACCAGCGCATGGCTCGAGACCAGAACTAGGAGTCAATGCAATTGAGAAATTAATGGAATTTATAAATCTTTTAAGAATCGAAATAGACACTGCATATGACCATCCTTTGTTAGGAAAAGCAACAATCTCTGTCAATGAATTTGAAGGTGGTGTTAAAACAAATATCATTCCGGCTCATGCTAAAATGTCTTTAGATATTCGGACTTTGCCGACAGAAAAAAATGAAGAGATTATTTCAAAGTCAAAAAAAATAGCGCAATACTTGATGACTGAGTATGAAAAACTGCATATTGATATTGAGATTAAAAATAATCGACCTGCTATTCAAACCGAACATACAAATGAATTTGTGATGAAAGTAAAACGTATATGTGATGAAGTGTCTGGAGAGTTAGACTTTAAAGGGCTGTACTTCTATACTGACGCGTCTCAAGTTGTACCTGATCTAAACGTTCCATTTGTCATTTTAGGGCCAGGGGACGATGAGATGGCTCATCAATTGAATGAAAAGATAGCGCTTTCATCAATAAGAAGAATTACGGAAATTTATATACGTTATATATTAGAAGTTGCTTAAAAAAGGAGGGGGTTATTATGGAGAAGTCTTCAACGATAGGGAAAGTTAGTCAATTAAAACCCGGTGTTTCTGTTAAATTGTCTGGTCCCTTTCTTGGATTTATCTACACCTTAATACTTGGATTTGGTTTGTATTATTTCCTTACGCAGTTCCAGATGGATAGTTCATGGCTACTTTATGAGCGGGTAGCAGAAGAGGCCGGAAGCAATTTCTTTTATAAATGCATTTGGTTGCTGATGAACTTTACCGATGCACAGTTTTACACCGGTGTCTTAGCATCCGTGTTTATGATTATCGGTGGATTTATTGCTTGGAGATTAGATGTTAAAAAGTCGCCTTTAGCAGGTATCCGTATTTGTTATGGAAGCAACCTGTGGCCATGGGTATTTGCTTCACAAGTGATATCTTTAGTGATTACTATCTTCGTCTTGAATTTTACAAATGAATTTAATTCTGGGAATTATACTTGGCTACCAACATTTATAACTGTAGTTGGTGTTCCGCCAGCTGTCATTCTTTTATATGGCCCTAGTTATAGAGCATTATTTACTGGTTCTATTTTGGGCGGGTTGTTGAGTTTTCCAATTGCTTTTTGGCTAATGAACACATTAACACCATTATTGGGGGTTCCCGGAGTAGTTAGTAATGTATTGACTATGGCTATTACTGGAATTGTTATTTACCATATATGCCATGTACTTCCTTGGATGAAAAAAGTTCCTGCAAAGATTATTGACGATAATCCCCCGTCTTTATCAAAAGAAGAACTGACGAAACAAATGTCTAGCCCATCCTGGTTTGTAAGAAGAGTGCTAGCGGATTTCACAGAGGCTCCTTTCTATGGAAATGAAGTGGCAAGTATTTTCTTATTATTAGGTGTAAGCATCGAAATGATATTCAATAGTGGATACACTTCGGCTACTATACCAGCAATCATATTGTCGCAATTTATAAGTGCAGCAGTGGGAGTTTTCGTTTTTCATAAAAAATACATTGAATTGGGTTGGTACGCTACTTATGTGCCAGTAGTGAGTGTAGGGCCGGCCTGTGTTTTAATGTTCGGAGCAAGTATGCCGGTTATCGTAATTGCAGGAGTGCTCGGAGGCATTTTGGGAGCTCCTGTTGCTGAATTCTTTTCGAAGAAGTTACCGGAGCATATTCATCCAACTGTAGCAAACGTAACTTCAATGGCTCTTTGTACAATTATTGTAGCTGTTGTCATCGAGTCGTTGCCGTGGTTTTAATTTTTATCAGGATAACTAACTAATAAAATGAGAAGGTTGTGAAGGAATTGTCAAGCCCAGTTAACGTTGCCGTCGTGCAAATGGATCCACAAGTTGGATTACAAAATAAAGAAAAAAATATAAACAAGACCCTTGAATTAATCGATCAAGCCTCAGGTGATGGAGCTAATTTAATTGTACTACCGGAATTATGCAATACGGGTTATAGCTTTGAGAATAGAGTTGATGCATTTGCTCATGCCGAGCTCGTGCCAAACGGCACGACGATGGATAAGTGGATAGCAAAGGCGCAAGAAAAAAATGTATATATTGTTGCGGGAATAACGGAAGTTGATGGAGAGCAATTATTTAACACTGCGGTATTAATTGGTCCCAAAGGCTTCGTTGGGAAATACCGTAAAACTCATTTATGGAATACTGAGAAGTTGTTTTTTTCTCCTGGCGATACTGGTTATCCTGTTTTTGAAACAGAAATCGGAAGAATTGGAATGTTAATTTGCTGGGATATTTGGTTCCCTGAAGTTGCAAGAATTCTCAGCATGCAAGGTGCAGATATTATTTGTTCATGCAATAACTGGGTTTTCACGCCGCCGCCACTTTTTGATGAAAGCGGAAAATGCATGGCTACTTATTTAACAATGGTAGCTGCCCACACTAATAATGTTTTCATAGCAGCAGCTGACCGCGTTGGTGTAGAAAAAGAAGCTAAATTCCTTGGATGTAGTTTAATCTCTGGAATAAATGGATGGCCAATTACGGGACCTGCAGCTCCAGAAGGCGAGGTCATTTTGCATGCTGAAATCGACTTGTCAGATGCTCGAAGTGCCCCAATTTGGAATGATTTGAATGACTTAGTGAGAGATAGAAGAACGGATCTTTATGATGAGATGCTAGGATACACACGTGGAAATAAATTTCCACGCTAAGATATTTCGTAGCTGAACTGAAATTGCTCGCATTAGCGATTGAGGTGTACTTAAATCCGTTATATTGCGGTTTTTAAGGCCACCTCTTCTTTTTCTCCCTTTAACTATTTAAGAGAAAAATGGAGACCACAGAATTAGAGGTGTAAAGATGATAGACAAATTAAAAGTTACATTAGTCCAATTTGAGCCTGTACCAAAAAATAATAAAAAAAAGAATTTAGAGTTTCATTTGAATAAAATCGATGAATTAGCATCTACAGGTATTCAACTTATCGTATTTCCTGAAATGAGTTTGACTGGTTTTTTTGTGCATCAACAAAATGAACGTAAACGGCATTGGGAGGAAGATGCGGAAACAATCAAGGGTGAAATGATCCAAGCCATTGTCAATAAATCAAAAATAAATAACTGTTATGTGGTTTGTGGAATGGCAGAACGGGATGAGAGAGAGTTTGATATTTATAATAGCACAATCTTAATTGGCCCAGAAGGAGTAATAGGAGTTACACGTAAACTTCATCTACCATCTGCTGAAAAACTTTATTACAAAAAAGGGGACGTTGGAGAAGTATATTCAACTCCAATCGGGAAAATCGGAATGTTGATTTGTTACGAAGCTTTTTTTCCTGAAGTGTCACGTATTTTAGCGAAACGAGGCGCGGAAATTCTCATAGCCCCGAGTTCAATTTGGAAGGGTGGACAGAGCGGGGGGATTGGAGCCGGGGAAAGTAAGCAAAGGCTATTTTCGAATACCCCATTAATAAGAGCGATTGAAAACCAAGCTCATTTTCTTATGTGCAATGCGGCAGGGGGGCAATTTTTGGGTGAAGCATTTGGACGTTGGGAAAGATTTGGAGAAAGCAAGATTGTTAATGCTCAAGGCGAAGTATTAGCAGAATCTTTATCCAATGATACAGAGGATATTACAGCGATATTAACGAAAACGTCTTTACTCAAAAGCAGAAGTGATTACATGTTCTTTAATGATAGAGAACCAATGAAATATGGGGATCTTGTTAAATAAATGGAACCTTTAGAAATTAATATAGAGTGAACTAAGTTTTTTGATTTTTACTTTTGCATCCTTTCAATAGATGAAAGCGTATGGCGGCTAGCCGCTTCGAACGGCTAAATTGGGGTACCAGGCTCTAACGCAACTCAGATAATTAATTTCCGTTAATGCGGGAAAGGTTGTTGAATGGAAGACAGTCCTTTGACCTATTAATGGGTCAAAGGGCTTTTTCTTTTGCCTATCTAACTGTAAAAAAAGCGACGCGAGTTTTCCATTTACTATAATTCATATCAAACAGACTTGTTTGTTTGGCAATAGACATAAGGCATTCTCCATTGGGTTTTGGTAGTTTAGTCGCTACCGTTACACGGAGTCTAGGGAGGTGCCTTTTTCTTTGTTTAAAGCCCTTGAACCTCCTGAACTCTGAATTAGGAAATCAACGGTTTCTGTTTTCATAGAAAACGTTGAAATGTAACAACTTAACCTATTATTACCAACGCGGATGTTGGTTAAAATAATTTATACGCTACGTCTATATGTTAAAATAATAAGTCCGCTAAATTCGATGCGGGGCTTGGAAATGCCACCCATGGAAAGTCGGCTAGAAAAAAGCAATCTGTCATATCGCAGCATTTACCGCCTTAAGTCAGGGTTTAGTTGGAGATAGTAGTGTCTACAGGAGGAACAAAAATTGTTAGGTAAAATAGATAGGATGATTGTATGACGGACTTAAGAAAGCCTGAGAAGAGGTATCGTCCGGAAATTGAAGGAATCAGAACGATCGCAACTTTACTCATCGCGGTCTATCATATTTGGTTGGGTAGAGTGTCTGGAGGCGTAGATGTATTTTTTATTCTTTCAGGATTTTTAATTACGACGTCTCTTCTATCCCGAATGGAGAGAATGGGCACGATTAAACTGGGAGAGCATTTTTTAGGATTATCTAAAAGATTATTTTCGCAAGCTTTGTTAGTTATTGTTGTAGTCGGAGGCTTTTCTTTATTGTTTTTACCTCAAATCCAGTGGGGCGAAATCATTCACCATATGACAGCGTCTATATTTTATTATGAAAACTGGCGCTTGGCGTTTGATGCGGTTGATTATTTAGCACAAGATAATTCTGCTAGTCCGTTTCAGCATTATTGGTCACTTGGCGTGCAAGGGCAGTTTTATATTATTTGGCCAATTTTAATCATAACGGTCTATTTTCTTGCACAAAAGGTTTTCAAAACGCCTGTGCGTAAAACATTTTTAGTCGCATTGCTCATTATTTGTACGAGTTCGTTAAGTTATTCGATTTACCAAACAAATCAAAATCAACCATGGGCCTATTTTGATACATTTGCACGGGTGTGGGAATTTGGTGTTGGTGGATTGTTAGCATTGCTGTTACCTTATTTAGTTTTGAATAAATGGGTAAATACGTTGCTTGGCTGGCTTGGTTTATCCATTGTTTGTTTAACGGGGGTTTTATTACCCGTGTCAACGGTATTCCCAGGCTATTTAGCGCTAGTTCCTATTAGTGGTGTCGTATTGCTAATCATCGCATCTGAAAATAGTACAAGGTTCGGGGTCGAACGTATTTTAAGTGTACAGCCACTGCTGTTTTTAGGTGGACTTACATACGGCATTTATTTATGGCATTGGCCGCTTTTACTATTTTATCAATCTTTTATGAACACGGAGACAGTTCCACTTATTGACGGTGTCTTGCTTTTAGTTGTGACAGTAGTGTTATCCTTTATTTCCACAAGATTAATTGAAGCACCCGTTTTGAAGATGGATAGTAGGAAAATGAAGGGAAAGGTTATTGCTTTATTGACGATGATGGTATGTATTGCAGGCAGCTCAATGATCCTGATTTCATCGTATATTGATGACGTGAAGGCAGAAATGCTTGTTACTGCTCACGATGAAAAGGATTATCCTGGTGCGAGGGCTATCTACGAAAAGACTGAGCCACCTAAAGGGCTTGAACCCATTCCATCTCTGTTAGATATTAAGCAAGATTTACCAGCATTTTATGGCCAAATGGAGTGCCTAGGGAAAGGTCAAATTAAAGTAAAGAAATGTTCTTTTAATGAATCGAACAATCCAGACTATACCATTGCATTAGTTGGTGGCTCGCATTCAGGGCATTGGTTTCCAGCACTGGAGATTTTGGCTGAGGAGATGAATTTTCAACTTGATTTGTACAATCATGATGGGTGCCGCTTCACAAATGAAGACCCGGAAAATCAATTAACCGAAACGTGTTTAGAGTGGAATGCGAACTTACTTAAACACTTACAAGATGATCCGCCTGACTTAGTATTTACGACTTCTACATTAAATAAGCACGATACAGTTCCAGTGGGATATATCGGTCAGTGGAAGCAACTTGAAGGCATCACGACGGTTTTCGCGGTGCGAGATAATCCACGGATGAAAAAGCATATTCCCACTTGTTTAGAACGTGCAGACAACCCATTAGATTGTGCAATTACACGAGATCAAGGGGTATCGAAAGTAGTGCCATGGGAAAATACAGAGGGGATTCCATCGAACGTCATTTTTGCAGATCTGACTGATTACTTCTGTGATGGTACAACTTGCCATCCTGTCATCGGGAATGTAATTGTTTATCGTGACAATAACCATCTTACTGCACAGTACGCAAAAACATTAGCACCAGCTTTGAAGAAGCCGTTACAGGAAGCTTTAGAAAGTTTGGATGAAGGGGACGAATTGTTGGATTAAGTACGTAATAGCACCATGAATGCTAATTTAATTTTAGTTACCTGGTGCATGAAACTACTTGTACAATACACTACAACTGCATAAAGTGAATGAGAAAGGCAACCGAAATGATATTCGGTTGCCTTTCTTTCGGGCCTTTACTTATAATGTTGAACTAACATAATTCAACCACACACAGGCACCATTCAAGTAAATAATAGAGTGGAAATCAATTCGCTCAATTGCTGTTTTCTGTTTATCCGCTGGCGAAAGCTGAATCGTAATTTTTTCATAGATACATCAATCTCAAGATTATGTTAAACAATTCAAATTTCAATTGGGTGAGGGTATTAATTAATTTATTTTTTGAGGTACTTGGTATTATTGAAAACAGAAAAATCCCTTTACGCTACGAAAGACATCAAAAAGTTTTGACTTATTTCACAAATGAGGATTCTCAAAGAGAGTCATCTGAATTGTGTTAGAACCTGGTACCCGAAACTTAAGCCTCCAACCAATCCATACCAAAACGCCAAAGAGAAATAATCTCCTTGGCGTTCCACCAAACTTAGTTATTCACTCCATGACTAATTAAATTAGTCAATATTCGATACCCTCCAGGGACCTGACTTTGCGTTTGGCGGTAAAAGACGAGGTTCGTGTACAGGTACGTACCTTTACCGTGTTTGGCCATCAGGATGCCACCTTCGAAAGGAGCTTCGTCGGGATCGGCCATGCTGACGAATGTTTCAAAATTGGACGCCCATTCCATTGGGTAATAGAGGCCTCGTTCTTGGACCCAGTTCGCCCAATCGGAATCGCCAATTTTGTTCGGGAAAGAAAAGAGTGTGGAGTCCGGTTGTGTGACGGTTACTTTTGCATTTTCGTCCGTTACGCGCCACTTAATGGATGGATTTCCGATGACCAGCTTGAATGGAGCGGATGAATCGGAATTCCATTTGTCATCTGGTTTGTGATATTGCATAACGATGTGTCCACCGTCTTCGACATATTTCAATAAGCGGTCATTATTTTTGAGGAGATCTTCTCGTGACAGATAAGCTCGAATGCCGACGACGATCGTATCGAATTGAGAGAGGTCTCCGCTTTCAACGTCTGCGGGGGATAGCTTTGTGATGTTCATTCCGGCGTTTTTCAGTTCATCTGCAACGGTATCAAAACCGCTTTCGATGTAGCCGACGTTAAGATTTTCTGGAATTTTTAATTCAAAAGCGACTGCATTGAGCTTGGCCGGAGATTCCAAATAGTACTTTCCGATATGGTCGTATTCGATTTCTTGGATGGCGGATGTGAATTTTTTGCGGTTCCACTCGGCTGAGATAGCGATTTCGAGCGAGCCTTCCTCAATGTTGGTGGCGGGAGTCAAGTTGAATACGACTTCCTGTGTTTCATATTTTTTTGTGAATGTAATTATTTTTTCATTAAATGGAGCTGACCATCCTTCTGGAACATCAATCTTAATTGTTGGTTCTGCAGCGCCGTTATGGTAGTTTTTCACTTGCACTTTTACGGGGATTTCTTGTTGGGGATGAAGTGTATTCACCACAACACTGGTCGGATCTGTTGTCACGCTGAATTCAGGCAGAACCGCAACGGTTCCTTCGAAGTTCTGAATATGACGAACTTCTTCGCCAAGCTCTTTAAATGTAAGCTCAGCTTCTAGGGCAGGTTTTTTGTACGCGTGGTAATAAGTTGCATCTTTCGGAACACTCACTTTGAAATCAATTGTTGCGGATTCGCCAGGTTTCAAAGTCGACACGTTAGACGTTTGGACAATCTCCCAGCCCTCAATGGATGTAATGGAAGGCGAAAGATTTTTTAAATTAGCTGTGCCATTGTTCGTAATCGTGACTGTTGCAGTCGTTTCTTCACCAGTCGTCAGAACGTTGTCGGGTAATGTTGCAACAATCTCTACACCAGAGGCGATATAGGATGTTTCTTGCAATTGCTCGTTTTTCGTTTTAAGTTTGCTGAGCAATTTGGTTTTTGTGGCTTTAGGAAGCTTGGATTTATTCAAATCAAGAATTAAATGGCGAACGTCTTTCAAGCTTTTTTGAGAAAGTTTAAGAACTGCTGAACGATCTGGGTAGGCAAGTTGCGTCTTTTCCAATTCGTTTTGCAGGGAAATGAATTTTTTTGCTAAGCTTTTATCCGTGTTTTCAATTTGCTTTGCCAAGTCCGAGAAGTCGTAAGGGACTCCGGCAAATAAAGAAGCGTCCTCTGTTTGATCAAAAGCAGTATCAACTAATTCCAAATTAACGGTCCGTGGCTCGACTTGAATCGTAGATCCCATACCTTGGCTCTTATGCATAAAGCGGGAAGCTTCGCCCAGTTGCGGATAGCTCATTGCGTAAATCTCATCATACATGCCGATTTCAATACCGAGAGTGGCAGTTTCCGCTGATGCAGCCGGCAAGTAAAGTTTCTCGATTTGCCACGGCGCTATGCCTGCCCTAAGATGTTCCGGGAAAATCGTTGGATCGGCAGCGTCATTAAATGCCTTTTCCGTCAAAATGGAAATCGTCCTGTGATGTCCGTGCTGGGAGTCGACATTTCTGAATGAAGGCATGACAATATCAGGCTGATAACTGCGAATAAAGCGGATCAACCTTTCATATGTGACCTCTTCACCCCATTTTTTCAGCGTTTCTTCAGGTGTCTTTTCAAACCCGAAATCATAGATGGAATCGGAAGTCGTTTCACTTAAATGATATGCTTTCACATTGGTGATTTTCGCAGCTTCTTTCATTTCCTGGGAGCGAATGATTCCCAATGCATTCCCGAGCTCAGTTCCAATTTCATTTTGCCCGCCTTCCCCGCGATTCGCGATTAAGCTGGACGTTTTCACGCCTAGCCCTCGGGACAGGTAGGCTAATAAATCGCTTCGTTCGTCGTCGGGATGCGCGCCGGTGTTAAGAAAAGAGATAGTCGTATCGAGAGGTTTCAGTACATTCCACAATTCCGTGTCATGCAGTTCTTCTGCCGACGTGGATCTCGGAAATCCACTGATGGTGGAAAGGGCCAAGAGTAAAGAAAAGAAAAGTATCGCGGTTTTCTTCATTGCAATTTCCCTCCTTATTTTTGGAGGTTATTTGCTGAACAAGGGAGGAGTATCTAAGGTGATTTGACAAATAACCTTGCATTTAATGCTATAGGTAACGTGCTTATAAGTAAAGTGAGTGTTTAGTTTACTTGCTGAAATGGTAGCATGTTCCCTTTAAAACGGATGAATCGGTGACTTTATACTTACTGGAATTTAGGCAATTAAATGGAGGTTCGTTTTTCATGAGTAAATTGTGTCAGAATTGACTGGGTGACAGGTACATTCTGAAGAACAACATACCGCGAAAAGTAAATAACGTTAATTGCCTGAATAGTGTCAGAGTTGACTTGGTGACTGTCACCCCGCGTTATTCTACGCCAACATCGTTCCTAACACACTTCTTTCAATCTGCTCCTGACACGCTATCCGTTACGCCTCCCCTTTGCTAAAGTCTAATTCAAGTGGCTTTGGCGGACTGCTTTCCGGCAAGTCACTGACCCTCGATTCTTCCAAATAGTTTTCAAAATTCGTCGCATTGAATAATGTGGAAGGACGTAAATACTTCTGCCAATGTGGATCATCCAGCCAGTTCTTCGCTTTCGTGTCAATGACCTTTTTGCAATCCGCCACTGTGTACCCTTCAGAGAAGCGTCCCTTCACCAATCGTGCTGTCGCCTCCGAGGATGCTTTGAATTGCTTGTTTGCTTTATCATTTAAGTACTCAATGACAGATACAACGTCGAGATCGTTCTCGACAAGGTTTTTTTTAATACTCTTAACCTCTTTGGTTATTGCTAGGGGCATTTTGCCCTCAGTAGAGGGGGCAATCTGCACTTCCTCTTGGGGTGATTCTGCCGTCATCGAAGGCGCAAGTTGCACCGACTGCCCTTGCAGCATTGTATAATTGATGCGGTACCATTTTGTCTTGTCCATTTTCATCCGATTATACTGAGAGGTTGAAATGATATAGCCGCTCTCTTCCAGTTTACGAATCGCTCTTTTAATCGTATCGACAGACCAAAATGGGAACTCTTCGTTTCTCCACTCTTCATATGTTCTGTAAACCCACTTATGCCCATCCCGCACATTCGGCGAGATGAGCGATCTAAAATGCAGTTGCTGAAGTAAAACAGCCGCGTTTAACCCTACTTGCATAGCAAGCGAGGGAAGCACTTGAAGCGGCGACTCTTTAATTAATAAAATCATCACGAAACCTCCTCTGGTCGAATGAAGTACATACACATTTCTGCCTACTACATATGTTGAAAGAATCCTCTCAACAACGCTCGGTGCTTGGGGATGCCTCCTGCAATAAGCCAGTGAGGCGCCTTCGCTGAAGATTATATAGAATCATTAGTTCAACATATATAGCGAGTGTTTTTGGACGATAGCACGACATCTTTTGCCTAGACGAAAGATGCTTTCACTCTCTATATAGACAATCCATTCGAAAGGGGATACAACTTGATGAAATTTATTTTTTCTTCATGATGGTAATGATTGCGTCCGTAAGAATTAATTTTAGATACAATACTATTGAATTATTCAGA
Organism: Sporosarcina sp. FSL K6-1508; assembly: GCF_038007465.1. Classification (NCBI taxonomy): domain Bacteria; kingdom Bacillati; phylum Bacillota; class Bacilli; order Caryophanales; family Caryophanaceae; genus Sporosarcina; species Sporosarcina sp. FSL K6-1508. Next base: position 205,844 of record NZ_JBBOXF010000001.1, on the reverse strand, counting down.
TATCATGGTACTATTTACATGTAGTGTGAATTCTATTTTTAGATGTATATAGTAAATACTGCAAATAAGAAAAGAGGCCATAATACTATGAAAGCTTATATCATTTTAGAAAACAACAAAGATACACAAGGGCTGATCAATCATCTTAGCGAGAAAGACAATGGGACGATTACCGTCGTTGACGAATGTCTTGAAAATGTGTTATCTAAAAGAGGTGAAGCAACCTATGTAAATGGGACTTATGTAGATAGCGTCAAGGACATGGATCTCCCATTTGTGTATTACCACTATATCGAACCAATTCATCGAAGGGACGCGCGGAAATGGAGACGGAGTTTAAGTAGTGAACGGTAAATCCGAGACATTTTAAATCGGGTTGTCCCATAAGTCGGGGGATTACCGACCTGTGGGACAACTCTTTTTATAAAATGGTAGGTACCTTTCACTTCATTTTTAAGGTAACTAAAACATCATGGATCGCGACGAGTTTTGTTTCGAGCCGGTGCAAAAGATAGAATGATACAAATATCGGAAATCCGAGTTCCTGTATAAGACTCATCCATTGTTCCATGCCCTTGCCTCCTCTCCCTATACACAAAAACCGGTCCCCAGTCCGAAAACTGGTGAACCGGTCATTGCATCCTGTTAGCCATTTACAAGTTCAGTTACATTTCGTTCTACAATTCGTGCTCCCGCTGCCGATGCGAGTGGAGCACCGTTCAATTCGAATACATCTGAAGCGATGATTTCCTGCATTGCCGCCTCTACGTTTTGCTCGGTCAAATCCGCACGGGGTTCATCCACCGTCATTGTTACCTTTTTACCGGATGCTGTGTTGAAGTTTAATTGTAATGTTTTGGCCATCTTTTATCCCTCCTTTTTTGTTGTCTAGCTTCAGCGCCTCTACCCAGGCGTTTCCGCATTTCCTAATTAGTCAATTACGCTTGATGTCTCGATGATTTCCGCTCCGATGAAAGGGAAATCCGATAGCTGGGCAAGTTGCTCCAGCGCTTTGTACAAGTTTTCGGCTTGTACATTTTCCTTGATATTGCGGTACGTTTTCGATTTACGGATGAGCTTGCCGTCCTCCGTCAAACCTCCGTCGAAGTAAACCTTGCCGGCCGCCTGTTGAAATTCGATTGTTGCTGCCATGTGATCACCTCCTCTCACCCTTTATATAGAGTAAAAGGGAGGGAAAGGAGACATGGATTGTAAAAATTATTATGATATTGGTTTAGAGCAATGGATTTCAGGTATCTATGTATCGAGATTCCAACGAAACTTTGGACGTGTCCAACAAACTATGAAATCTCTCCAACTAAATCTCCAGAGTGTCCAACGAAAAGTCGGAGATGTCCAACAAACCGGGGAGTGTCCAACAAACCCCCAGAAGTGCCCAACGAAAAGTCAGAGATGTCCAACAAACGAGGAAGTTTCCAACCAAATTCCTGAAGTGTCCAACCAACTAGGAAAACTGAATGTAGTATAGAAAGTGGACACAATCCAATGAGCGTGTTTGGATGGAGAGAACAAACTAACTGAATGGAGCGTGTCCATTATGAAGAAACGAATAGATAATCAGCTGAAAGAGCATTTGGTCAAGCTGGTGGTGGAAGACGGAAGAAAACAGATTGAAATTTCACGGGAGATGGATGTGCCTGTCAGTACCTTGCGAAAGTGGGTAAGTCACCATCGAAAAGAACTGGAAGGAAAACGTAATGGGGAAGAACTTGTAACCCCTACCGAGCGGATAAGGCAGCAACGAGCGCTTGAAAAAGAAATCCAGGAACTGAAGGAAGAGAATGAAATCTTAAAAAAAGCCATGCACATCTTTTCAAAAAACCCGCAGTGATCTATTCATTTATTGAAAAGCATCGGGAAGAATACCGCGTGAATAGGATGTGCGAAGTTCTAAAGGTTTCAAAGAGCGGCTACTATAAATGGCGTGAAAAAGTACAAAGTGCCTCGCAGAAGAAAAAAGAAGGGGCATTAAAGTTAATCAAACAAATTTTTCACGAGAATCGGGAGGTCTATGGAAGCCCCCGAATCCAACGGATTATGAAGAAACAAGGGGTACCACTTTCAGAGAAGACTGTCTCAAACTATATGAGAGAGCTGAGTTTATGCGCTACAGTGCCTTTTCACTATACGGTGACAACTCAATCTAATCATGAACATCCGATTTATCCTAATTTGTTAAAACGAAACTTCCATGCGGATCATCCCAATCAAGTGTGGGTCGTGGATATCACCTATATCTGGACAAGTCAGGGGTGGCTATATCTGGCTACGGTGATGGATTTATTCTCTCGTAAGATCATTGGTTTTAACTTAGCGAACACCCTATCCACGAAGCTGCCTCAACTGGCGCTGGAGCGTGCTTTTCATTTCCGTTCCCCAGAAGAAGGGTTGATTCACCATTCAGATCAGGGCTCCCAGTATGCGTCTGTTGCTTATACTGGACTGCTTAAAGAGAAGCAGTGCCAAATCAGCATGAGTCGTAGAGGTGACTGTTACGACAATGCGTGTATTGAATCCTTCCATGCGACAATCAAGAAGGAACTGATTTACCGAATGAAGTTCAAGACACGAAAGGAAGCAGAGACGGCAGTGTTGGATTACATCATCTCGTTTTATAACGAGAAACGCATCCATTCCACGTTAGACTATGTCTCCCCTAATTTTTTCGAGTCACAGTATCAAGAATTGAAAGAGAAAAATGCCCAGAAACCACTCACAACTTTCGTGGAAGAGCAGTTGGCTTTTTAACTGCTCTTCCATGAAAGTACAGCAAGCGCAGCGCGGTAGGCTTTTTAAAATAACCGCTCATTAATTCATGTCCACTTTCTTGACAGAATACCAAAACCTTCCAACGAAACCTCCAGAGTGTCCAACGAAAAGTCAGAGATGTCCAACAAACAGGAAAGTGTCCAACGAACCCCCGGAAGTGTCCAACAAACTATGAAATCCCTCCAACGAAACCTTCAGAGTTTCCAACGAAAAGTCGGAGATGTCCAACAAACGGGGGAGTCTCTAATGAAACCTCAGAAGTGTTCACCCCCCAGTTCACAAACCTAATAAGACTAGTTAGAGCTGTCGATCAGTCTGTTGGATATACTTCTTTTCGTCGATAGAAAAACTCCTCAACTGCTACGTCATAATCCATAAATGCCTCGTCGAATAACGCCTTGTAAATGAGTTCTCGCAAGACACCTGAATAATAGCCGGGAAGATTCTAGATCATTTTCAGTCTGGTTGCCTGTACAGAAATACGCAGTGCTTGGAGTGCTAGTACTTCAAAGAGCTCACCTTTATTTGCATGAATGCTGAATTTTAACGGGAGTAGAGCACGAAATTGTAGCTTCGAGTGCTAGGAATGAATCTACTCTTTCATATTAAAAAGCAAGCACTCTTCTTCTATGACCATCATAGGGAAGCGACGCACAAATATCGGTAAGACGATTACTAAGCGATGAGATAAGTGACTTTGTCACTTATCTCATCGCTTGATTTCTAGGTAATTATGTAGTGTTCACTACGCCCAAAGCGAACCAGTAATGGCCAGTAGCAGCAGGCAACTCTTTGTGTTTTTCCTGTGTTTTCATTCAAACTAACATTAATTAGTTAATAATCCTCCAGAAATTCTGGGTTTTGTCAGGTTTAGTTCAACTTCAGATAAAATTCTGTATTTTTTACAAAATTCACGAACCGACTTATTATCTATAATCGCTTCACGTGCTATTTTCAGCCAGATATACATGAGACAACCTTAGCCCAAAATCACTGTTTCACTAATGATAGTAAAACTTCATAATTCAGTCCGAATTTTACTTATACGTTTGGTATAACAATTTGAATGTGGAGATATTATTTAAGCGTATTTTTAAAAGAGTTGACAGATAATTATTATTGTCTTACAATAAGACATATAGAATAAATACAATTTTGAGGGGTGGAATTAACATGAGTACATTTAGTAGGAGAGCACCAAAAGGAATTTTAGGGTTCCCAGTTGCTCCAATGGATGCAGAAGGTAAATTGGATTTACATGCTTTAGGTGAAAACATTGAGTTTTTAATTGATAATGGGTTGAAATCAGTTTTTGTCGCGTGTGGTGCAGGGGAATTACATGCAATAAGCAATGAAGAATATAGAGCAATGGTTGAAGTTGCAGCAGAAAAGACTAAGGGGAAAGTACCACTTTATACGGGTGTTGGTGGGAACATTACTTATGCTCTTGAACAAGCTCAAATATCTAAAGAACTTGGGGCTGAAGGTTACCTGATCTTACCCCCATATTTGATAGATCCTTCTCAAGATGGAATCTATAATTATTTGAGCAAAATCATAGAAAGTACAAATTTGAATGCAATTGTTTATCAACGTGATAACTGTGTTTTAGAACCTAAAACCTTGCAAAAACTATGTGAAATACCACAGCTCGTAGGCTATAAAGATGGAGTAGGTGATATGGAGCTAAATGTTGAGCTCACTCATTTGATTGGTGACCGCCTGGAGTGGATCAATGGAATGCCGTTAGCAGAAGTGACGATGGCGTCGTATGTAAACCTTGGATTCACTTCTTATTCATCGGCTATTTCCAACTATATCCCTCACATTTCCGCGAAGTATTATGATGCACTACTAAAAGGAAATGACGAAGTAATTCATGAATTGTATGAAGAAGTAATCTTTCCAATTCATCGTATTCGGAAACAGAAAAAAGGGTATGCTGTTTCACTTATTAAAGCGGGGATGCAAATCGTAGGCCTTCCTGTCACTACAAATGTCCGAGCACCTATCGCCCCTGTAGAAGAGGGGCATTATGAGGAGTTAAAATCGATTATTAATAATGCATTGGCGAAATACCCTACTCATGCCAAGGCTATAAACTAGGAGGTAATTATGAATACAACAACTGAATCTAAAACAACGACAATCTTAAATTATATTAACGGCGAATGGGTAGCTTCCGATACAGGCCAGACGGAGGTCAGTAAAAATCCTGCGATAAAAGGTGAAGTGGTCGGTTCGTATCAATTATCCTCAAGCAATGATTTTAATAATGCGGCAACCTCTGCTCGAATAGCGCAAAAAGCTTGGCGTAAACTAGCAGGAAGTGTTCGCGGAGAATATCTATTAAAAGCTGCTTCGATATTAGAGGAGCGTATTGATGACATTGCGACTACAATGACCCGAGAAATGGGAAAGACATTTACTGAGGCGAAAGGAGAAACTGCACGTGGTGTAGCTATCTTACGTTATTATGCTGGCGAGGGGATGCGGTCGATTGGAGACGTAATCCCTTCAACAGATAGCGAAGCACTTTTGTTTACAACACGCGTTCCGGTCGGAGTTGTTGGAGTAATTACACCGTGGAATTTCCCGGTCGCGATACCACTCTGGAAAATGGCCCCAGCACTTATTTATGGCAATGCCGTTGTTGTTAAACCTGCAAGTGAAACGGCCATTACATGTGCTAAAGTGATTAACTGCCTGCACGATGCAGGTTTTCCAGCGGGTGTTATCAACATGGTGACAGGCTCGGGTTCTAAAATTGGTACAGAGATGGTAAATCATCGTGAAATCGATGCGATTACGTTTACTGGGTCGAACACAGTCGGTAAACAACTGGCTCATAGCGCTGTTACAAGGGGAATTAAATATCAACTTGAAATGGGTGGGAAAAACCCAGTTATCGTTGCAAATGATGCGGATCTGGATTTGGCAGTGGAGGCTACAATCAGTGGTGGATTAAAATCTACTGGCCAAAAATGTACAGCAACAAGCCGTGTAATCGTTCAAAAAGAGGTATACGATAGATTTAAAGAAAAGTTGCTTGAAAAAGTGGCGGAAATTACTGTCGGAGACGGTCTTGAATCAGGTACATGGATGGGACCTTGTGCCAGCGAAGGCCAGTTGAATACCGTTCTTTCCTATATTGAAAAAGGAAAAGAAGAAGGGGCAACATTGTTATTCGGTGGAAATCGAGTACTTGAAAACAAAGGATATTATGTGGAACCAACCGTTTTTGAAAGTACTTCGCCAGATTTGACGATTGTCAGAGAAGAAATTTTCGGTCCGGTCCTCGCACTCTTGAAAGTGGATACACTGGAGGAAGCACTGGAACTGGCAAATGACTCGGAATATGGACTAAGTGCCTCTATTTTTACAACAAACATTGGGAATATGCTGTCGTTCATTAACGAAATGGATGCTGGATTAATACGAATCAATGCAGAAAGTGCAGGAGTTGAATTACAAGCTCCGTTCGGTGGTATGAAGCAATCCAGTTCTCATTCCAGGGAACAAGGTAGAGCTGCAATTGAATTTTTCACTTCTATTAAAACTGTATTTATTAAATAAAATCTAAGCAGAGGAGTTATGCGATGAAAAGCTAACTCCTCATTTTTACATGCCTTTTTTTAGTCGTTTATATCTATGCTGAAGTAGATGTATGTTAGCGAGGAATGATGAGAAGGGGGATAATATGGATTACATTAATGATCAAGAAATTAGGAGACTCATTTCGATGAGCGACATTATTGAAACGGTCGAAGCATATTATTTACAGGACGGGGAGGACCGTTCATTGCTCCCAGAAAGATTATTTATCAATGACGGTGAAAATTCGGCTTTGTTAATGCCTTCATTTTATGAGAATTATTATGGGGCGAAACTAATAGGGATTGCCCCTGATAATGTTGTAATCGGGGAAGCTACACTACGGGGGATTTTTCTATTAAGTGACAGAGAAACGATGAAGCCACTTGTTCTTATGGATGCCAGAACGATTACGGCAATGCGAACCGGCGCTGTAAGTGGTTTAGGTATGAAATACTTGGCCTCCAATAAAACAGATACAATTGGCATCATTGGCACAGGAGATCAGGGGTTTAGCCATTTGCAGGCAGCATGTGTAGTTCGGCCGATACAGCGCGCTTTAGTGTATAATCGTAGTAAGGGAAGACTAGATTCTTTTTTAGAGAAAGCCAAGGGTGAATTCCCATCCATCCAGTTTGAAGTTGCTGAACCTGAAACGATTTTGAAAGAGGCTCAATTGATTATTACAACAACGACTTCCGTTGAGCCAGTAATCCCCTACAACGGACAGATTGATATAACTGGAAAGCATTTCGCGGCTTCAGGTTCCTTTAAGTCATTTATGCAGGAAATTCCTGATACAATTATTAATGATGCTGATTATTTATTTGTTGACTCGCATGCCGCATTTACTGAATGTGGTGAAATGATTCAAGCAAAAAAGTTTGGCTATAATGAGGACATGGTTCCCGAACTGAAAAGTCTAGTCCAATGTGGTGTTAATGAAAACGTGAAGGACAGGACAACCATTTTTAAATCGGTAGGAGTCTCCATTTTCGATATCCTTACAGCGAAACTTATTTATGAAAGATACGATAAGAAAAACAAGAAGAAAGAATTAGGATAGTTTTGGGAGGAGGGGTGGTATGCAGGAATATAAAATGGATACTATCCGTAGAAGTACATTGTCACAACAGGTGCTAGAACAAATTGTACACCTGTTGATGAGTGGACAATTGAAACCGGGGGATAAGTTGCCGGCAGAAATGTCATTAATGAAGCAGTTTGATGTAAGCCGACCTGTATTACGCGAAGCACTGAGTTCATTGGAGACATTGGAGATCATTACGAGGAGACCACGTGGAGGTACATTTATAAATAACAAGGTCGGCAGTAATCCATTCAATGTTATGCTTGCATTATCTATTAATAATGTACCTGCCATCATCGAAGCGCGCATGGCCTTGGAATTGGGTTTGGTCACGATTGCAGCTGAAAAAATAACGGATGACCAACTTGAAAGGTTAAGGGAGACCATTGATTCCATACAAGAGAATGCGGACGGTGATTATGGTCGTTTAGATAAAGAGTTCCACAGGATTATTGCACAAAGTGCAGATAATCCTGTGGTTGAGGGAATGATTGATTCCCTGCTTGTAACACATGAAAAAACGGATAGCTTAATTAGCTATCGGGAACCGGAAATTACAATTGAGCATCATATCGCAATCTATGAAGCATTAAAAAGAAGAGATCCTTTTGAATCCTTTACACAAATGTATAAGCATCTTAGCTATGTGAGAAGTAAAATTTTGAAGGATTACGAAAAGAAGTAATTATACTAATAGTAAACGTCAACTAATGCCTGCAAGTTTAGATGGGCATTAGTTGACGTTTATTTATGTTCATACCAAATTCAAATGAATGGGTTTACCGTTACCCATTAAATTTCCTTCAGAGTGAAAGATCTTCATGTTTTTCATTTAAGAAATTTGCGTACTGGAGAATGAAATTGAAAAAAACCTCTATGCATGGTAATGTGGGGTGAATTTTTGAAGTAGCGAGATAAATATTTCTAAATGCATTAGGGTGATCAATAGGAATCTTTTTAATGGAGAAACTATCAAGAACATCCAGATCGGGTACGATTGCAATACAATTATTATGATTAGTAGAAACTAATCCAGCCATAGTGATTTCTTCCGCCATAGTACAAAAATGATTAGGTTTTTTAGAACAACTGGAAAAAAGTCGATTGATGAAACTTTGAATTTCTCCCGCTGACTCAGTATAACTGATAATTGGGTAAGGCAATAATTCTTCCATAGATAATGAAGTTTGATTTGCCAATGGATGATTTAAAGATGTGATACAAACCAAATTTTGCTTGAGAACGGGTGTGAAATTTATATCGGGTTCATTAGGCATATAGGTGCAAAATCCAAGATCCACGGAACCGTCTTTTATCTTTTTTATACTGGTCGCGGTATCGCATTGGTGGAAATTTATTGTAATATTTTTATGATTTTTATCGGCAAGAAAGTTTTTAATTAGTATAGGTACAAAATGATATCCCAGTACAAATAAGAAACTAAAATCGATGATCCCAGAATCCTTTTTCTTAAATTGATGTAGCAAATCATAACCGAGTTCAATTTCATGAAATCCCTTTGAAACATAAGAGCTTAACAATCTACCATACTTTGTCAGACGAACATTGCGGCCCTCTTTTTCAAACAGCGCAACCCCTAAATCTTCTTCCAGTATTGACATGGCACGACTTAAACTAGGCTGCGTAATGCAAAGGAATTTGGCCGCTTGTGTATAATGCTGGAATTCTGCCATTATCTTAAAATAGTAAAGATTATTAAAGTTCATGTCTATCTGTCCTCCTTATGTTTTTAAGCCTAAAATGTTTTATTCCTCGCTAGGTAGCAATCAACTGTTTATTGTGGTTTTTCCGTCTTCTAAAATTGATGAAAAAATGAATTGTCATTTACGAAAGAAAAAGTCAGTTTTATTGTCTTTACTTTCGAATGATTTCTAAAACTATACCAACAACCATAGATAAAAGCTATGTATTCAGGTAGAAATAAGTATTGGTAGTTATGTGATAATTCGTAGTATTATAAATGAAGAAGGGAAGATACGATAATGTTGAAACCCGCGGATGAATTAATAAAAGAATATCTTAGTATAATACGAGGCTTACGATGCTGTACAGCGCTCGAAATAATGCAATATCACAGCAGAAAGCAGATTGGTTCAAAAGAAAATTACTCGGAGTATTCTTATTGTTATTGGGTGGAAGGGAGAAATAATTATGGGTTATGAAGAAAGATTAGAGAACGAAGGATATAAACTTCCTGAACAAGTCAAACAAAGTAAGCGATTATTTGAGGGCGGAGTTAGAACCGGTAATTTGATTTTTGTATCAGGAAATGCTGCGAAGGTGGATGGCATTTTGAAGTATCAAGGAATTGTTGGTGACACAATTGCTATTGAAGAGGCCCAAGACGCAGCTAAGATTGCCTTCGTAAACTGTTTAGCAACAGTAAGGAATATGATGGGAAGCCTTGATGGTATTAAGAAAATTGTCAATATAAAAGGTTATGTGGCAAGTACAGCAGATTTCATTGAGCAGCCGGAAGTTATGGATGCAGTGTCTGCTTTGGTGAATGAAGTATTTGGTGAAGCGGGGAAACACAGTAGGGTTTCTATGGGAACAGCTTCACTTCCAGGAGGAACACCTGTAGAAGTTGAAATTGTTGTTGAAGTAAAATGATGAAGTCGTAAATTAAAAATTGACACAAAAAGGAGAAAAGAGCTATGAAAGAAATGCTAAAAGAAGTGCCATTGGGTATCAGACAATTGTTTACTAGTATTACACATTTAAAAGAAGGAGAAAAGGTACTTGTCATCACTGATGATAATAAAAAAGAAATCGGTGAGTTCGTATATAAATATGCTAAAATGTTTTTTGAAACAACTATGATTGTAATGACTCCAAGGGAAGGGCACGGTGCTGAACCTACGGAAGCTGTCACAGCAGCATTAAATAATTGTGATGTTGCGTTTGGTGCAACCACGATGTCTCTATATCATTCAAAAGCCCGTTTAGATGCAAGTAAAAATGGACGATTACGCTGGATTGGACTTCAGGATTATGCCCTTCATATGTTTGAGTCAGGAGGATTAACGGCGGATTTTGACGAGGTTACAAGGGTAGTTAATCGTGTGGCTCCTTTTTATAAAGGGAAAACGTTTACACTTACTGCACCTGGTGGAACCAATATGGTTTGTAGTATAGAAGGACGTGAGCCTGTTTTGGATCATGGAACGGCAATTGTGCCTGGAGCCGCTTCATTTCCTCCGAATGCAGAAGTTGCGTTGGGACCGGTTGAAGGGACGGCTAATGGCGTATTAGTATTTGACGGAAGTATTCCACATCCTTTATTAAACTTAATTGATGAGCCGGTCAAATGTATAGTGAAGGACGGGTTTATTACAGAAATATTGGGTGGGCGTGAAGCAGATATATTACGTAAACTCTTAGCTGATTTCAATGATCCGACAGTTTATAATATTGCAGAACTAGGTCTTGGATTAAATAAAGAGAATTTCCTCTGTGGGCATATGGCGCCGGATGAAGGTTCTTTTGGAAATATCCATATTGGTATTGGAAAGAATTTGAACTTTGGTGGTCATGTAAACTCCCCATTGCATTTGGATTTGGTAATTAAGACCGTGACCTGCGAGATTGATGATCGCTTCATTATGAAAGATGGCGAATTGCTAGTATAACTAGGTAAATCATTCACAAAGAAATATTAATAAAAAACCTCTTGATACCATAAGTTGTGCCCGTTTGATGGCGAAAAGAACAACTCTATGTACCAAGAGGTTTCTATATGGTTTGTAACTTATAAAAGCACTTAAATTACAAAAATGTCTACGCAGCATAATAAATCTACATACAAAGTAAGCGCTTACAAGATGTAGGCAAGGTGAAACATTTAGCAACTACTTCTTATTTAATCTATTAAGCTCTCTTGTTGCAAAGGAAGAATAGTGAGAGGTAACGAAATATTGTAAGGGGGATGATTGTATGAAAATGATAAAAAAATTTATAGCTGTCGTTCTATGCTTGTTTTTGATGCTAGTAGTGGCTGGATGTTCTTCTTCGGTTAGTGGTGAAGAAATAGGCAGAAAACGAATTATCAGCATAGCTACAGTTCAGCCGGAAAACCATTCCATCGTTCTAGGTTTGAATGCATTTAAAGAGTATGTAGAGGAAAAACTGGGCGACAGAATTGAAATAAAAATCTTTACCAATGGTGTAATTGGTGGAAATTCAGAGGCGCTTGAATTACTACAGATGGGATCCTTGGACATGGTTGTTACAAGTGGAAGCAATTTAGAAGCATTTGCTGATGAATATAAGATTTTCAGTTTACCTTATTTATTTAAAGATGAAGCAAGTTTTCGCAAAGTTATGGACGAAGAAGAATTTATAGACAAGATTTACGAGTCTACAACTGATAAGGGAATTCAGGGAGTTACTTGGTTTGCTAATGGTGTTAATAATTTCTATTCATCGAAAAAAATTGAAACACCGAAAGACCTGAAAGGCTTGAAAGTTCGTGTGCAGTCAAGTGAGGCCAACGTAAAGATGGTACAAGGCTTTGATGCAGCGGCAGTTGTTTTGGCATACGGTGAAGTCTATACTGCATTACAAAATAAGGTGATTGATGCTGGAACCAATCCTGAGATGGCACTTGTTAATATGAAGCATGGAGAGGTCGCAAAATACTATTCTCGGACAGAACATCAGATTTTTACAGATATGTTTGTGGCAAGTACAATATTTATGGATTCATTGACGGATGAAGAAGAAGAAGTTTTTCAAAATGCTTTCAAATTGAGTACCGAGGTTGCAAATGGAGAATGGGACAATCTTATTTCAGAAGCGATCGAGGAGGCAACACAGATGGGAGTAGAGTTTATTACAGTGGATAAAGAACCATTTGAAGAACTACAAAAGCCGGTAAAAGAAGAATTATTGAATGGAAACTCGGAATTGCAAAACCTGTATGACATAGTCCAAAAAATCCAGAACTAAATGAAAGGAGTGGATGATAATGGAGAAAATAAGAAGTGTTATGGATAAAGTTCTAGCAGCGATATGTGCACTATTATTAGCTTTTATGACTGTACTTGCGACGTACCAGGTAATTACGCGATACGTCTTCAAAGCTCCGAGTACAATGTCAGAAGATATGCTGAGTTATTCATTTGTTTGGGTATCCTTGCTAGGCGCTGCACTCGTCTTTGGACAAAAAGATCATATGAGACTATCCCTACTTTCAGATAAGTTTAAAGGAGCAAGCGGGCTTGTCTTATCAATTTTTACTGAATTGCTGATTATAGCGATTGCAGTAATTGTCTTTTTAGTCGGAGGAAAAGATTTTGTCGGAGTAGGTTCACTACAGACTTCACCTACCTTAAATATTACTATGGACTTTGTTTATGCAATTCTTCCACTCAGTGGTATTTTGATTATAATCTACAATTTATTAAATATTATTCAAGCTATCCAGAAATTTAACGATAGTGAAAAGGAGGAATTACAATGAGTGTAGCGGTATCAGCAGCTTTATTGATCCTTGTGACGATTGTTGTTCTACTACTATTGGGTATTCCAATTGGTATTACATTGATTGTTGCATCAATATTAGCTATTACGCAATCGTTGGGTTTTTCGGCAGCGGTTCCCTCCTCTGCATTAAAAATGTTTCAGGGGATTAATATCTTTACACTATTAGCAATACCTTTCTTTATTCTGGCGGGAAATATAATGAATAAGGGAGGCATTGCCCTTCGTTTAATCAATCTAGCAACTGCAATGACAGGGAGAATTCCGGGCTCATTAGCTCATACCAATGTAGTAGCCAATATGCTATTTGGATCAGTATCTGGCTCGGGAACAGCGGCTGTATCTGCAATGGGAACAATTATGAGTCCCATTCAAAAAGAGAAGGGCTATGATGAGGACTTTACAGCGGCAATTAACATCGCAACCGCACCTACTGGACTGTTAATTCCACCCAGTACTGCTTTAATAACCTACGCGTTGGTGAGTGGTGGAACTTCAGTTGCAGCTCTTTTTCTTGGAGGCATACTTCCAGGTATATTATGGGGTTTAAGTTGTATGGTTGTGGCTTATTTTTATACAAAGAAGAAAGGATATATCGATACAAAACCAATATCATTTAAGGAATTTATTAGAGTTACACTAGATGCAATACCAAGCCTGTTTTTGATTATTATTGTTATTGGTGGGATTGTTGGTGGTATATTCACTGCTACAGAAAGTGCCGCATTCGCAGTTGTCTACACCTTGCTTTTATCCACTATTTTTTATAAAACGTTAAAAATTAAAGAATTATATACAATTCTAGTTGATAGCGCGAAGTTGTCAGCGATTATTATGTTCTTAATCGGCGCTTCTAATATTATGGGCTGGGTCATGTCATTTACTGGAATCCCTAACATGATGGCTGATGTCATATTAGGGATTTCTGATAATCCTATCATTATCTTGTTGGCCATAAATCTTTTATTACTATTTGTAGGTACATTTTTGGATCTTACGCCTGCGATTTTAATTTTCACACCTATTTTACTTCCTGTTTGTTTAGCATTAGGTATGACACCTTTACATTTTGGAATTATGCTTACGTTTAATCTATGTATTGGAACGATTACCCCACCAGTAGGGAATATTCTTTTTGCCGGTATTAAAGTGGCCGATAGGAAATTGGAAAAAGTTATGCCACATCTTTTAAAGTTTTATGGAGCTATTTTTGTTGTTCTTATGCTGGTAACCTATTTCCCATGGTTTTCATCATTCTTACCATCATTAGCTGGATATCGTTAATATAACATTTGAAATGATAAACAAGGGGCTGTGTGACAAACAGCTCCTTATTTGTATACCAAGTATTGGCGCATTCTAATGGGGGTTAATGTTATATCCTCAGATCAGGCGATTAGACATCATTAGAAAAATGGCGGAAACTAATTTCATGCACAGTCACCGGCGTTTGTTATTGAAAATCACTGCATCCTCAATGTAAGCAATACATAATAGACTGCGACGAGTGACGGTCCACAATATTCGGTCCGATATATAGGACACCCGATAGTCGGGCAAGTTGCTTCGATATGTCTTCAGTTAAATTGTAATGGACAAACCATAGAAAAAGGGGGGGCGCCCGAAATATTATCTTCGGGCGCTTTGAAAATGAATAGAGAAGAATCTATTCATTCATATTGAAAGCAAGAGCTCTTCTTCTATGTTCATTATAGGGGAGCGAAGGTAAACTAATGGTAACACGATTACCGAAAAGAGCGCTAAAATAAGTGACGAAGTCACTTATTTTAGCGCTTGATTTCTCAGTAATCGTGTAGCGGGCACTTTGTCCAAAGCGAACCAATAATGGCTTGTAGAAAAAGGCAACTCACTGTATTTGTCTTGTTTTTTTATTCAAAGTATCTTTATTTAATCACCAGTCCTCCAGAAATTCCAGGGTTGGTCATTTCATAAGGATCTAAAATGAGGTTTAGTTCGTCTTCAGATTAAACCTCGTATTGTTTACAAAGTTGAGAACCGACTTATTATCTATAATCGCTTCACGTATTATTTTTGTAGCCGTTTCATATCCCATATGTGGATTAATGGCTGTAATAACGCCCACACTTTTTTCATCATAGTCTTTCATTTGTGTTTCGTTTGCCTCGATTCCTGAAACACAATAATTGGTAAATACCTGAAATCCATTTTTTATGATGTTAATGGAATGCAGTAAGTTGAAAATGAGTACGGGTTCCATGACATTCAGTTCCAGTTGACCAGCTTAGGATGCAAGACATATGGTGTTATCATTTCCGATTGTCTGAAAGGCATTTTGGTTAATGACTTCAGCCATTAATGGGTTTACTTTCCCTGGCATCATTGAAGATCCGGGTTGTCGGGATGGTTTGAGGCTATTGAGTATGTGGTTAGCAAGATCCGTGAAAAGGGTGCAATTCCAGCAATCATGGGTGGAGATCACTCAATTTCAATTCCAATTGCAAGGGGATAAAAAAACGAAGGAAAAGTAACGGTCATCCAATGTCTGTTTCTATTCAGAAAGCAAACGGTAATTGTATCGGTATATGGAAAAGGATTAGACATGAAATTGAATGTCTAATCCTTTTTTGTATTTAATTGTTCGTCATTAACTGCACTTTTATTGAAAGTCATTTGTGTTTGTGAAGTGTGCGTATTCTGTTAGGTAAGTTTTCATTGGAAGTAACCCCTTTATTCTTTATATAGAAGAAAATTGGAGGTTAGGATACGTCGGCGCGAAAAAGTTTTTTGCGTGCGGTGTTATTTGGGCAACTGTAATTGCATTAAAAAGAAGGCAACTGGATTAAACAGTTGCCATCCTTTTTCTTACACGAATTCACGTCTCAACTTCGCCAGTATCCGCTGCCTCCTCTTCTTTATTCCCGCAACGGTAATGCCAATTCTTTCAGCACATTCGCTAAGCGTGAACCCTTCGATGAATAACCAGTGAATAAGTTCTCGCTCAGTCGGATGCAATATGTCCAGCGCTTCTGCGAGCCCATTCGTTGCTCCATAATGGACATCGAATTCGGTCTCGATTATATACACCAAGGCCTCGTCCTCGATTTGCATTACATACTCCTCAAATTTGTTTTCCTTTTTTATTTCATCTAACATGGCGCCCCGAATGCTTCGATAGGCAAACGGCGTGAAATTCCCTTTCGTTTCGTCAAAGCGGTTCCATGCATGCCATAAAGCGACCCTGGCTGCTTGCCTGAAACTGTCATGATCACGGTAAATATTCAGTTTGCGGAGAGATGCGGATATCATTGGTTCGTACTTATTCAAAACGTCTTCAAAGTTCAACATTTGAGCGGCCTTTCAGACCGTGCACGATGCTTTGTATTCCCGGGTGACTACATCGTAGTTCATTCGAAATAGGGAATCCAATGCGCATACGTGATGTTTGGCATGCCGTATGTGATGAACGAGAGAGTCGTAAATGACATATGAACTACTAAAATTGTATTATTCACCATTTTTAATTAATTTTGACTATGAATTGGTATAGGGAAATGGTAATGTATATATAACAGAGAAAAAGGGGGATTTTAACTTGCTAAACTGTGATTCTTATTTAATTGATGGACGAGTATTGGCGCTTAAATCAGTTTTCACTGGGGACTATCAATCCAAAATCATAACAACGCATGGCACATATTTTTCTAAATTGACACCAACAAAACTACTGGATCAGGCGTGCCTTCATAATTTATCAACGAGAGAGGGGCGTATAAACGCTGTATCGACTGTGATGAAATATTCTAAGAAAACGCCGTTTATTATAGCACCAAACGAAATCGGGGTTTTCCCGACGGAATCGCCAAAAAATCCGGATTGTGTCTGGATTTTTAATCATCGGCTCAACGTCGAGGAAGTTGCAAAGGGGAAATCAGTTGTAACGTTCATGGACGGGACATCTATTCAAGTAAAAGTCTCGAAAAACGTCATCTTAAAGCAAAAGCAACGCCTGCACACGCTGATGAGCATAAGTTACTTGATGCAACAGGAAAAGGAATTATATGGGGCGAAAGTGAAACGATTACAATAAGGGCGAGCAGATGGTAACTATTCTGAAAGTACCCTAAAATGTATGGAGAAATGTATGGTTTTACTCACATTTGTTGATTAGTTCACTATTCCCAATTAAAGTGGGGGAGTAAGGTAGTTTTCGTTGGATTCTGGATCAATTTCAGAGACGCTTTGCGCAACACGATTCTGAAAGTAAACTAAAACTACATAATAATAGAATGAAGACCAGACAAGCTGTTGGATGTCTGGTTTTTGTGTATGTATAAATTGCTTGTCTTTTTGTCAAGCGCAGCTGCCTTTCATTTAGTGTATCCACTTAAAGTTGTTGACTATATAGCTGACTTTTTGAATTTCATTTATTTAGAGTGAAGAGAAAGGAAAGGATACATGGATTGTAAAATTTATCATGAAGTCGTTTACAGAACTAAATTTAAGGTAACTATGCATGACAGTATTTAGAAAGCAAACCCCAATTGTATACTAATAGCATAACGGTCAGATATACAGGCGAATACCTGGTTTCTGTGTATATTTATTCGAATGTGTTGGTTGTCATTACGTTCACCGCAGGTAGCTTCCACCAATAAAATAAACGTTAAAGCATATGTATACCTGTCACCGTTTCCACTAAATCTTGCTGCAAGGCTAATAAGACTATTTAGAGCTGTTGCTTAGTATACTTAGCCAACTAGTTGAATTGCTTGCGCTTGCGCCTAACACGAATACAATGTGTCTTGTATTCCGATAAAAAAACGCCAGTGCAAGAGACATATTTCGTCCCGTGCATAGGCGTTGCGAATAACTATCCCTTATAAAATATACATACCAATCACACCGCATAGTATTCCTAGCAATACCACGGATCCTGCTACAAAAAACAAGACTCTTTTAGGGAAGGACTTTGCAACTAACAACAGGGATGGCAGACTGATAGAGGGTAATGTGATTAAGAGTGCTGCAGCCGGACCACCGCCGAGCCCAAAGGACATGAACGTTTGGATAATAGGAATTTCCGCAGCTGTCGGAATCACAAACAACATACCTGCAATTGCAAAAATGATAATTGTAAAAATGGTATTGGCAGAGGCTTCGCTCACATGCGGGAATAACCATACACGAACTGCCCCCATCAATAGAACGGATAGGATATAGGCCGGAAGAATATACAAAGTCATTTTTCCTAAGCTTTTCATCCATCTCGAAATGAAGGAGCCTGTCTCCTCTACATCCGCTTCTTTCATGATTTTATCGATATCCACCTGTTTTACAGCAGGCACAAAACGATTGGCCAGATAGCTGACACCAAAAGTCAAAATTACACCGAACACCAGGCGGAGTAAAGTGAATTTCCAAGATAAAACAAATGTCATGAAAATCAGCGTGGCGGGGTTCAAGGTCGGGTTGCCGAGCCAAAAAGCAAGGCTAGCCCCGACAGAGACATTTTTCTTGCGTAATCCAACAGCAACCGGTGCAGCACAACAGGTACACATCATGCCTGGAAGTGAAGAAAGGCCTCCAATTGCCGTGCTGCCAAATGAAGTTTTTCCAAGTACTCTGAGCAACCAGTTTGCCGGCAACAATACCTGCACCAAAGATCCCAATAGAATACCTAAAACAGCTGCTTTCCAAACGGAATTGAAATAGACCAAGGCATAAGACCAAGCGCCTTCCCAAGAGAAAGTTCCTGACGCAGACGGATCGCCCAAAATGGAATCCCCGATTGAATGAGAATTAATGGCCAAAATGCTTTTGCTATAATACGGAATCCATTTCAAATAGGCCAATCCCGCAATGGCAATCAACAAAAATATCAAAATGTAAACAATCGTCTTTTTGGAACGGGGCGATTGAGAAGGTAATGAATGATTCATCTGTACATCTCCCATGAAAATAAAATAACTTGCTAATTATAGCACTATATTAAACAAACGGGGGAGTCTCCAACGAAAAAATAGAGGTGTCCAACAAAACCGGGAAGCGTCCAACCAATCTCATTACAATAGAAAAACCAGAAAAATTGAAAAAAGTGTCTGGTTTTTTGTCTGTTTTTTTAGAATGTGTAAATTATTAATCTTTGTACCAAGCCCAGCTAGCCTTCTGACACCGACAAAATCTATTCATTCTTATCAAAAATCTCCCCAGCGATTCCCATTGCCTGGACGGCTTTTGGGAAGCCGACATAGCCGGCACAATGGATAATGACTTCGATAATTTCTTCTTTTGAGAGGCCGACGTTCAGGGCTGCCTGCAAGTGAACTTTAAGCTGATCAAAAGCGCCCTGTGTGATTAGTGTAGTGAGTGTTATGATTTCCCGTTGTGAGAGGGAAAGACTTTTTCTAGCGTACAGATCGCCAAAGCCGAAGGATACAATCATCTCCCAAAAGTCAGGTGAAATCTTTTTCATTCCTTCCATGCCCGTACGTACATCTTGGGAGAATAATTCCTCCATTGCCTTTAAACCGGACTCGTATCGTTTGTTATTTTCCATATTACTGCCTCCCCATAGTTGGTGGAATTTCATTTTCAAGAACTAATGCTTCAATTACGATCGGTTTGTTGGTTTCTTTGATCATATGTAACGCTTCTTTTATAGCATCAGTTAAATCATAAGGATTATGGCATGTAGTTGCTTGTAATCCCATTGATTCTGCAAATTTGGCTACGTCGAGTGGGGTTTCATAAACACCGCCGATGGACGAGCCAATCATTTTATGCATTCCTTTTTCCACCATGTCCAATCGTCCATTATTCAAAACGATGAACAGGACAGGGGAGCTATAATTGTATGCTGTCGAAAGTTCCGTACCGTGCATGAACATACATCCATCACCGACTAAGCAGACAATTGTTTTCTCGGGAGCTGCCAGTTTTGCTCCTATGGAATAGCCGATACCGTTGCCCATCGCACCGAATATATCATCAAAGAAGAAAGTCCCTGGTTTGTAAATATCAAAGTATTTGATGCCGTAGAAAGAGTGGCTTCCATCATCTCCAAAAATAATCGCGTCATCTGGGAGTGTGTTACGCATCGCCCGTAATACTTGTACTGCAGACATTCTCTCTCCTGGAGAATTAGCCTGAATTGGGATCAACTCGATTGGTGATAAAAAGGCTTCGCTGTTTGTATCCGGTATATCCTTTAAAATCGCTGTAAGATTAGATTTTATATCGCCAAGCACAGGAGTAGTTGGTACTGGGATTGATTTCCCGATAAAGGTTGGGTCGTAGTCGAAGTGAATGATATGCTCTGGATACATTGCTTCGGATAAGCCGGCGATCGACATGTCACTTAGTCTTGATCCGATGATAATGAGTAAGTCTACTCGCTCATTAAAGTATGCTGTTGCTTCCACGGTACCACCCAATCCGAATGCCCCTAAAGAGAGCTTATGATTGGATGGGAATGACCCTTTTCCACCTGGTGTGGTGATGACTGGGATGTTCCAATGCTCAGCAAGATGCTGCACTTCTTTGTAAGCCTTGCTGGAATGAACGCCTTTTCCCAGGAATAGAAGGGGGCGCTTGGCTGCATTCAGTTTTCCGATTACATCACTAGTTTTGGGTGAAATCATCTCATGTGAGACTGGAAAATCCAGTCGGAATGGTTCAATCTCTTCTAGTAAAATATCAAATGGGATGGACAGATGAACAGGTCCTTTCACACCCGATACCGCTTTTTCAAGGGCATGCTGTAGGAAGGGCTGTAGCATATCACCTCGTTCTATCCGTGCACTGAACTTGGTGACAGAATTGAACATACCCACAAGATCGGTACCGAAAAGGCTGGAGTCCTGTCCCATTGCTTTTCCAGTATCTTTCATCGAAGGGTGTCCTGTGATAATTAGCAAAGGGAGATTAGAGGCTTTCGCCTGACCGGCAGCTGTCAGCAGGTTGGTCCCACCAGGCCCAGACGTACCAACTGCAACCCCGATTTTCTGGTTCATTAAGGCGTAGCCAGAAGCTTCAAACCCTGCAGCTGCTTCGTGTTTACTTAATACAAATTCCAGGTCATGTGTTAATATCTCAAATAATATGGGGGATATTGCTTTTCCCGGAATGCCGAAAATATGATTAATACCCCAATGCTTAAAATTCGCTACTAATATGGATGCAATCGTTTTCATGTTGTATGTGCCCCCTATTATCCTTGTCGTCCTAAATAAATCATCTCGATTTCCTCAGCTGGAAGTGGCTTGCTGAAGAAATAGCCTTGTGTTATATCACACTGGTGATTTGTCAGGAAGTCGAGCTGTTCCTTTGTTTCAACTCCTTCTGCAATCACTTCCTTATGAAGGTTGTGGGCTAACATGATAATTGCGTTTACAATAATGGCATCATTCGAATCGTTCATTAATTCACTAATGAAGGATTTGTCAATCTTAATATAATCAATCGGGAAGTTTTTAAGATAATTCAGCGAGCTATAGCCAGTCCCAAAATCATCAATACTAATGCCGATGCCGAGAGATTTCAGCTTTTTTAGTACGAGAATAGAGTATTCATATTCCATCGCCATATATTCGGTGATCTCGACTACGAAATATTGCGGGTCGAGTGCTGTTCGTTCCAGAACCTCTTCCACGAATGTAATGAGATGTCTAGTAAGAAATTGCTGTGTGGAGAGATTAACAGAAACTTTTATCGGTACCATTCCGGCATCCTGCCATTTTTTGTTTTGGAAACATGCTTCATTGATGACCCATTCTCCAATTTGGGTGATCAATCCGTTTTCTTCAGCCAGTTTGATAAATTTCGCAGGAAAAAGCAGACCTAACCTAGGATGTTGCCAGCGGATTAACGCTTCAAATCCAACTAATTTACCGGTCTGGTTATGAATTTGCGGCTGATAATGAAGAACGAACTCATTATTTTCAAGTGCTCTCCTTAAATCGATTTCGAGACTGTATTCATCCATCATGTCTTCTAATAATTCGGAGGTATGAACGACATAGCGATTTTTACCTTGTAGTTTTGCTTGGTACATTGCATTATCTGCGTAAATCATGAGTTTCTCCATAGAAATGGGGTAGTCAGGATAAATCGCAACCCCGACGCTTGCTGTCGTATATAATTCTTTCTTGCCGACTTGAAAAGGGACGTGAAAGAGATTGAGTATCTCTTCGGCCTTTTTAGTGGCATAATCAGGGCTAATAAAATCTGTAAGCAGGAAAACAAACTCATCACCACCCATACGGGCAAGTGTATCCTTTTCCCCGAGGCAACTGCATAAACGCTTACTTACATGAATAAGGAGCTCATCCCCATATGAATGACCAAAGTTATCGTTAACGATTTTAAAACGATCCAAATCTACATATAAAAGAGCCATAGTTCGCTGCTGACCTGCATTTAGCTCGTCAATAATGGATCCTATCTCCCTGGTAATATATCGTCTGTTTGGCAGTTTTGTTAATTCGTCATGGTAGGCTAAGTAATTATATTTCTCCTGCAGTAAATAACGGTCTGAAATGTCCCTGAACTGACCGAAGGCGCCAATCATTTTATCTTCTTTATAAATTGGTTGGGCATCGAACAGGCAGACGACTAGGTTACCCGCGTCATCTTTAAATTTGATTTCTTCATTTTCGAATATTTTTCCCTGTTCTAGTACTTCTTTAAAATAGTCTCCCGTTAAATGTGATTCGCAAATGTTTCTTCCCACAACCGATTCTCTGCTGTTATTTGAGATTTTTTGGGCGAAATCATTAAACTCGGTAGTGATTCCGTTCTCATCTGTAATTACTATTCCATTTCTTGTTCTGCTTAACATAATCTGATTCATAATATTAAGCTTCTTATTTTGTTTCCTTAATAATAGTTCTCTTTCAATCGAATCAATCGCTTGGGTTAACATCGATAGAAAAAGTGGATTCTGAAACGGAATAGGCATCATGATGGATACACTACCAAGCAGGTTATCTTCATCTGTATAGTGAAATGCAGACCCGTAACACGCAATGTTATGAAGAAACGAATGGTAATGTTGTTCGCCAACTAAACTGATCGGGTGCTTTTGTTGCAATGAAAGACTAATGACATTCGTGCCTGTATCTTCCTGAGTGAACTGGCCACCTAGTCTGATCCCGAATTGTTCAATGATAGATTTTATGGTTTCATCTCCATCAATATCAAGAAGAAAACCGTTTGCATCCGAAACAACAACGAGTATCGGAGTGCCTTTTAAGGAGTTTAGCAGCTTATTTGAGAAAAAACGCACAACGGACAGAATTTCACTATATGATTTTCTTTTCACTTCAAACTCTGCTTCGTTTAAAAACTTCTTTGGTTTCGATACCTCTTCCGGATCCATCCCGGACTCTTGGCACATTCTTTTAGACGTTGTTATGTAGTATGGTTCTGTCATATTTATGTTCCCCTCCTAAAGCACTTGTCGTATTATATATACCCAAGCTTGAATTATTAACCCGGCCTTTAATGGAAAAAGTGAAAAAATTCGTTCCTGCCAATTTTATTTCAGTGCAAATCAAGCTTCTTTTTAATCGAAGTATTTGTGTATCGGTTCAATGTACGACACTAAACAGACAATCCGAATTGGCGGATGTCTGTTTTTCGATAGCATGAACTGCCCCGTAAAAGATAGATACCAACTAACGTTTACGGGGCGTTTTTATAACAAAATATATAGTAGCAATTAAATTACAAGCGGTGGAACGCTATTTAACTGGAAATGATAGCTATTAAACCATTGCAGAAAGCATTGGTGCAGCGTATGTCTCTGTAAGTAATTCCTTAATCCGGTTATGTTCCGATAGCGCTTTCTCTTAGGCTAATCCATCTTTGTTTATACTTTTGTTGATAGTGGCAGGGAATATATTTTAGCTAGTTGAATCAATTTCATAATTGCTTATTCGTTCATATGGATGAATTCCGTTGATTGTAACGGAAAGCGTTCGCCTGGAGTAGAAATCAGCCTTGTTCGGGTTTTAATTCAAAATCCCCTATTTTGAAATTGACTCAATTGAAATTAGTAATTAAGACTTTGTCAATTAATGTGACACTTAGGAATTCTTATTGACCACATTTGGTTAAGGTGCTATACTAATTTTTAAATCCACACTTTACTAAGTATTCAGTCAAAGGGGGTCGAGAGATAGTGAAACGTTAACTTCAGATAGCTAAAGTAGTCCCTTAAGTTATGCAAGCCCTTTCAATTTAAGTGTTAACTAGACATGAGTTAGTTTGTAACATATCAAAAGTTATTTGTAAAAGTAATACTATTGAAAAGGAGGAAGTGTTATGAAGACATCGAGCTTGGTTGACCAATTGAAATTAAAAATGGGGGATATGGACACCTTCTCACTTGCTAAGAAAGTAGACCAGTATGTAATTGATATTAGAAGGGATCTCCATATGTATCCAGAGGTTAGTTTACAAGAAGTACGCACAATAAAAGTTGTCACAGAAGAGTTAGAAAGATTGGGCATTGAGTTCGAAATCGTTTCGAACGGTGGAATTATTGGAATTATAGAAGGGGCAACTTCCGGGAAATCTATTATTTTGAGAGCTGATTTGGATGCTTTACCAATGAATGAAGAAGAAACAAATTTAAATCAAAAAAAGATAGTTGTTTCACAAATTGAAAATGCAGCTCATACATGTGGACATGATGGCCATACAGCTATGCTACTTGGCGCAGCAAAGATATTAGTTCAAAATAAAGAAAAGTTGAAAGGGAAAGTGATTTTAGCTTTCGAACAAGGTGAGGAAAATGGAGCTGGTATACAAGCTATATTAACGAGATTAGTTGAAATAGGGGCAGACGGGGTATGGGGTATTCATCTTAAATCTGATTTACCCTCAGGAAAAATCTCAGTTGATTCGGGTCCTCGGATGGCAGCAGCTTTCCTATTCGATGTAGTGATTAAAGGAAAAAGCGGTCATGGCTCGAGACCGGATTTAGCAATATCGCCTTTGGATTGTTTTGCAGACTTTTATAACAATTTACGGATAATGCGTTTAACTTCATTAGATCCTTTTCAAACCATCACTTATTCTATTGGAAGTATTTCAGCGGGAACAGCAGCAAACGTAATTCCGGATGATTTGCGTTTTAGTGGAACGGCAAGGTACTTACAATATAACCAAGGCGTTAGAGCTGCAACAGAGTTTAATCGTCTATTGGAAAAGATATGTGACCTGCATAATTGTACGTTTGAATATATTACGAAGCCAATAGCAAAGGATTTACTCGTTAATAACGATGAAACTTGTGCCGCAATTGCTGACAATGCTATTAAATCTACTCTTGGCGAAGAAGCACTTATTCATTATCCCGCTTGGATGGCCTCAGAGCCATTTGCTTATTATCAAAAATACTTTCCTGGTGTTTTCGCATTTGTAGGAATCGAAAACGTTAAGAAAGGAGTCGGTGCAGAACATCATAACGCTCATTTTGATATTGATGAAGACGTTTTAAAATTGGGAGTTACTGCAACAGTTCAATATACGTTAGACTTTTTGAACAGTGATAAAAAAATTGATTTTAACGCTGAAGAAAGAGTAGTGAAAGACTTATTCCACTAGATTAAACATAACCGACTTGATATTCATCTATAAGTTTTTTACCCTGCCTCCAATTAATGAAGTATTTCTATGACTGCTCATGTAAAAAAGTGAATGTATAGACCACATTGATAAATTAAGTAGTTTGTACATTATTAAAATAATGGGGTGAGAAAATGAATGTGTCAGAAACGGATAAAGCCACAACAGGAGTTATAAAAGTTGTGAAAGCTAAAAAGAAATTACAACTACCACATGTGACGGTTATGATGTTAGGAATGATGTTGTTTGCATGCTTATTAACCTATATTGTACCGGCAGGAAGTTTTGAACATACAGATAGTGGGAAAATTATTGCGGGCACATACCATTTAAGTGAACAGACGCCCGTGAATCCATTATATGCTTTGACATTAATACTTGATGGTGGTGTAAAAGCAAGTTCGATAATTGTGTTATTGCTCTTTATGGGTGGTTTTTTCGGAGCGATTTTCCAACTCGACTCTATTAATAATATACTGAACTATTTGATTCGAAGATTTGAAAAAGCGGGTCCAACTATGCTTGTTCTTGGGTTATTTTCGTTAATGGGATTGATTGGTTTCTTTATCGGTGGAGATATGATGATTGTTTTTGTATCCTTAGGCGTTTTGTTGACGAGGAAATTGAGATTGGATCCCATAACTGCATTAGGAGTCACTTTTCTTCCATTATTTTTGGCATTCTCTGTATCCCCGGCAGGCATGGCTATGCTCGGTCAAATGTTTTCTGATGGTGTTCCTATGTATTCAGGTTACGGTACTAGAACAATTATGTTTTTTATTTTTATGATCATTACTGCAATATATGTAATGTTATACGCTAAAAGGGTTCTAAAGAATCCGTTGAAAAGTGTAATGAGTAATGATAAATGGTTAACCGATTTGAATGAATCGAAAAAAGAAGATATTGCTAATAATAAGGTTCAAAAAGTTGTTTGGCAAGATGTTGCGGTCCTTTCAATTGTCATCGTTGCTCCGATTGTCCTCGCTGTCGGAAACACTGTGTTTGGCTGGGCTAAGACTTATGGGAACAATACATTTATCACTACTTTTTTCATTGCCTTTGTCCTCTGTTTCATATTGAAGAGAAAAACTGTAGATGAAATGATTAACTCTTTTACAAAAGGTGTTCAAGATATGGTCATTGTAGCAGTCGTAATTGTGTTAGCAACAACAATCAGCGTAATCTTACAAGAAGGTAATATTCTGAATACAGTTGTAAATGTAATGACAAATTTAATGGCTGAGACTTCTCTAGGGTTTGCAGCGGTGTTCATTTTCTTTGTATCATCTATATTTAATTTCTTAGTTCCATCAGGTTCGGGTTTAATGGGTGTCATGCTCCCAATAATGCAACCAGTAGGGGATGTACTTGGTATGACTCCACAAGTTCTTATCACAGCACTTTCGTTTGGCGGAGGTTTAGGGAACTTGATTGTTCCGACCTTAGGTGCGACTGTTGGAGCAATCGCTTTAGCTAGGGCAAACTTTGGTTCATGGATGAAATTCATGTTTCCATTATTCTTAATTTGGTTTGTTGTCGGTTCCGCCATTCTTTATGTTGTTTCGTCAATCGGATGGGTAGGTTATTAAATGAACTTTACAAATGGACTTGCAATGTTGAAAAAACAAATGGAATAGAGGTAGTTATTGATGAAATACAAATTTGACAAAGTAATTGATCGTTCTAATACTTCATGTGCGAAGTGGGATGCAACTGAGGAATTATTCGGTGAAAAAGATTTACTTCCACTTTGGGTTGCGGATATGGATTTTAAAGTTCCGGATGAAGTGGTCAAAGTGATCCAGTCTCAGGCGGAACATGGTATTTTCGGCTATACGTCGAAGAAGGAGGGCTATTATAAAGCCGTAATTGACTGGATGAAAAATCGCCATAATTGGTCAGTTGAAAAAGAGTGGATTTGTCATAGTCCCGGTGTCGTTACCGCCTTAAGTTTAATCGTCCAAGCTTACAGTGAACCAGGTGACAAGATTATAGTGCAACCGCCTGTATACTACCCTTTCATGAAAGTGATTCAAAATCATAACCGGCAGGTCGTATACAATTCTCTTCTTCTTACAGAAGATAGATATGAGATGGATTTTGAAGATTTGATTTCAAAAATAGATTCTTCGGTTAAAATGATTCTACTTTGTAATCCGCATAATCCTGGTGGTCGTGTTTGGACCAAATTGGAACTTGAACGTCTCGGTAACATCTGTATGGAACATGGAATCTTGGTTGTGTCGGATGAAATTCATGCTGATCTCATATTCAAGCCTGGTGAACATACGCCATTTGCGGCTATTTCAGAAGAGTTTGCGGAGAATAGCATTATTTGTACGGCACCAAGTAAGACATTCAATCTTGCAGGTCTACAAACTTCGAATATAATTATTTCCAGCGAGACGTTGAGAGGGAAATTCATAGCTGAAACAGAGAAGTATGCGATTGGTATGTCGAACTCATTTGGGGCGCTTGCCACAGAGGCAGCTTATAAGTACGGTGGACAATGGCTGGATGAAGTTCTGGACTATATTGAAGGAAACTTGCAATTCATTACCAAGTATTTCGAAACCAACTTACCGGTCTTGAAAGTTCTGCCATTAGAAGCGACTTATCTAGCTTGGATTGACTGCAGGGAATTGGGACTGACTCCCGAAGAGCTGGAAAAGCTGTTCCTTTCGAAAGCAAAGGTTGCATTGAATCAAGGCTATGTCTTTGGGCCGGGAGGTGAAGGATTTGTTCGGATGAACCTCGCTTGCTCCCGATCAATAGTTGAAAGAGCAGGTAAGCAAATGATAGAAGCAGTCAATTCAATTGTGGAAATAAGTCCCGTATTGGAAACGAAAAATATCTGAAATATAAACTGGGGGGAATGAAAAATGACAGCACAAGAGACATTATATGAAAAATCAAATAAAAACCGACTTAGTGAGATGGGTGAATTGGCACCGGAGGCATTTAATGCATTTGTCAATTTTAATAACAATGCATTAAGAGAAGGGGTCTTATCTGCTAAGTTGAAGGAACTTATCGCTGTAGCTGTGGCGCATGTAACCGGCTGTGCTTATTGTATTGATTCGCATGTCAAGCAAGCAAAGAAACTCGATATGACAAAAGAAGAAATGGCCGAAGTTATCATGATTGCTACTGCCTTAAAAGCGGGTGCCGCTCTTGCTCATGGAGTGAATGCTTTGAATGCGTATGACCAAATTGAAGAGGAAGAGTTATACAAGTTATCTTATATCAGTAGGATGTCAGAGTTTATTGAACTAAATCCGGAAACGACTACAGCTTTCTTTTCTTTCGATAAGTTGGCAATGAAACGCGGATTGCTTAGTGTGAAGGAGAAAGAGTTGATTGCTGTTGCTATTGCTCATACGACAGGTTGCCCTTATTGTATTGATGGGCACGTAAAAGGGGCTAAAAGGGCTAAAGCAACTAAAGAAGAAATTGCAGAATCAATTTTGGTGGCAACAGCTTTAAAAGCGGGATCAGCGCTAGCACATAGTGTAAATGCCTTGAATGCTTTCGAGTCGTAAAATACTGGCATAGCCCATTGAATTGATAGTAAGTTAGAAATGGTGGGGGAAAATCATCGGATTGAATGCTAAATTAAGAAACAGCCATTATAGTGGCTGTTTTTTAATTTAGCATCTTTCACAACGAATGCATGATATGTTAATTATATCAGAATAATATGTGTTTTTAGTAGACAGAATTACCTGAGAACTTGGGGTTCAAAGTGGATAGATCTATTCTACTCTAACTAGATTTAGAAGTATGGTTGAAATCTTTGTATACTTTAAAAAGTCTTCCTCTGAAAATTGATCCAGTTCAATTAAAAGCTTTTTGTACTCTGACTTATCCAATTCTTTATGATAATCATAGACGATTTTTCCTTTGTTGGTCAATTGGATAATCACTTCTCGGTTATCAAGGGGATTTTTCGATTTGGTAACCATTCCTTTTTTTATTAGGCGTTCTACCATTTGGGACAGTGCGCCTTTCGTTTTATTCGTCAGTTCAGCAAGCTCTGATATGTTTGTTTGGATTTTATTTCCGATTAGATTGATCGTATGTGCTTCAACCATATAGATCTCATCTTCGGTCCCATATTGCCGGGGTATACTTTCATATGAATTTATTATTCTTGAGTATTTATAGATCGTCTCCATCATCTCGTTAAAGATTTCTTCTTTATTCATTTTCATTCCTCCATAAAAAAACTTCATTTATAAAGTTAAAAACGGATATGTATTACTACCAATAGTATAACATGCTAATAATTTATGTCTAAATGAAGGTCTATTTATACGGCTATGAGTGATTGGTCGATTCGGACCTTCCATTCGAAAATGTCATCATTTTTCCCCCTTGAGGAGGAACTCTGCAATATATGGCGGGCACTTTTTAAGTTAGTTCTATTCTAAATGGTCTCTTAGCTTATCGTACTCGATCAAAGGAATCGGACTACTAATGGGGAAGTAGCATGTAATCTAGTGAAAATGAAGATGGGTATACAGGCTATGCTAAAGTAACGGAATTATCTTTGGAGCATGTGGAAGTATTAAAAGAGACTTTCAATTATATCCAATAGCCCCAAATACAATTTTTAGGACCTGTTTCCAATTGTGGAGATAAGACTATTTTAATGGAGATAAAAAAGGAACTTCCAGTTACAATTGCCGTACAAGATTAATATACACGATCTTTCCTTTTACCATTAAAGGTAGAATTGAAGTAAGTAATATGAGTGTCATAGTTACTGATAATATATTTTTTAAAAGATATTATTTCATTAAATATAACTTCCTTCCATTATAATTTACTCAAGTCATAACTATCGGGTCAAAAAGAACATTTTAGCAATTGCATTCCTGAAACATACTCATGTATCGCCGAGGTTAAGCTGCACCTCAAAGATTTCCTTACCTAAAATTGCAGTGATTGGAAAACAAATTGTAACGCAGATACAAAACGTATAGAAGATCATTTTTGGAAACTGGTTAAGTCAGTAAGGTTTATAGATTAAAGCAAATCATGATTAAACTACCCTAGTCTTGCTAGGGAGAGGGACAATATGAATAAATCAATAGAAGGTATGATGAACGATGGACTGACTGATATAGATTTTAAAGCCGTTAATTGGGCGGAGTACTCAGAAAATCACTCGCTCACAACGGAGCTCGGACAACGGGTTAATGCTATGAATGGTGTTGCCGATGATGGCAGAGAGGAAAAGACTGGGGATGTTTCTTCCGCCAATAGAGCACGTATTGAATTTGAGAACAGCTGTAGGATGGGCTGTTAAAGCAAATACAGGTATATCTGGCTTCTATTCAAGTTTTGAATTGTACCATGCGGGGAAAAGGTGGCGGTTTAAGTACTGAGGTGGCTGAAACTAAAGCAACGATCAACACTGCAATCGGTGTCGTGATGGGATTAGCCATCAATAGGTACTTAGGTAAGCGAACAAAAGACGAGGATGGAAATGAATGGAGAGAACCCTAATTTGTTGAAGAATTTAACAATCGAAGATGTAGCCGTACTACGTGAACCCTTGGTATCGGGCAGACAAAGTCCCAACGCACTTGCTGGTGCCCTTGTTTTGGGGGCCTTCATGCAAAGCCTGATTTACTATCTGGAATATACAGTACTGGGAAGTGTGACGAACTTCCCATATAAAGATCAGATACTTGCAGTTCATTTTTGGATTACAACAGTTTTAGTTATCCTATCCGTGATCTATGCGATTCCACTTATTTATAGAAAAAGTCAAAAAACACAATATCTACTAACCATTCTAGTCTCGCAAAACTTTTTCGCAGTATCCAGTTATATCATCGGGTTATTTTTACTAGGAGAGAACCAGGAAGTTTCAGAAAGTTCATTGCTGACATTTACAATGGTAACCTTGTGTTTAGGTGCCTTGCTTTTTATAGTTACAGTTATCCGCTTTTCTATTTTATTGAGGAAAGGGATGTATCGCAAGGGTTCTAAACGAGATGAACTCCGAGCAAAATTTGAAAAAAAGACATATATTCCAGCTGTTATTATTGGAAGTACTGCTCTTTTATTCATCATTCAATTTGCCGTTAGAACATACAATTTGGCCGATTTAGAGGATGCTATGATTGCAATCCTTAGCTTCGCAGTATTCTATACGATGATTTTTGTATTGCCGGAGCAACTCGTTATCTTGTATTGCAAGTTCCGCTTCAAAAGCTTTAATTTCGATAAAAGAGGTTATTTGGATTCTGAAGACTCAGCTAAAGGAAGGAAGTTGTGAAATGGAAATTGACAATTCTTTACGCTATGAAACTAGACAAAAGAAGGAAGAGTGGATTAAGAAGTTGGGGAATAGACACTTTCATTGCAATTATTGAAAGCGTCCGAAGAAGCCGGTATAACGATCGGCGATAGCGAAGTCTATAAAGAGTTAAATCGAATGATTACGGAAAGTGCAGATATGGGACTCTCCAATGATTTCAGTATTAATACTATTCAACCGAACCATGCAGTTCCATTCTCTTTGAACATAACGCCTGAACAAGAAGTACTTATCGACACACTCGAACAAGATAACCAAGTCGTGAAAATGGAAAACTTCAAATTTGAATCAGTAAAATAAAAAACTTTGCAATGCTACCCATGATTGCACCATTTTTAGCTGTTTTTAGGAATATAATTGGCTACTAGGTTATCTATTGAGTGCGACCGCCCGAAGCTCGCCGTGGACCGCTCATATATCGGATGAGACCGCTCAAAGCCCGCTGCGGACCGCCCATATATCGGATGAGACCGCTCAAAACTCGCCGTGAACCGCCCATATATCGGATGAGACCGCTCAAAACTCGCTGTGTACCGCTCATATATCGGATGAGATCGCTCAAAACTCGCTGTGTACCGCCCATATATCGGAAGAGACAAGAGACCGCTCAAAGCTCGCCGTGAACCGCCCAACGCCCGCTTTCGACCGATCATATATACTGTAGGCATCGATTATAAATCCCAAAGTTTACCGCTTGTAAATTGTTTATGATCTAATCAAATGGAAATGAATGGAGGACACCCTGTTTTGTTAAAAAATTTAACAATCGAAGATGTAGCCGTACTACGTGAACCACTGGTATCTGGCAGACAAAGCCCCAATGCACTCGGCGGAGCACTCGTTTTGGGGGTCTTCATGCAAATCCTGATTTACTACCTGGAATATACAGTACTGGGAAGAATGACGAACTTTCCATTTAAAGATCAGATACTTACAGTTCATTTCTGGATTACAGGAGTTATAGTTATCCTGTCCGCGATCTATGCGATTCCGTTTATTTATAAAAGAAGTCAAAAAACACAATATCTCGTATCTATTTTAGTTTCACAAAATGCTATAACATTATCCTTTTATATCTGCGGGTTATTTTTACTAGGAGAGAACCCGGAGATTCCAGAAAGTTCACTCCTGACATTTACAATGGTAACCTTGCTTTTTGGTGCCTTGTTTTTGGTAGCTATAGTCATCCGTTTTTCTATTTTATTGAGAAAAGGGAAGTATCGAAAAGGATCGAAACGAGATGAACTCCGAGCGAAATTCGAAACGAAAACGTATATTCCAGCAGTTATTATTGGAAGTACTGGACTTGTGTTTATCATTCAATTTACCGTTAGAACATTCAATTTGGCCGATATCGAAGGGGCCGTCATAACAGTTATATGCTTTGTTTTATTCTATACGATGATTTTTGTATTGCCGGAGCAGCTCGTCATCTTGTATTGCAAGTTCCGCTTCAAAAGCTTTAATTTCGATAAAAGAGGTTATTTGGATTCTGAAGACTCAGCTTAATGAAGGAAGTTGTGAAATGGAAATTGACATTCTTTCACTGCAATTTGCCAATTGTTTGCGCTATGAAACTATTCCTAGAAAGACTCGAATAAACGGAGGGAGTCCAACAAAACTATCGAAATGTCCAAAAACTTTAGAGCAAGTGGAACTACTTAAAAAGAATTTCAACCATATCACCTAGTCCCAAATACAATTACCGAGTCCTGTTTCCCATTGTGGAGGCAGGACGATTTTATTGAAGATAGATGATTGGCAAATGAAAAAATATTAATTTCAAGGATCGAATAAGTACCAAAACATGGTATGATTGGCATGGAAGCACGAGTATGTTTCTGGAAAGCAATTGCTAAAACGTCCTTTATGACCCGATAGTTATGACTTGAGTAGATTATAATGGAAGGAAGTTATCTCAAATGAAAAAATCTCTTTTTAAAGCTATATTATCAGTCGCTACGACACTCGTATTACTTATTTCAATCCTACCTTTACAGGTAAAAGGAGCAAGCGTGACTCCGCCTAAGAATGAAATGCGCGCGGCTTGGATTGCAACCGTACAAAACGTGGATATGAAACCTGGAATGAATGCAGCTCAATATACGGCTTGGGTACGGAAAACATTGGATCAGTTAAAAGCCAATAATTTCAATGCAGTCATTTATCAAGTAAAACCTACAAATGATGCTTTATATCCTTCAAAGTTGGCGCCTTGGTCATCGTATATAACAGGGGGAAAACAAGGGAAAAATCCTGGCTATGATCCTTTATTAATTATGATTAATGAAGCGCATAGCCGCGGTATGGAGCTGCATGCATGGGTCAACCCTTACCGAGTTACAATGCCGGGACAAACATTAGCAAGTCTTGCTCCTAGTAATGTAGCGCGCACAAATCCTGGCTGGGTAGTTAAATATGGGAAGCAATATTATTTGAATCCGGGTCTTCCTGAAGTGCAAAATTATTTAATCGCTACAGTCAAAGAATTAGTAGCTAACTATGATATTGACGCCGTACATATGGATGATTATTTTTATCCTTATAAAATTAAAAATGAAACTTTTCCCGATCAAGCTGCATTTAAGAAATATGGATCTTCTTTCAAAAAAATAGCCGATTGGCGTCGAGATAATGTAAACCAACTTGTCAAAAAAGTCTATTCAACGATTAAAACGACTAAACCGCATGTGCAATTTGGGATTTCACCATTTGGGGTGTGGCGCAATCAATCAATGGACCGTACTGGAAGTAACACACGCGCTGGTGTAACTAATTATGATGACTTATATGCAGACACCAGGCAATGGATTAAAGATGGCAGCATTGATTATATTACGCCACAAATCTACTGGTCTAAAACATTTTCAGCAGCTAAGTATTCGACTCTCTTAGACTGGTGGAGCAAAGAAGTAGAAACGTATGCCTACGTGCATCCCGTTAATTTATATATTGGCGTAGCTGATTATAAAGTCGGCGTGGACGCCGATAAAGCATGGAAAAACAAAATGGAGTTACCAAACCAAGTAATTGCCAACAGAGCAAACCGACTAGCAGCGGGTCAAATGCATTTTTCCTTAAAAAGCATACAAAAAAATATGCTCGGCTATGCAACAATCCTAAAGCAACAACTTTATAATTATACTGCTTTAACGCCAGCAACTTCATGGAGCGACGCAGCTCTTCCAGAAGGGCCAACATGGGTACAAGCCAACAAGAAAGAAGCTGGAGTGAAGCTAATCATCCAAGACCAAACTAGCAAACAACCAAGAAAATATGTGATTTATCGGTTTGAAGGAAACGAAGTGGGATCCTATGAAAATCCACGCAACATAGTAGACGTTGTCTATAATACAAAAGGAAATACGATGTTTTTAGACAAGACCGCAAACCGAAACAAACAATATACGTATGGAATTACTTCTGTGTCAGCAACTGGCGTTGAGAGTGAGGAAGCGTTTATTGTGAAGTCTGATGGGGTTTGGCTAGGGAAATAAAGCTAATTTGGGCAACTATAATACGTTGAACATAAAAATACCTGCATAAACTAAGCGAAGGTGCCTTACAAGGGGTAGCCGAAGCCATAAGACTGGCAGCGCAACTGCTCGGCTTATGGCGGGAGGCATCCCCGAGCGCCGAAGCGAATTTGAAAGATTCTCTTTATCACCATCTTACTGCAAAGGATGGCAGGTATGATAGATTTGCATGACCGTCACGTAGTCTAGATTCCTTCTCCATAGCTATTCAAATAACTAGTAAAACAGCCCTTCGATCGAGCAATCGGTGAAAGGGCTTTTTTGTATTATTTTCTACTTAATTGAGTAACAAGTCCCTGACACCAAGTTGCACAAAATTACCAATTAAATTATACTATTAGTAGGAATAGTTAGTACCTTTATCAATCCTGTAATTATTGAAATCTAAAAAGCACTGCTATAAGAATAGACAAGATTGCAAGATATACAGACAGTACCACTACGCTAAATGGGGGTTTAAAGATGAAAAAATCAAGCTATCAAAAACTATTTAAAGCGACGTTGGCAACAACAGTTGCAGCAGGAGCTTTTGTTGCAGTTGCACCCGTAGATACACAGGCGGCGAATCCAACTTTTTCTGATGTTAAGGATATCCCAAGTCACCACTTTTATGAAGCGGTTATGGACTTTACTGCAAGAGGCATGATTAGTGGGTATCCAGACGGTACGTTCAAACCAGGCCAAAGCATTACACGCCAGGATGCTGCAAAACTATTGGCTCTTGCGTTAGGTTTGGACACGAAAAATGTTCAGAATCCAGGATTTAAAGACGTTAGCAAAACGAGCCCCCACTACGGGCATATTGCAGCACTTGTTGAAGCGGGCATCATTTCGGGGTATGAAGATAACACATTCAAACCTGGAGCTAGCTTATCAAGGGCACAAATGGCCAAAATGATTGTGCTTGGTTTTGAATTCGAGGAAACGAAATCTGTAAAACTTCCATTTAGTGATATCAATGATAAACAATGGCATGTTGAATTTGTCCGTGCACTTTATGCTAATGAAATTACAACGGGTACAACCCCTACAAAGTTCTCGCCGAACGCACTTGTGACGCGCGGGCAAATGGCTTCATTCGTCTTTAGAAGTGAAGCAATTGCAACGCCTAAACCTGAACCAGTGGATGTGGACAAGGTAGCAGTTGAGGCAGCAGTGGGTCAATTAAAACCGGGTGCAGTCACTGTGTCACGTGGCAATGATGCAACTGATGCCAACAAACTTGCGGCGGTTCAAACCTATGTTACTTCACTTATTACTGAAAAAGGCGTGGAAGCAAAAGTGGCAGCTAGCACAACTGCTGGAAATTATGTAGTAACGCTTACAAAAGGCGAAGCAAAAGCAGATAAAACGATTGCGATGACATTTGATTATGCAGCGGACGATCGTTTTGTAACTGAAGTAAAGTCAATTAACGCGAAACAAGTGGAAGTTAAATTTGCTACACCTGTAACGAAAACAAGTGTATTAGACGCATCGAATGAAATTCGTAACATGACCTTTACAATGGTTACGGGCGCCACTGTCAACCCTGGCCAACTGAAAGGCTCATTATCCGAAGACGGTAAAACGTTAACGATTACAGCAAATTGGATTTTTGATGGGGAGTATGCGTTCAAGTCAACGGATGCTATTCAAACAGTAGCAGGTGGGAAAGTTGAAGAGCATACAGCAATTGTCAAAGCGAACGATAAAGTAGCACCGAAAATTGTGTCAGGATCAGCTGCCGCAAAAACATCGACGAATTCGTTTTCCATTCTATTTGATGAGCCTGTGAATGCTGCTGGTGTAATTGCTTATGTCAATAATGGTGCAGCAACGGTTACGAGCAATCCTTCGAATCCAAACCGTTTAGAGGTTACTTCTAGCAAGCAAGTGACAGCAGGCACGACAGCAACCGTTAAATTGCAAAATGTAAAAGATTATAACGGCAATTTAACAGCACCAAATCCAGTAGAAACAGCAGTTACAATTTCGACTGACGTAGTTGCACCTACTGCGACTCATGTAAATGTGATTGGAGAAAATAGAGTAGAAGTCACATATGATAAAAATATGAATCTTTCTTCATTCGTAGGGAAAGCACGTCTCGTTTACTCAAATGGTACAGTGACGAATTTAACAGCTTCAGCAGGGGCGAATGAAAAAACAATCGTCTTAACAGGTACAGGCGTATCTTTCAGAGATAATTACAATGCCATTCTATTTATCGATGCAGATGTGAAAGATGCAGTGGGTAACAGTACGGTACTTTATTCGACAAGTGTCACGTTTAGCAAGGACGATATTGCACCCGCATTGACCGCGGTTGAATATAAAGACGGCAAAATTATCGCCAATTTTACGGAGGATATTGCGGCAGGCAGATATACTGACGTCAAAGTTATTGATCAACGAACAGGTACGGAATCTTCAATTTACCTGAATTATTATAACGCGCAGAACGCAGTAATTATGAATAATACATTAAGCATTATACATTCTTTGCCGAATGGGACCTATACTTTACGCTTGCCAGCCAACACGGTTGTCGATAAAGCAGGAGTGCCGAATCCAAATGCTAATACAACAAAAGAATTCACCGTTCAAAATTCAATCACATCAGATCAAACACGCCCGATCGTGGGTGGGGTTACGAATACGCCGCTGCCAAACGGACAAGTTCCCGGCGATTACCAAACGGCAACATATACAGCAATTGACACCGACAGTGGGGTAAGCATAGCTAGCCTGTTAGACATCAATAACTATACGTGGGATGGCAGATCATTACCGAGCAATTCTTATGTGACAACTGCTATCACTGGAGCGGCAGATAAAGCGACATCTGTTGCAGTAACAGTCCATGTACCAACAACTGCAATTACAACGACTCAAACTGCTGCATTCACTGTCAATAATATTCGTGATAACGCGGGCAATACACTTGGGTCTGCAGAAGCGGGTCAAGTGACATTTGTCAGTGGTAACCAATACCAAAATGGACCAGAATTAAGATACGGTGACATTACTAATAACGGCACTTCAGTTAGACTTAGTTTTAGTGAGGCAATTCGATCTTTAGAGGCAGAAGATCTTGAAATTAGGCTCAATGGAGACCTTCTAAAAACAAGCTCAATTGGTTCGATCTATAGCACCAATTCAAATATGGATACGTTTGATGTGAAGATTAAAGCCTCTGTTGCGAATGATACTTATTATAATAATACCTATGGTGACATAATTTACGTGGATACTAATAGTAATGGGAAATATGATGCGGGGCTAGATACAGTCGTCGAAGTCGTAGATTATAGAGAATATCGATACAATGAAACCAACACTGTTACAGTCAATTTGGATTCTAAGTATATTACGAGTTTAAAAGTGAAACTTGTACGTGACAATCGTTCACCTGTCCAAAACAACCAAGGAACCGAAGCTGTATTTAATAAAGAAATCTATGTAAATTAATGACCTTGCAAAATAAATAGCTCTTTGATCGAGTAATCGATCAAGGGGCTATTTTTTTGGTGTAGTGAAGGTAAATGGTAAAAGAATTTTCCTCTCGTCTAGTTATTTTCGATAAGTAAATGTTATACTAATTAAGATTTTTCTAAAGAGTTGAAAGATAAGGGGAGTATTCATGAAAACATTCAAGTTGAAAAAATGGTTACCAACTTTTTTAGCAGTGGTGCTGATTCTAGGTACTGGAGCATTTTCCATGCGGACTACTGTAAATGCGGAAGAAAAGGAGATTAATATTACGCTCCTAGCAACATCGGATATACATGGTCGTTTCATGCCTTGGGATTATGCAGTGGACGGATCAAACCTAAGCGGAAGCTTAACGCAGTTGTTTACAATTATTAAAGATGTTCGCGATCAGAATCCAAATACAATCCTTTTGGATAATGGTGATATGATTCAGGATAATTCCGCGGAACTGTTCAATGATCAGCC
Source organism: Sporosarcina sp. FSL K6-1508 (assembly GCF_038007465.1). Taxonomy (NCBI): domain Bacteria; kingdom Bacillati; phylum Bacillota; class Bacilli; order Caryophanales; family Caryophanaceae; genus Sporosarcina; species Sporosarcina sp. FSL K6-1508. The sequence goes on along the minus strand of NZ_JBBOXF010000001.1, from coordinate 166,435 downwards.
TGAATCACCCTTAATGAAAGCTTTAAATGAAATGGATTATGATGCATGGTCTTATGGTAATCATGAGTTCAATTTTGGATTGGATACATTAGATAAGGTATCCAGTCAGTACAAAGGTACGAAATTGGCGGGGAATGTATACAAAGAGAATGGCGAACGGTTTTTGCCGGCTTATACGATTATTGAAAAAGAAGGCGTTAAAATTGCGATTATCGGTATGGTCACTCCATTAATCGTTGAGTTTGAAAAAGGTACTGATCACTTAGAAGGATTGGTTGTTAAAAATCCAGTTGAAGAGACGAAAAAGGTAGTTAAAGAGTTAGAAGGAAAAGTAGATGTCATGATTGGTATCATGCATATGGGTCTAGAAAATGAAAATGGGATTCCTGGAACAGGCGTACGTGATGTTGCAAACGCGGTACCTGAGCTAGCTGCCATTTTTGGAGGCCATAATCATATACTGATTGAAAAAGAAGTCGTAAATGGGGTTTTGATTACAGAACCTAATAAATACGGTACACATATCTCTCAAATAGATTTGACATTCAATCGTGAGGGCGAAAAGTTTGTACTGAAAGATAAAGATGCAAAAGCAATTCCAGTTAAATCAGCTGATGGAACGATTGTTGAATCGGACAGTGAGCTGGAAAGCCAATTGGAGTCGTTTCATGAGTTTGCTCGTGCGGATGCGAATATTGTTGTTGGACAATTAAAAGGTACAAACCTTGTACCGAAAGATGAAATCAAAGGAATTCCTGCGGTTCAAATTCAGGAGACGCCGTTGTCAGACTTTTTCCATGAAGTGATGCTTCACTACAGTAAAGCTGACGTTGTGGCGCATCAAATAGATAATGATAAAGCTTTCCTAGATATTGGACCTATCAAGAAAAAAGACATTGCCTATAATTATCAGTTTGCAGGCGGAGAAGTATCTGTGTATGAAGTGACAGGTAAAGATCTGAAGGATTACATGGAATGGGCAGTCGGTTACTTCAATAGCACACGCCCAGGAGATGTAACAATTAGTTTTGATGAAACACGTCGTTCATCAAAATACAGTACAAATGACTTTTTTGGTAACATCAAGTATGATATCGATTTGTCTAAGAAACCTGGAGACCGAATTAAAAATCTACGTAGATTGGATGAAACTCCAATTACAATGGAGGATGAACTTAAAATAGGCATGAACGCCTACAGAATGGACTTCCTTCTCTCAAAAGGGCAGGCACTGGAAGGACGTAAATTTAATATGCTTTGGTCCTCTAAAGATGAAAGTGCTTATGGAGAAACTGGCGGTACCATCCGGAATCTAGCAATTAGATATTTAAAAGAAGAGATGAATGGCGAATACACACCTGTTCATCAAAGTAATTGGAAGATTATTAATGCAGATACAAAATCACCAGACTATAAAGCAGTTGCCGATCTTGTCAATAAAGGAATTTTAGAAGTACCGACAACGAAAGATGGAAAATACACCAATGTTGCATCTATCAATGTAAATGATGTCGTAACTAGTGAAGAGATAAAAGCTTTAGCCATGAAAGCTAAGGTGAGCGATAGTCAGTTCTCCAAAGTGAAAACAACGGGCGAACTTTATCAACAATTAGCACAGGCATTGAAAAGTCCTGCATCTGATGGAAATGACGGAAAAGAAAAACCCGTTACTCCAAGTAAACCGACACCGGATAAAACTAAACCTGAAGTCACAAAACCAATAATAACAAAACCCGTAGTCAGTAAAGGAAACGTTACTGCATATAGCTTATATGTACGCACTCACCCAGCAAACAACGGGAAAGTAGTTGGAGCTGTATCAAAGAATAGCGAGCTGACGATTTTAGGGAAAGAAAAAGGGTGGTATAAAGTTACTTACAAAGGCAAAACTGCATATGTCTCTAGTAAGTATGTGAAGTTGCAAAAGTAATTTTTAAAAGTTATTAAAGTTGACTGGGTGACAGTCACCCAGTCAATTTGGAAACTAATCTGATAATTAGTAAGTACACACTAAGACCAGTCATTCATACGGATGACTGGTTTTGCATTTCACACTAATTCAAGTCTCAATTTCACAAGCATAAATCCTTCGAAGAACAACCATTGAACGAGCTCTTGTTCTGCTAGTGATAATATGTCCTATGCTTCGGCGAGTCCATTCGGCACTTCACCAGAAGTATCTATGAATCTCTGGTCTTTATTTGTTTTTTATTCTTGAACGCTTACTGAAGAACGTGGGAATCCCTGCTTAACAGGTCATAGCTATATCAATACTTCCAGTAAAAGTAGCGTAGAAAAAGCTTGGAAATCGTATTAGTCTGTTTCATATATAGTAGAGAGGTATGGATTGGTAACTGATACGTTAACATATTCATTCGAAGATATAAATTGATTGTTACTTTTCGTTAGATAGGCACACGAACAATATATTGAACATATTAACTAGTGAATCGGTGGAACTAAGTAGATGTGATTTAATAAAGATGATATGTCTATAGCAATAAACAATGGGTACCTATGTGTTATTGCTTACAGAATAGAAGACGTTTGCAATGGATAGGAAATTAGACTTAATTCTAACTGAGTTGCAAAATCTGAACAAACGAGGAGAAAACTATCGATGTGTTTGATGTACGAAATGTTTTTGGGCACCCCGACTGAAATCGACGAAAAGGGTTCTATTCTATTTCGTATACTGGCCGGTACTGTAACATGAATAATGATAATATGGATTTTGTAATAATTTGATATATCGGACTATTTAATGTACACTATATTTGCTATGTGAAAATTTGATTATATGTTGGTGGTGATAGTTTTCTAGTTGACGATCTTTTTGTTCGTTGTTGAGCTGTAGGTATTCGTTCTAATTTTTGCGTTTAATTTTGTACCGATTGTAATAGCTTTAATAAAATACTAATTGGAGTGATTTATTAATGACAGTGTCAATTCGGGAACTATTTGCTGCAAAAGGGTTGGAAATACCAGAAGGTGACTACAAAGTGGTGGAGTCACGGTGGAAAGCGATTGAAAAACTGAAAGAACAACTAACAGATCTGCCGCTAGAAAGCTATGACATTTCATTACGCAATATTGCGGGAGGTGACCAAGTTGAGTAAAGATCTCATCTCTCTTTCAATAGAAGAATTGGCACCACTTATTGAGAAAAAAGAAGTTTCTCCGGTCGAACTGACAGACGCAGTATTGAATCAGGCCGATGCGCTAAATGACAAGAACAATGCATATATCACCATTACACACGAAAGTGCGAAAGAGTCTGCTAAAAAAGCAGAGAGCGAGATTGCTAACGGAAATTACCGCGGCAAGCTTCACGGGATTCCGATGGGGATTAAAGATAATATTTACTTCAAAGATGAAGTGACGACGATGGCATCGAAAATCCACAGTGATTTCGTTTCGGATTACGATGCGACTGTCATCGAAAACCTTAGAGAGTCCGGTGTCATTTTTACCGGTAAGCTTAATATGCACGAATATGCTTGGGGCATCACCAATAATAATCCCCACTTCGGTCCGGCGCGTAATCCATGGGATTTGGATAAGATTCCAGGGGGATCGAGCGGAGGCTCGGGAGTGGCAATCGCTTCCAATATGAGTATTGGGACGTTAGGGACAGATACTGCCGGTTCAATTCGAATTCCATCATCGGCTTGTGGTATTGTCGGACTGAAGCCGACTCATGGATTGGTGAGTAAATATGGATGTTGGCCGCTTGCCTGGTCTTTGGATCATATTGGTCCGATGACGAAGACTGTGACAGATGCGGCGGCAATGCTCGAAGTGCTCGCGGGGTATGATAGCAAAGATCCGACTTCCGTAAATGTCCCGACAATGAAATACACAGAAAAGTTAACGGGGGATGTCAAGGATTTGGTTATCGGTGTCAATGAGGATTATTTCTTCAAGGATGTCGATTCGAATGTGGAGAAATTGGTGCGTGAAGGCATCCAGGCATTGGTCGACCAAGGGGCCAAAGTGGAGGTCGTATCCATTCCTTCATTGAAATATGCTGAGTATGCGGAATTGATCACTTCGTTATCTGAAGCAAGTACGATCCATCATAAGAACTTGCAAAAACGCCCGAATGACTTTGGAGAGGATATCAGGTATCTATTTGAACTTGGTGAAATCCCTTCGGCAGTTGACTATTTACAAGCCCAACAAATCAGAAGGATGATTAAACTCGACTTCCAAAAAGCGTTTGAAAAAGTGGATGTGCTTATCTCACCGACATTGCCATTGATCGTACCGAATATTGGCGATGACACAGTTGCGATTAACGGTAATCATGTTGATCTGATTGAAAATATTATTAGATTCACAGGTCCCGGCAACTTGACGGGCCTTCCAGCACTAACAATTCCTTGTGGATTGGTTGGAGGAATGCCAGCTGGGATGCAAATTATGGGACCAGCATTCAGGGAGGATCTCGTCTTGAATGTCGCCTATGCATTTGAGAAGACGAATCCATTAAAAGGTGCCCGTCCTCAATCGCTGGTAGCGGCAACTAGTAAGTAATTTATGAAGATAAGACATGTGCGCATGTCTTATCTTTTTTTGTGTGCATATCCCTGTGAATGGTCACATGCCCAATTAGCCAAGGGGAAGGTAGGCCTTTTTCTGGGAAATTTGCTAAATCTAACCATGCGGATGGCGGATTGGAGAAGAATCAAGATGAAATTTGAAATATAGGGGGTACAACTATTCTACTTGCCATTTATGAAGCAAGCCGAGAATATTGAAAGTTATCAAATGGGGAAGTAGCGTGGCTGTTTATGAAGTTTGCATTGTAGTGAATGTGGAGACAAGATAGTCGATGATTGTCATCGTAGCGCAACTTAGTAGGTGCTGAGATGAAAAATTTAACTATCATACCTGATTTTGAAACTCACTTCATTTTCAATGTAAGTAAAACATCATATATCGCAATGACTTTTTTTAGAGCCGGTGCAAAAGATAGAACGATACAAATATTAGGAAGCCGATTTCCTGTATGAGACCAATACATTTTTCCATCCCGTTTCCTCCTCACCTTACACAAAAAAGGTCCTCAGTCCGAACACTGGTGAACCGATCATTGTAGCTTGTTATCCGTTTACAAGTACAGTTACATTTCGCTCTACAATTAATTTAAAAACTGCACACCTTTGGCATATGGAATGGTGTGAATCGGCGAACATCCTCCTCCCTATTTTATGAAAGAGGTTATTTTAGTGAGATTAATTATAAAAAAACAGGAATTCAATAATTTGTTGTAAACAAAACATAAAAATAGCGTTAAATTATAAAACAATAACTGAACCTTCCGTATATAATGAAATTACAAACAAATGGGAGGTATTACTTATGAAAGCGATTGCAGAAGAAAAAGTAGTTCGTTATAGAGGGACAGAATTGAATACAAAGGGGTGGGCACAAGAAGCGGCACTTCGTATGTTAATGAATAACTTGGATCCAGAAGTGGCTGAGCACCCTGATAAACTAGTGGTCTATGGGGGTATCGGGAAAGCCGCTCGGAACTGGGAGAGCTTTGATGCGATTGTTAAATCACTTAAAGAATTGGAAAATGATGAAACGCTACTTGTTCAATCGGGTAAACCGGTTGCGGTTTTTAAATCGCATTCAGATGCACCGCGTGTTCTTATAGCAAACTCAAATATTGTTCCGGCGTATGCAAATTGGGAGACATTCCATGAACTCGATAAAAAAGGGTTAATGATGTATGGACAAATGACAGCGGGAAGTTGGATTTATATTGGATCACAAGGGATTGTACAAGGTACATATGAAACATTTGTAGAACTTGCCAAGAAGCATTTCAATGGTAGTTTACAAGGTACGATTACTGTAACCGCGGGGCTTGGCGGCATGGGGGGCGCACAACCGCTTGCAGTGACGATGGCGGGTGGTGTTTGTATCGGCATTGAAATGGATGAGACGCGCATTGATCGTCGGATTGAAACACGCTATACAGATGTGAAAACGGATTCATTGGATGAAGCTATCCGTCTGGCCGAAGAAGCTAAAAAAGAAGGAAAAGCATTATCAATCGGCTTACTTGGCAACGCTTCTGAAATTTTACCTGAAATGATTGCGCGCAATTTCACGCCCGATGTGCTAACAGATCAAACGTCCGCACATGATCCATTGAACGGTTACATACCTACAAACATGTCGTTAGAAGAGGCTGAGGTCCTTCGTACGAATGATCCGGAAGCATATGTGAAACTGTCAAAAACGTCAATGGCTGTACATGTTCAGGCGATGCTTGACTTGATGGACAAAGGTGCAATCACATTTGACTATGGCAATAACATCCGACAAGTCGCGAAAGATGAAGGCGTGGAAAATGCATTCGACTTCCCAGGTTTTGTGCCTGCTTATATCCGTCCGCAATTTTGCGAAGGGAAAGGTCCCTTCCGCTGGGTTGCATTATCAGGTGATCCGGAAGATATTTATAAATTAGATGAAGCGATTTTACGTGAGTTCAGCTATAACGAACACCTTTGCAATTGGATTCGTATGGCACAGGACAAAATCGAATTCCAGGGGCTACCAGCTCGCATTTGCTGGTTCGGTTACGGGGAGCGCGCGCGCTTTGGGAAAATCATTAATGATATGGTGGCAAGCGGTGAATTAAGTGCACCGATCGTTATCGGTCGTGACCATTTGGATTCAGGATCTGTTGCATCTCCGAACCGTGAAACAGAAGCGATGAAAGACGGATCAGATGTTGTGGCGGATTGGCCGATTTTAAATGCCATGATCAATGCAGTTGGTGGAGCAACATGGGTTTCATTACACCACGGTGGTGGTGTCGGCATGGGCTATTCAATTCACTCCGGAATGGTCATTGTGGCAGATGGAACGAAAGAAGCGGAAATTCGACTTGAGCGTGTGTTGACGACAGATCCAGGTATGGGCATTGCACGCCATGCGGATGCGGGCTATGAAATTGCTGAACGAACGGCTCGTGAAAAAGGAGTTAACATTCCAATGCTTGCTAAAGGAAATGATCAACAATGACAAAACCTCTCTGGATTAAACATGCAGCTCAGCTGGCGACGCTCCTTTCCGCCAAGAAAGGACCTCGCTCCAAAGAAGCGATGTCCGATCTCGGCATACTGGAAGACGGCAGTTTATGGATAGAAGATGGCATTATTCAAGCAGTTGGAACAACAACAGATCTGGAAAAACGTTATGCAGACCGTTTACATGAGGCGGAAATTGCAGATGCTACGGGCCATCTAGTTACCCCTGGGTTAGTCGATCCCCATACGCATGTTGCTTACGGAGGCAGTCGTGAACGTGAATTTGAAATGCGTTTAGAAGGTTCGACATACATGGATATTATGAATGCGGGCGGCGGCATTCATGCGACAACGAGGATGACACGTGGGGCATCGGAAGAGCAATTGATCGAACAAACGACACGACGACTCGATTTATTCCTTGAACACGGTGTTACGACAGTCGAAGGGAAAAGCGGTTATGGAATGGATTTGGACACGGAGTTAAAGCAACTCCGTGTGATGAAGACATTGCAGGAAACACATGCAATCGATATCGTGCCGACCTTTATGGGGGCGCATGCTGTTCCGGTTGAATACAAAGGGCGGGAAGACGAATTTGTCGATTTAATAATTAATGAAATGTTGCCTGTGATTGCCAAAGAAAAGCTTGCGGTATTTAACGATGTGTTCTGTGAAAAAGGCGTTTATACACCTGCACAATCAGAACGCGTATTGGAAGCAGGTAAACGATTGGGGCTTATTCCGAAAATCCATGCCGATGAAATTGAATCATACGGCGGGGCAGAGCTTGCAGCAAAGGTCGGTGCTATTTCGGCGGAACATTTACTGAAAGCTTCCGATGAAGGAATCCGGGCAATGGCGGAAGCAGGTACGATTGCTTGCCTGCTACCTGCAACCGCGCTGTATTTGCGTGAACAAGCAGCAGATGGACGTAAAATGATTGATGAAGGCGTTGCTGTCGCCATTTCTACGGACTGCAATCCCGGTTCATCACCAACAACGTCCATGCCACTTGTCATGAACTTAGCTTGTATTTCTATGCGACTGACGCCTGCTGAGGCATTGACAGCCGCTACGTATAACGCAGCCTGTGCCATTAAGTGTGAAGACAAAGTGGGTTCGCTTGAAGTGGGGAAACAGGCGGATATCGTCTTATGGGATGCGAAAAACTATCAAGAAATCCAGTACTTCTTTGGTGTTAATCATGTAAAGTCCGTGTGGAAAAAAGGCGTGCAGGTGGTAGGGGTTTCCAGTCAAGATAAACCGGACTGTTGAAGAATAAGGGGAAGAGGGAAGGGGTTTAAGTATGACAACAAATCAAGAGGTGAAAAGACAAATAGAAGGTACTATGCAAAGAGCCCCTCAAATGTGGAAGTTCTTTGTATATAGTATTATTGGCGCCTTCATGTTTTTTATTCCTGTTACTATGGCAGGGAAAAACTCCATTATGCTAGATCATATCGTCACGTTTATTCAAACATATGCTACACCGGCTTTACCATATTATGCACTGCTCGTAATTGCAGCGGGTGCTGTCTACCCATTTATATCGGGGAAATGGAAGAAATCAAATGTTGATACCATTTTTTCGCTGTTCAATATTATGGGGCTAATCGTCGGGATAATGCTTGTTTTTCAGTTTGGTCCGGCATGGTTATTTGATCCGAATATGGGCCCTTTTCTATTCAATAAACTTGTCATTCCCGTTGGTCTACTTGTACCCATTGGTGCAGGTTTCCTCGCCCTTTTAGTTGGATACGGACTCCTTGAATTTGTCGGTGTATTGGCAAAACCGATTATGCGTCCCATCTGGAAGTCACCGGGTCGTTCTTCAATTGATGCCGTAGCGTCCTTTGTCGGCAGTTATTCGTTAGGACTGTTAATCACAAACCGAATTTATAAAGAAGGGAAATATTCGGCGAGGGAAGCGGCAATCATAGCGACTGGTTTCTCAACCGTTTCGGCGACATTCATGGTCATTGTTGCTAAAACATTAGGATTGATGGAAATGTGGAACACTTATTTTTGGGTGACGCTCGTTGTAACGTTTGCAGTAACAGCGATCACCGTGAGAATTTGGCCATTATCCAAAATCAAAGATGAATATTATGAGGGGACAACTCCGCAACCGGAAGCTGAAATTACAGGAAGTCGTTTGAAGGCAGCGTGGAGTGAAGCGAGGGCGACAGTAGCTGATTCGCCAGGTTTACTCGAGAATATCCGAGTGAATGTAAAAGACGGCCTGATCATGGCGATGGCTATTCTTCCGTCCATTTTATCGATTGGCTTACTGGGATTAGTATTGGCCGAATTTACACCTATATTTGATTGGATTGGATATATCTTTTATCCATTCACATTAGCCTTACAGCTACCGGAACCGATGCTCATTGCAAAGGCAAGTGCACTTGGCATTGCGGAAATGTTCTTGCCGGCATTATTAGTGACGGAATCTGTACTCATTGTGAAGTTTGTTGTCGCGGTTGTCTCTGTCTCGGGCATAATCTTTTTCTCGGCATTTATCCCTTGTGTTGTATCGACGGAAATTCCGATTTCAATTCCTCAGCTCGTCACACTTTGGGTTATACGAGTGATTTTAACACTTATTATTGTAACTCCAATTGCTTATTTACTACTTTAGAAGAGTTGAAATAGAGAGTAGGCTGTATGGGAAAGTCGTAGGCATTCAGACTTTTCCGTGCGGCCAATTTTTTGTTAGGTAAATTTTTTTCTTATTATAAAGTTTGTCGATATGTCATTAGTAAATCTTACACACCAATTACTATGCCTGAAAAATGATCTCAATCATTCTCTTTCGCATAAAATGGCGAGAAAATGAATTATGAAAGAGGTGCCTGATTGAGAGGAGAAACGGATTCAGAATTGTCGTCTAAAGACGGTTCCAATTGTTTTAAACTGTTCATAAATTCTAATCCAATCACTACTTTTAATTCCGTTCGTCGTTATCCGATTATTGATGCATGGCACTTATTAGTCCACTCCTCATGTCATCGGTGATGTTTTCATTCAAGATAATGTATACATTGCTTCCGATGTAAGCGTTCGTGCAGATGAAGTAACACTTTTTTATATTGACTCCAATGTTAGTCTTCAATACGGAGTAATTTCACATGGGACATTAAATAGATATATTTCTTTTGGGAGTAGTAGCTATTCAATCTTTTGTATTGGATACATGAATTTTTGTAAATCCAACTTTTGTTCTTTCACTACAAAGAGGTATAGTTCCCGAAATGGCGAAATAAGTTTAAATGTATCTTATCAATGGAGGTTTTAAAATGTTCGCACAAGTTAATGGAATTAAGCTGTTTTTTGATGTAGAAGGAGCTGGGTTTGTACCTGAAGGGCCAATAATGAGGGAAAAACCGGTTTGTTTAGTATTGCATGGAGGTCCGGGGGGAGATCATACAGTCTTTAAACCAGCATTGAGTCCTCTGACGGAAGTAATGCAACTCATTTATATCGATAATCGGGGAAGCGGTAGATCTGAAAGGGGCTCACAATCTACATATACATTGAAAAATAATGTCGAAGATATAGAGGAACTAAGAAAATACTTAGGGTTAGATGAAATTGTTCTATTGGGCCAATCCTATGGGGGAATGGTTGCTTTGGAATACGCTAAAAAATATCAAGAAAACGTAAAGTCATTATTGCTTGTTGTAACGGCACCGAGTAGTACCTTTACTGACAAGGCAAAAGAAATTGTGAATCAAAAAGGGACGCCTAAACAAAAAGAAATGGCACAAGTACTATGGGATGGTGCATTTACATCTAGCGAGCAACAAGAACAGTATTATGAAATTATGGCTCCCTTATATTCATATAGCCATAAAGAGTCGGTCGAGGAAAACTTATCAAGAGAAAATGCAAGTAAGAGATCTAATCGCTCATATGAAGCATTAAATGAAGGATTTGGTGGTTTTTTAAGAGACTATAATGTAGTCGACTTTTTACCATCTATAAACGTACCCACATTAATTATTGCCGGAAGACATGATTGGATTACACCAGTTGAGGGTTCTATCTTTATGAATGAACAGATACCAAACAGTCAATTGGTTATTTTTGAGGAAAGCAGTCATGGAGTAATGAAAGATGAGCATGAGAAATTTATAGAAACGGTTAAAGATTATGTGAAGAACCATATTAATTAAGCAAAAGATGGAGAAATCATTGAAAAGTCGACCAGTGTAGAGGGATCTAAACTCTGGTCGACTTTTATAGTTAGGAGGAAAATACGCATTTACCATTTATAAATGTTGAGTGGACACTTGTTCTCAAGTCAAAGGGATCTCCGTTCCAAATAACGAAGTCTGCATCTTTACCTTCTTCGATTGAACCTACACGATCACCAACTCCAATGTGTTTAGCAGAGTTCAACGTAATCGCTTCGAGTGCTATCTGTTCTGAAAGTCCGTTCTTTACAGCTAGAATTGCGCTCGTTCTTAAATGTTCAATACTAACTACTGGATGGTCTGTAGTTATTGAAATTTGGACACCTTCGTTAACAAGTTCTACTAAAGTATTCCAACCTTTATCTTTAAGTTCTTGTTTTGACCTTGTAGACATTGTTGGACCTACGGAAACCATTACATCGTGTTCCGCGATGAAACTTGAAATTTTATGTCCTTCTGTACAATGTTCTATTGTCATGTCGATGTTAAATTCTCTTTTAATTCGTAGGGCTGTTGCAATATCGTCGGCACGATGGGCATGGACTCTTAAAGGTATTTCTTTCCTCAAAACTTTTGCTATATTTTCTAATCCAAGATTTCTTTCAAAAGTATCACTTTCAGATTTATTTATATAGTTGAGGCCTTCAATTAGTTTTTCTCTTAGGCGACCCGCAACTCCCATTCTGGTGGAACCGGCTCTCCCTTTTTCACCATGGAATTTTTTCGGATTTTCACCCGTCGCTGCTTTTAAACCGGATGGATTTCTAATAACCATTTGATCGACCACATTGCCTATGGTTTTTAATACCACCATTTCTCCGCCAATAATATTGGCGCTTCCTGGCATAATTTGTACGGTAGTGACACCCGAATTCCTTGCATCTTCAAATCCTTTATCACTTGGAAGTATTCCATCCAAAGCCCTCACTTCTGGCGTAACTTCTGAACTTAACTCATTAAAATCGTGTCCATCGCGACCTCCACCTTCTTCATTTACGCCTAAATGAGTATGTACATCGATTAAACCGGGGGTCACTATATTTCCTCGTGCATCAATGACTTCCGCTCCTAAAGGAATCTCCAAAACTTTTCCAATGGATATAAATTTTCCGTTTTTTATCAACATCATGCCCTCTTCAATCGTTTTAGATGAAACAGTGACTATTTTAGCATTTTTTATAATTAACATCTAATATCCTCCTTTAATAATTTGAAAATTGATTGATTTCTGAAAGGTTTGTATATATACTAACCTATAACATATCTTTTTACGATACAAAACTTAGAATTTTGTATTGTTTTGAGTCTTTATTTGCATAATAGTCCTTTTTATAGGTATTAAATTTGAAAATTTATACAGAAAGTTGGTGGATAGTGAAAAGTAGTATAGATGATTTAGATAAAAATATCATTAAGTTATTGTCAAAAGATGGACGCATGTCATTTAGAGATTTGTCGAAACTCCTTGAGGTAACAGAAAAAACAATCAGAATGAGATATATGAATTTAATTGATAGCGGTATATTGGAAATTGTAGGTAAAATAAACCCCATCACAATTGGGTTAAAGGAAGGGGCTATTATTCAACTTAAAATTAAAGCAAACGGCTTATATAAAGTAATTGCAGACTTAAAAGAGATCCAGCATATCAGATATATCACAGTTACTACGGGAGATTATCCTCTTCTAATTCAAGTTGCAGCGGCAAATCAGGAGCAGATAACGGAGTTGATTCTTTCGTTATATGAACATAGTGAAGTTACTGAACTTAACACTATGATTCAATTAGAAGTATCAAAAAGTTCATATCAAGTAAACTGAATAATTGATGTATTAGTGAACGGAGGCGGAAATTCGAATGTATATATTGAAGCGGTTTTTCACAATGATTTTAACGATATGGGTTATTGCAACTTTAACATTCGTGATGATGAAGTTTATTCCGGGTGATCCATTTGCTTCTGATGCTGACGTATTGCCAGAGGAAGTTTTAAATAACATGAGGGCAAAATATAATCTGGATAAACCAATCCCGGTACAGTATGTGCTATACCTAAAGGATTTAGTTACGCTGGATTTAGGCCCATCTATACAATCCCGAACAAGATCGGTAAATGACATCATTTTATCTGGGTTTCCCCCTTCAGCATTACTAGGAGCTCAGGCACTCGTCATCGCACTTGTTTTTGGGCTATTCCTCGGAATAATTGCAGCACTCTATCATAATCGGTTCATCGATTATTTTGCGATGATCGTAGCAATTATTGGAATATCAATCCCAAGTTTTATTTTAGCTCCGTTGTTGATAAAGTTCTTTGCTGTAGAGTGGGAGCTATTTCCAGTTGCGACTTGGGGAACTTGGAAACATACAGTGCTACCATCAATCGCATTAGCTTCCATGCCCCTTGCGGTCGTTGCCCGATTTATGAGGTCGAGTATGATTGAAGTTATGAATGCGAATTATATTAAAACTGCAGATGCAAAAGGGTTAAGTACAGCCGGAATCGTTATCAAACACGGCATTCGTAATGCAATTCTGCCAGTTGTATCTTTTATAGGTCCCTTATTCGCATCGCTGATTACTGGAACGTTTGTAATTGAAAAGATTTTTGCTATCCCTGGCATTGGCCGCTATTTCGTAGATAGTATATTTAATCGGGATTATCCGGTCATCATGGGAACAACGATTTTCTTCAGTGTTATTTTGGTAGTTACACTTTTCCTGATAGATATCTCATACAGACTTATTGACCCTAGAATTAGTCTTACAAGTAAGGAGGGATAACGTGGTAATTAAACAAGCTGAAAATGCCTTATTTACTCCTGTAGATCCTAGTAAAAAGGTAATTGATGATATTCAACGTCCTAGTTTAAGTATATGGAAGGATACATTTCTAAGTATCGTGAAAAACAAGTTAGCATTATTAGGATTCTTTTTATTGGCAATTATTGTATTCCTAGCTTTATTTGGACCGTCAATGGTGCCGTATTCTCCTTCTGAGCAAAGTCTTACAAAAACGAACATGCCTCCTTCAGCGGATCATTGGTTCGGAACGGATAATTTAGGCAGGGATATGTGGGCAAGGTCTTGGTATGGAGCTAGGGTTTCCCTAATAATCGGTATTGTAGCAGCCCTTATCGATCTGATATTAGGAGTAATTGTCGGTGGCGTTTCCGGGTATATGGCTGGTCGCGGAAAGAAAGGCGATCGCATTGACGGTATATTGATGAGAATTGTTGAAGTGCTTTACGGAATTCCATATTTATTAATCGTTATTTTATTAATGGTTATCATGGAGCCAGGAATAACAGCTATTATTATTGCCCTGTCCGTTACGGGATGGGTCGGTATGGCCCGAATAATTAGGGGACAAATCCTCCAATTGAAATCGCAGGAATATGTCCAAGCTGCGGAAAAATTGGGTACATCTCACACGAAAATTATTTCGAGACATCTATTGCCAAATACGATGGGGATTATTATTGTCAATTTAACATTTACTATTCCGACAGCAATTTTTGCAGAATCATTTTTAAGCTTCTTAGGATTAGGAGTTCAAGCGCCGTTTGCGAGTTGGGGGACGATGGCGAATGACGCGCTAGGTGTTATTTTAAGTGGTCATTGGTGGAGACTCTTCTTCCCAGGTTTCCTAATTTCACTTACTATGTTTGCATTTAACGTTTTTGGAGATGGTATTCAAGATGCATTAGACCCAAGAGATAGAAAGTAGGGAGGTGTACGAATGGAACAATTATTGGAAGTGAAAAATTTGAAAGTGAATTTTAGAACATACGGTGGTGAAGTTAAGGCTGTTCGTGATGTTTCATTTCACATTAACAAAAGTGAAATCCTTGCTATTGTAGGTGAAAGCGGGAGCGGAAAAAGTGTCACCGTACAAACAATAATGGGCTTATTGCCGACAAGCGTTGCCGATATAAAAAGCGGTTCTATTCATTATAAAGGGCAGAACCTATTGAAATTAAGGAAAAGTGAATTGCGGAAATTAAAAGGTTCCAAAATCAGTATGATCTTTCAAGATCCAATGACCTCTCTTAATCCGACGATGAAGATAGGATCCCAAATAGCAGAAGGCTTGATCATTCATCAAAAAATAAGTAAACAGGATGCGAAAGCACAAGCTATAAATATGATTAAACTAGTAGGAATACCTAATCCAGGGCAGCGTTATGACCAATATCCTCATGAGTTTAGTGGTGGAATGCGTCAGCGGGTGATGATTGCAATTGCATTAGCATGTAAACCTGAATTGCTAATCGCGGATGAACCAACAACGGCACTGGATGTAACGATTCAAGCACAAGTGCTGAAATTAATGATTGAGTTGAAAGAAAAAACAGATACGGCCATTATTTTAATCACACATGATTTAGGCGTAGTTGCTGAAACTGCTGAAAGAGTAGCGGTCATGTATGCAGGGGTAATTGTGGAAACAGGGACAGTTCATGAGATTTTTGAAAAACCAAAGCACCCCTATACTTGGGGATTAATGGAGTCTATTCCGGATTTCAATAGCACAACGAAGGAAAGATTAATTCCAATTGAAGGTTCACCCCCTGACTTATTTGCCCCACCAAAGGGATGTCCATTTGCACCAAGATGTAAATATGCAATGGATATTTGCATTGACCAAATGCCCGTAGATTATGAAATTAGTTCAAGTCATTCCGCGAAATGTTGGCTAAATGATGAGCAATCACCAAATGCTGAAGAAGTTCTTGCGTTAGGGAGGTATTTATATGGGTGAAGCGTTAGTAGAAATCGGGAATTTAAAAAGATATTTTCCCGTTGCAGATAAAAAAACGGTCAAAGCTGTTGATGATATTTCAATAAGTATTTATAAAGGTGAAACGCTTGGGTTAGTTGGAGAGAGTGGAAGCGGGAAATCTAGTCTCGGGAAATTAGTCGTCGGATTGGACTCGCCTACTTCCGGATCAATCTTATTCGAAGGAAAAGAGTTTACTGGATTAAACAAGAAAGAACAACGTGAAATGAACCGTGAAATGCAAATAATATTTCAAGACCCGCATGCGTCATTGAATCCGAGAATGAGAATCGGTGAAATTATTGCTGAAGGCATTGATGGTTACAAATTGGCCAAAGGAAAGAAAAGACTTGAAATCGTTTATAGTTTGCTAGAAAAAGTTGGGCTCCGACCCGAGCATGCTCACCGGTACCCTCATGAATTTAGTGGGGGACAAAGACAGCGTATCGGGATTGCAAGAGCGCTAGCCGTTCAACCCAAGTTTATTGTGGCGGATGAACCAATTTCAGCTTTAGATGTTTCTATACAAGCGCAAGTAATCAACCTATTAGAGGACTTAAAAGAAAAAGAGCAACTGACTTATTTATTCATTGCACATGATTTAGGAATGGTCAAACACATTAGTGACCGCATTGGAGTAATGTATTTGGGGAAGATGATGGAGTTGGCTAGCAGTGATGATTTGTTTAAAAAGCCTTTGCATCCTTACACACAAGCGTTAATGTCGGCGATTCCCATTGCTGATCCTAGTTCGATTAAGCGAGACCGTATTGTCCTTAAAGGAGATCCTCCGAGTCCAGTCAACCCGCCTAGTGGGTGTCGATTTAGAACACGTTGTGCGCATGCAATGGATATATGTGCAAAAATCGAACCTCAATGGAAGGAGGTGGAAGATAAACACTGGACAGCATGTCATTTATATTCTTAATTGTGACATTTTAGAAAAAAAGGTTACAACATTACGTATTTTTACAAACATAAGGGAGGGTTATTAAATTGAAGAAAATTTTATTATTAATGATTACTATCCTAGCACTTTCAGCTGTTCTTGCTGCATGTAGTGATAAAGATAGTAGTGACACTAGTGATTCATCATCCAAAAAAGCAGAAAAACAAGAAATTGTAGTAAACGCGGGAAGTGAGCCTCCAGCAATTGACCCGGCATTAGCAACAGATACAACATCAGGTTGGGTTTTAGACCATATATTTGAAGGGCTCTACACACGTGATAAAGATGGAAAAACAGTTCCAGGATTAGCAGAGAAAACAGATGTTTCAGAGGATGGGAAGACGTACACATTCACAATTCGTGATGGTGCAAAATGGTCTGACGGAAGTCCATTGACAGCTAATGATTTTGAATTTGCTTGGAAACACGTTCTTAATCCCGACACGGGAAGTTCTTTTGCATTCTATTTGTATTACTTAGTAAACGCGGAAGAGTATAACAAAGGAAACGTTAAAGCAGAAGACGTTGGCGTAAAAGCATTAGATGAAAAAACATTAGAAGTAACTTTAAACGAGCCACTTGGTTATTTTGAAACATTGTTAACAATGTGGACATTTTATCCAATAAAAGAAGAACTAGTTGCTAGCAATGAAAGTTGGTCTGCTGAAGCTAAAACATATGTAAGTAATGGGCCATTCAAAATGACAGCTTGGGAACATGACAGTGAGGTTGTTATTGAGAAAAACGATGAATACTATGATAAAGATAGTGTGAATTTGGACAAAATAACATTCAAAATGGTTAGTGAAGCAACAACATACTATCAAATGTACAAAAC
Source organism: Sporosarcina sp. FSL K6-1508 (assembly GCF_038007465.1). Lineage (NCBI taxonomy): Bacteria > Bacillati > Bacillota > Bacilli > Caryophanales > Caryophanaceae > Sporosarcina > Sporosarcina sp. FSL K6-1508. Next base: position 148,610 of record NZ_JBBOXF010000001.1, on the reverse strand, counting down.
TGGGGAACTTGATTTCATTAAGAGTTTACCGACGGATGTAATTGAATCTGAAAAAGGTAATGAAGACTTTGAAATTGCCCCTTATTATGGAACATATATGTACATGTTTAACGTGGAGAAAGAACCATTTACAAATGAAAAGGTACGTAAAGCATTTGGTATGGCAATTGATCGTAAAGTTTTAACAGAAAATGTTACCTTAGCCGGAGAAATTCCTGCGTACGGAATGGTTCCAATTGGAGCTGATACGCCGGAAGGAGATTTCCGTGAAGTTGGCGGAGATTATTTTGAAGAGGATTTCGATAAGGCAAAAAAATTAATAGAAGAAGGTATGGCTGAAGAAGGTTGGACTACTCTTCCGGAAGTTACACTGTTATACAATACAGATGAAAACCATAAGAAAACCGCAGAAGCAGTTCAAGAAATGTTAAAGCAAAATATTGGTGTGGACATCAAGCTTGCGAATCAGGAATGGAAAACATATCTAGAAACAACGAAAACACATAATTTCCAAATGGCGCGTATGGGATGGGTTGGAGTGTTTGTAGATCCTGTAGTGAACTTAGATTACTATTTAGGGGATAGCCCGAATAACCGTACAGGTTGGGTCAATGATGACTTTGATCGTCTAATGGCAGAGTCTAAAGTAGAACAAGATACAGCAAAACGCTATGAGTTACTTCATCAGGCTGAAGAAATTTTAATGGCTGACTTCCCAATGATGCCAGTTTACTTCTATACAAACACGTATTTAACGAACGAAAATATTAAAGGCGCGGCTAATTATGTTAACCGTTTTCCATTCATGAAGTGGGCAGAAGTAACAGGAAAATAATAATTGAACAACCCTCTGTCTTTTTTGGTTGATAGAGGGTTGTTTTAAGTTAAATGAATTGCAGAGGAGAAAATTATGAAGGTAAATGTTTTTATTGCTAGCTTTAGTTTTATCGTATGGCTGTTGATCAGTAAATTAGGAAACCTGTCATTACTTGAGATTACTAATTTAACATTTATTGTAGGTCTTATAGCGTTACTTATTTATTCAGTTATTTATATAATTCAGTCTAAATTTCTGAATTTATTTACCAATGGATTTAAAAAAATAAACTATTTAATATTTCCGCAATCCAGGTCTTCGAAAAGAGCGGAAGAACTTGCGGAGAGCGATTATAAACTGAACGAATGGAAACTATCTGTTAAAGAAGTGATGAAAAGATTGGCTGCTGTTGTTTCAATTACCACTTTAGGTATTTCGTTAGTCTGTTTAGCGTTGGATTATTGGATTATATAAAAATGAAGAGGTGTAAAAATGGAAGAGAAACTCTCGCTTTATTTGAATATAGTTAACGGTTATGGCCCGGCTGTAATATCAGGAAAAAACAAATTCACTTTTCTAAGTAAAAAAACTGGAATGCCTCAAGCATATATTTGGAATGGCAATGACGGCACTGTACAAGTATTCGGTGATTTTGAAGATCGAATCATGTCTGTATTCCATTCACCATCTGAAAGTCGAACAATAATGGGAATGGACTTTAAAGGGAATGAAAAACAACAATTCTATTTGATGGATGAAGAAGGGAACTACGAAGAACTTGTTTTATCGCCAAATCATTTTCATAACTTTGGTGGCTGGTCCTCTGATGAAAGTAAAATTATGTATTCAAGCAATCGACGAAATAGTGGTTGCTTTGATATTTTCGCCCTTGACCTTGTCACAAGGAAAGAAGAAATGATATTTGAATACGATGGAAATTGTATGCCAATTTGTTGGGTGAATGAAAGCCATAAGGATATTGTAATTAGTATTCAAGAAACAAATATTGATAGCTCATTTTATATTTTAAATATTGATACAAAAGAATTGACGAAAATAGGACCTGATAGTGGCTTTGCAAGATATCAATCCTTAGTGTTATCGAAGGATGGAAAAACTGGATATATTTTATCAGACTTTGAAATGGACCATTTAGCCGTTTACCGATTTTTTATCGATCAACCTGGAAAGTTGGAAAAGTTATTACATGAACCTCTATGGGATATAGAAGAAATATCCTTGTCGTCTAACATGGAAACGCTTCTCGTGAATGTAAATGCAGGTGGAACTTCGATTATTAAAAATTATAACCTTCTAACAAATGATGTTAACCAGGTAGAAGGCGTCCCGCGCGGGGTAATTGATTCGGTTAGTTGGATGGATGATAATCGTTTTATATTCGCGCTAAAAAGTGCTACTATGCCCGGTGATATTTGGGCATACGATGTACAAGAGAAGAAAGCCGAACGACTAACGTATTTTGGGGTTGCAGAAGAAATAGAGCATCTTTGGATACAGCCGGAAGTATGTAAGTTCAAGTCCTTTGACGGATTAGAAGTCCCTTATTTTTATTATTCGAAGGAACAAAACCCGAAAGCTACTGTTATTTATGTACATGGAGGACCCGAAAGCCAAATTAGGGCTGATTTTAATCCTGTTATTCAGTATTTAATCTCTAAAGGCTTTGCGGTAGTAGCTCCCAACGTAAGGGGGAGCATGGGGTATGGTCGAAAATATGTTCAGTTAGATGACGGAAGAAAAAGAATGGATGCTGTAGCGGATCTTGCGAGTTTAGTGGAAGATCTTGTTCATTCTAAATCGATAGACCGCCATAAAATTGGAATAATGGGCAGAAGTTATGGGGGATTCATGGTGCTAGCCGCCTTAACTCACTATCCGAAATTGTGGGCAGCAGGTGTTGATATTGTTGGAATTTCTCACTTTAAAACCTTTTTGGAGAATACAGGCCCTTGGCGTAGAAAGTTAAGAGAATGTGAATATGGAACACTCGGAGTGGATGATGAATTTTTCGAAGAAATTGCACCTTTAAATCATCTGGCTCAAATTCAAGCACCTTTGTTAGTCTTTCATGGTCAAAATGATACGAGAGTTCCAGTTAGTGAAGCGGAGCAACTAACAAAAGAAATGCGTGAAATGGAAAAAGACGTTGAATTAATCATATTTGAAGATGAAGGTCACCAAACGGAGAAATTAGCCAATCATATTACAATGAATACAAAAATTGTGGAGTTCTTTAATCATAACTTCGAGAATTTGGAGGGGTTCATTCATGAGGGAAAAGCAAGTAATGGAAATGTCAAAACAAGAATATAATTTATCCTCTGAGGTGCAAGAAGTTTACAAATTACTCCGTACAAATTCCCAAGTCGAAAAAGGACTTTCTTTTTTAGAGAAAGATAACGATTTTACAACAAATGAACAGATTGAACTTACAGCCATACAAGCACCTACATTTCAGGAAGAAAATCGTGGTATATACTACCAAAATAAATTAAGAAACTTAGGAATTGAGAATGTCGAAATAGACGAGGTTGGTAATGTATTTGGAATCCGTAGGGGAACAGGTAAGGGCCCAACTTTAGTTTTGTGTGCCCATCTGGATACAGTATTTCCGGAAGGGACGGATACTGTCGCAAAAAAAAAAGACGGGAAAGTATTTGCTCCTGGAATTGCTGATGACGGCAGAGGGTTAGCTTCTGTACTTACAATAATAAGGGCTTTGAACGATGCCAATATTCAAACAGAAGGAGACTTGCTTGTAGGTGCTACAGTGGGTGAAGAGGGACTAGGAGATTTGCTAGGTGTAAAAACCTTTTTTGAAAATCGGAATGATATTGATGGGTTTATCTCTATCGAACCAGGTGAACCCGATCGAGTAATCTATTTAGGAACAGGTAGTAAAAGATATAAAGTTTCATATCGAGGACCGGGGGGACATAGTTTTGGAAACTTTGGAACGCCAAGTCCCATTCATGCACTTGGAAGAGCAATTGCGAAAATAGCTTCTTTAGAAGTACCCGTTAACCCCAAAACAACGTATAATGTGGGCTTAATTAACGGAGGTACTTCTGTCAATACAATAGCTGAAGTGGGTGAAATGGTTATTGATTTGCGTTCTAACTCTCAAGACGAATTAGTGGCTTTAGAAGAAAAAGTAATAAATATCATCAAAGAAGCCGCGCAAGAAGAAAATCTTCGCTGGGAAAAAGAAAACGACATAACTGTAGATATAGAACTAGTAGGTAATAGACCAGCAGGTACTCAAAAACCAGATTCTATCATAGTACAAGCTTCAGTCGCTGCTACATCTGTCATTGGCTTTGAACAAATCTTAAGTGAAGCAGGTAGTACCGACTCTAACATTCCAATCAATCTTGGAATACCCGCCATTACTCTTGGCGGTGGTGGTGATTCGGGGGGGCATCACACACTGAAAGAATATTACGATCCAACAGATGCTTTCTATGGTGTACAACAAATATTTTTAACTATTTTAGGACTTGTGGGACTGAAGGAGGTCACTCTACCTCTACTCTCAAAAGTGGAAGGTAGAGACTAATCAACTTTAGGCAAACAGTTTGTGGTTAAAATAAAATGTAAAATAGTTACGTTGGATTCTTATTTGTAGGAATGTCCAGATTGTTAAAATAAGCGAAACAAAAATGAAAACCAAACAATTTTATGAATGGTTGGTTTCTAACATTCCTACTTATAATTTATAATATATTTCTTTCTTGCACCAGAGACCCGTTCTCGTCTTCTGAAAAAAGAACAATTGATGAACGCCGTTTTTCTGAAAACACTAGAATCCAGTGAAACAGTGGGCTTTTTCTATAGCTACATCATGGTTTTATTATTATATGGGATGCTTTAATAATGGATTAGTTCAGAATGAAGCTAGAAACGGAGCCTCTAATTATAATCGGGAACTGGCTCGCAGCAAAAGCCAGACGGGAAAGTTAGGGAATTACTTGGTAACCGTACTATAACCGCATATAGAAATAGAGGAAGTCAACCATATCAATATGTTGGTTGCCTTCCTCTTTTTGATTATTAACAAAATTGAAATAGTATATATCTATTTAAACTACCTTCATTGGGATACCCTTCCTGAAAAATGGATCCTTCATAATCTGATTATCAGTTGTCGGAATAGTGTCTAAATTGACTGGGTGACTGTCACCCAGTCAATTCATAAAAATTCCGATTGTATTAAAATGCAATATAATCTATAATTATAACAAAGACATTGAGATTATAGGAGAGATTGCTATGAACAGAAAAAATATGATTATCATAGGTGCTGCAGGTAGAGATTTCCACAATTTTAATACAGTTTATCGTCATAATGAGGCGTATAATGTTGTTGCTTTTACGGCGACTCAAATTCCTGATATAGATGGACGTAAATATCCAAGTGAATTAGCGGGCGAACTCTATCCGGAAGGGATTCCGATTTATTCACAGGATCAATTGCCGGAGCTGATTGAAGAGTTGCAGGTTGATGAATGTGTGTTTGCCTATAGTGATAGCAGTTATGAAGATGTAATGGGCGTGGGTGCGATTGTGAATGCGGCGGGTGCTGACTTCACGTTGCTAGGACCTAAAAAAACACAGTTAAAAAGCAATAAACCCGTCATTTCCGTTTGCGCTGTTCGAACTGGAACGGGAAAGAGTCAAACGTCACGCAAAATTATCGAAACGTTACTGGAGCATGATTTAAAAGTCATTGCGGTCAGACATCCTATGCCTTACGGCGATTTAAACGCACAGCGTGTACAGCGCTTTGCAACAGTAGAAGATTTAAAGAAACATAATTGTACGATTGAAGAGATGGAAGAGTATGAACCACATGTGGCGCGCGGTAATATTGTGTATGCGGGCGTTGATTATGCGGATATTTTAGCGGCCGCTGAAAACGACCCGGATGGTTGTGACGTGATTTTATGGGACGGAGGAAATAATGATTTCTCTTTCTTCGAGCCTGATTTAGCCGTTACTGTCCTTGACCCGCATCGTCCTGGTCATGAGTTGAAATACTATCCTGGCGAAGTAAGTTTACGAACAGCCGATGTGGCGATCATTAACAAAATCGATAGTGCGACAAAAGAAGCCATTCAAATTGTAGAAAATAATATTAAATTCGCAAGTCCGAACAGTAGTATCATTAAAGCCGAATCCAAGATCACGGTCGATCACCCGGAGAGTATTACCGGAAAACGTGTATTAGTCGTTGAAGATGGTCCGACGTTGACGCACGGAGAGATGAAAATTGGTGCGGGTTCAGTTGCGGCTGAACGTTTAGGGGCGAAAGAAATTATTGACGCACGCCCATTTGCAGTGGGTACATTAATTGAAACGTTCAACAAGTACCAACATATTGGAAACGTCCTACCGGCGATGGGATACGGTGAACAGCAATTGAAAGATCTTGAAGAAACCATCAATAAGGCTGACTGTGATGCAGTGATCATTGGAACACCGATGGATTTGACTCGCATCATTTCGATTAACAAACCTTGTACACGTGTGCACTATGATTTAGACGAAGTGGGCAGCCCGAACTTAAGCGAGATTCTAAAAGGGTTTGTCCAAGAACATAATCTTGAGCGGTAACTATCCGTTAACAAAAAGTACTGTCACAATTCGAACGACTCGAATTTGGGACAGTACTTTTTTACGTTTTCAACATAAAAAAGCAATTGAAACACCATTCATACCACTGAATAATTATAAGGTTAACGGCACACATCAAAAAAAGAAAGCCTTGGAGATTTTTCTCTACAAGGCTTTTCATCATTCTTCAACTATCATTTCTTCTGAAATGGGGTGTATGGATTTATTTTGAACATAATTGTTTTAGAGTTTGTTACCTTGCTTTCTCTTTTCCACTTTCAATAACGAATAGGCAGTTGTCCAAGCTGTAATTGGAATTATTATGGCAACCCCTATACCAGCACAAAATATTGTAATTAATTCCGCACTAAAGACTTTAGAATTTACAATTTCTCCGAGAGAATAAGCTAAATCCTTAAACCATATTAGTAATCCCAGATAACTTCCAAAGAAGGCGAAAAATAATGTATTCGTATCTGTACCCAGGACATCTCTCCCGATGCTTAATCCGAATGTGAATAACTCTTTCCTTTTGATAGATGGTTCATGATGAAATAATTCGCGCATAGGGGAAGCAATCGAAATGGCGATATCTGTAATCGAACCGATCGCACTCATAATAATCACCGCAGCTCCCACTTTAACAAAATCCACGCTGATATAAAGAGAAAAAATACTGATTTCCTCAACTTCTTCTTCACCAAACCCTTGAATCATCGCCATTTTTGTTACGATTACTATAAAAATGAGCAAAATGACAATCGTGATCATGGAAGAAATAAATGCTGTTTTTGTTGTACTGTTTATGCCATTAATATAAAACAAATTAACACAACTAATGGCTATGCACGCAATTACAGTTAATATAATTGGGTTCACGCTTGGTATCGACATCATAATAACCGTAATAAGAAATATAAAAAAGTTTAGGAACAAGGTGAAAAAAGATCGTGCCCCTTTTTTACCGCCAATAAGTACCATTAATAAGAGTAAAATAGCTCCCAGCAATACTTGTACACTCATGATCGTGCCCTCTTTCGATTAACGAAAAAAATGGAAGCATACAGGCTGATCGGAATGGCTAACACGATTCCAATACCGCCAGCTAAGGCCCGGGCTACTTCCAGTGATAGGTTCATGGAAAGCGCATATGACAGTGGCACGCCATTGTTCATATACAAAATAAGCATAGGAATTGAGCCGCTTATATAGACAAAAAACAAAATATTTGTCATCGTTCCCATGATATCTTTTCCAATTTCCAACCCGGACGTTTTCAGTGCTTTTATGGAGATGCTGTTATTCTTTTCATACAGGCCGAAGATAGAAGAAGACATCGTTATAGCGACATCCATGACACCACCTAAGGACCCAAGGAATAATCCTGCCATAAATACAGCTTGATAGGGGCGGGTAAGAAACTGCATTTCCTCATACCGCAGTCCATTTTCGGAAGTAGCCCATAACGCAACATATGCAATAAAGAGCGAAATAAAAGTTCCTAGCAGAGTCGCTACAATACCCGCGTACGTTTTTTCATTAAAACCGTTAATGAGCAGTAAAGAGACGACTGTAAATAAAATTGCGCTTATACTGCAGATGAATAACAAACTTACACCGTAGTTGTTGACATATAAATCCAACGCGAAAGATAACAAAGCAGCATTCAATGCTAAACTAATGACAGAGAACAATCCTTGCTTTTTACCGACAATCAGTAACGTGAAAACAAAAAACCATGCGACAATCGCAACGTATTTGTCACGCTTTACATCTTTGATTGTTCCGGTTAATGCCGCACCTTTTTCCTTGTTCTTATCGATGGAAACGAATAGTTCATTTCCGGGTCGATATGCTTGGTCATAAGCACCTGATGACGAATACTCATTCTGTATATGAATCTGCTGTCCCTTTTCTGTCCCGTTCATTACTTTAGCTATAATATGTTGAGTAAAAAGCGTATCTTTATTATTATTTTGATCAGTGACTTGAGTGGTATCTTCGAGAGTGGTTTGAACGACTTTGGCTATTGGGTGCTGATAAAAAGAATGATTGTGATTCACAAAGACAACTGAGATAACAAAACAAAGGGCCAGTATGGTGAAAAACCAGGCTTGTTTGTGCGTTATTTTCTTTAACTTCATAACAATACCGTTCAACCAAAACCCTCCAATCATAATCATTCTCTTCTATTGAGCAAGGCTTTAGAATAACAAGTATATTTTCATCGGTCAAGCAATCCCGGCCGCTGCATTCAGTGGGACACGATCGTTCAAAAATGCTTTACTTCGCCTGTCATATAAAGGTTGTAGTATTGAATATAGCATATGAATTGTAGTGGTGACAGTCACCAAGTCAAACAGTCACCAAGTCAATTTGAAAAATGGAGGGACTTGTACCAGTGAGATTTAATTTGATATATCTCTTCAACTAGAGGCTTGATGAAAGGGGAAATTCTACGAGGGTGAAGTTCTGAGTGGCGTATAAAGGATTATTTGAAAGAGGATTTCCTATTTCGCAGATATTGCATCTGAATTAGCAGTAAATCGACTCAAACAACGACAAAACTTCGTAGCTTAACAGCGTTGTTACTACGTTATAAAGTTCTTAAGAAGGGGGTTGGCTTTTAAATAAAGGGATATTCCTCTCCTCTAGTTTTAATGAGAAAGGGAACTCCCTCAAATGGATAGTGAACAATCCATTCTTTATTTCTTCAAGTACTTTTCCTCAATGATTGAGGCGACCGCATTTAATACGGGGTTAAGTTCTTTATAGTACCCTTCCCGTCATAGCCCAAATTGAAATAGCTGTTTCTTTCGAGTGATTGAAAAATCGATGGGGAGTTGAGCTATTGAAACGAATGCTGTCGCCTTCATGCAAAATGATCTCTTGATTTCCTAGGACAATTGTCATTTCTCCTTGTGTGATAAGGCCACACTCCTCACCGGAATGTTCGACTAGCTGCTGATCTTCCTGTCCGGCTTCCAAGTGAATCATAATCATTTCTATCGTTCCTTCATTAATAGGGGTTAACATTTGATAACTTGAGTGAGATTGAGGGAAAGTAACAATTTTACGTTCATTTTTCCGAACAATTTGCGTCGTCTCTTCATCTGTTCCTAATAAGGTGGAAATTGAGATATTTAACCCATTGCATAGTTTATAGACAGTTGTCAGCGTCGGGTCCGTGTTTCGGCGCTCGATTTGACTAATCATACTCAAACTAACGCCTGATCTATCGGATAGCTCTTTTAAAGAAAGATTTTGTTCACCCCGTAATTGACGAATCTTACGTCCATCAAACATAACATCCACCTCTTCCAGTTTATCAATATCATTAGCATATCATAGATGAACCCCGGCGCAGTTCATCGCCGGGATTCATCATTATTAAATCATCGTGGCAAACCACATACCTAAAGTAGTGCCGATGTAGTTTCCGATAATATAACCAATTGTCCCGACAACTAATATGGGACCAATCAAGTTTTTCCAACCCTTTGCAATCGCCATTGCCGCTGCAGTTGTTGGACCACCAATATTCGCATTACTGACAAGTAGGATTTCTTCCAAATCGTACTTGAACAGTTTCCCTGCCGTTAATGAAATTAGTAAATTGACGACTACGATAATCGCAACGAATACTAATAGTAGTGGTGCATTTTGCACGATAAGTGGAATAGATGCTGGTATGCCGATGACGACAAAGAATAAATAAATGAGAAAAGTCCCCATTTCTTGGCTACCATTAATGCTTGCAAAATATTTAGGGAACAATGCAAGTGCCAAGAACGTAATCGTCGTTAATACTAAATACTTATCGCCAATTAGCCCATGCAATAAATTCAAACCAAATGAAACGTCTTCACCCGTTGGAACGAAACTGCCGAAAAGTGCCGCCAGTTTAAAGGAAACAACGACTAGGAAAAACGCAGTTCCTAATGATAATGCAATATCCTTCAAGGAAATTTCATTACGCTTCCAAAAAGCTTCTGCCAATGTTTTGCCGTCCTCAACGTCCTTATTACTCTCAACTTCCAGAACATGCGGGTGCGAAAAACGTTTTCTGAAAAAAGATAGGGATGGAATGAACATTAATGCGACGATGTAAAGTGCCATCATTAAGTTATCCGCAACGATTGTCGCAGAAACCATTTCTCCAGGCGCCTCGAATTTCCCTGCCATCGCTGCAAAGTTTACGCCGCCTCCAACGTACGAAGCACTCATCATCGCCCCAATTTTATCGAGATAGGGAATATGATCTTTTAGTAAGAAGAAACTTATAATTGTACCTGCTATTGTACCGATGGAGCTGAGCAAAAAGAGGATGAGAAGTCTGCCACTCTCTTGCCAGATTTTCTTAAAGTTAACGTGAAATAACAGCAACGGAATGGCGAGTGGAATAATGAACGTCCAAACTGCATCGTAGACTGGAGATTCAGTCGGAATTACACCTGTATTCGACAAAATGATGGCCCCAATGAGCGCAATGATAGCACCTGAAATTCGCCCGGCCCACTTGTACTTCTGTTCTAGGTAAATACTTACTGCAGCCCACACCACGATAATACCCCAAAGTGTAATCATATCATCGGGCTGGATAAGTGATTTTGACATTTTTATTCCCCCAGTAGTTTACTATTTCAACATCTTTTTCATGTAGTCAAAAGCATTGTTAAAGCTGATTCCCTCCAGCTCGTTTGATGAAAAACCTCTAACTGTCATGCGCTCTAATAAGTCCGGCACCTTGGTGACGTTTTCAAGACATTTTGTGCTGCTTGAAAATGGTTCCCCCAAATCATGAGGAGATAAATAATCGAGGAAGTCGAAACCGAACGCAAGGTGTTGGGGTCCGACAAGGTCTGCTATGTACACTGCATGATCGATGAACCGGTCTAACGTCGGATTCGCTTTGTCCACAAACCCGCTAAAGGCATTCAATCCGATGAGTCCTCCTCGTGCGGCAATCGCTTTCAGTTGATCATCCGTCAAATTCCGTTCCTGCGAGCATAATGCAAAGGCATTACTATGCGAAGCAATCATCGGTTGTGTAGAGGCATTATGCATACTCCAAAAAGAGGATTCATCAAAATGGGAGGCATCCAGAACCCAATTCAAATCGTTCGCTTTTTTGACAGCCAGCTCGCCAACATTCGTTAGCCCTCTTTTTTCTGGCTCATCGGGTGAACCTGTTCCACTTGCCAAGGCATTCCACTCATTCCATACGAAGATGGTATGTCGGATTTTATCGGCATGGAGCTTGTCGAAAGCGTTTTCAATATTGTCTTCAATTGATTGCTGCCCCCATTGTTCAAGAAAGCTCATCCCTTCAACCCCTAAAAAGAGATTAATCTTCCCGGAACCCACTGCATCAGTCATATCATCGACAGTTACACAAACGTTGGCATGTTTAGAAGTTCGCAAATCATCCATCACAAGTTTGAATATCAATCGGAAACGGGTGATAGGGTCCTGGAGGAAAGCAGGTTCCACCCAAAAGACGCAAATCATCGAATCCACGCCACCTTTTTTCAGTTGAGGATAATGGATTCGATCGAATACGTTCGTTTCTCCCTGACTCCTTCGCCATGCAATGTCCGTAAATAGATCTGAATGGATATCAAATACTTTCAACTGCACCTCTCCTTTCCCACTAGATTCGCATTTTCATATAGTATAATTTATTCTCTATATTAAAACAAGTTAGAAAACAAAAAAGTATAAGTTCTTTTGTAGTGGTGAGAGTTGTAGTGGTGACAGTCACCACTACAACTCTCGAACAAACAAAACAATCGCGAATGATTTGACAATTCATACAACTATGAAAATCTTATTTTAAGTCCTTCATACTAATTTTCGAGTATGGAAAAAACGTTTTAAAAGATAAATCAGAAAGTTGTTGCTTGTTCGAAAGCGTCGTTGTATTATTAACCTAATACTTATTAGGTGGGGATACTCAATGAGAGAAAAATTATTAAAAGCGGCCATTTACCATTATTCACGTTACGGTTATCAAGGTGCAACGATGCAAAAAATTGCTACAGAAGTTGGCATTAAGCCTGCTTCCATCTACTTTTTTTACCAAAACAAAGAAGCTCTATTTATTGCAGCATTCCAGAAGTTATTAGAAGAACACTTTAGTCAGATGAGAAAAATTATGGATGAAGTAGAAAACTCCCCAATAGAAGAGATTTTCTGTAGTTTGCTGCACGGTACTGTCTCTTACCATAAAGAGAAAGAAGAAGAAACGGCGGCCTATATTTCATTGATCACTTCTCCTCCGCCAGAGATTAAGCAGTTTCTAAAAGATCATATGGAGCAATTTGATAACTGGCTCATACAATCGCTAAACACTTCTTTAAAGTACTACTACCCATCCATTTCTGATCAACAAAGTGTCAATGTAACAAAACAATTTCTTTTACTAATGGACGGCATCTTTTGGGAAATGACTATGTACGATGAAAATGCTTTGTCTGAGCAACTCCAACATGCTTTCCATCTAACAACTCTAATTTTGAGGGGGATTGAAGATGCAAAATGATTATGCTCGGGAAGTCGTACCGATGCAGGAACGTAAGAAATGGTTATCCATTAGTCTGATCTGGATTGCTGTTGGAATTGATTTATCTGCTATGCTATTCGGCGCACAACTCGGAGCAGGAATGGCCTTTAATGATGCCTTGCTGTCTGTGGTAATTGGGTCTCTGATATTGGGTGTTCTAGCGGCATTTTGTGCATACGTCGGAGCGGCTACGGGATTATCAACGTCTATGATTTCTCGTTCCGCCTTCGGAAGCTCAGGCGCGAAAATTGTTTCGGCTTTTCTTGCGATCTCGTTAATGGGGTGGTTTGGTGTACAAGCTGGTTTTTTTGCCGAAAACGCAACTGTTGCTATCTCCGAGGCAATCGGAATTCAATTACCCATTCCGCTTCTTGCTGGAATAGGTGGATTGCTGATGATGTTGACGGCAATGTTCGGATACCGTGCAATAGAGAAGCTCAGTTCTTGGTCTGTACCACTATTAATCATATTAGTGATTCTCGCGGTTGGAATGGCGATCACTAAATTTGGCACTGCTAGTATCGGGGCCCCTGTAGAAAATACATTCTCGATAGGAATGGCCATTTCACTGGTGATTAGCATCTTTGTTGTAGGTGCGGTAATTTCACCGGACATTTCACGCTGGGCTCGTACAAAAAAAGATGCAGTTTTAGCATCTTTCTTTGGTTTCTTTATAGGCAATAGTTTTATGTTGGTCATTGCGATGATTCTATCCCGTGTCATGAATGAAGATAACTTGACGACGATTATGCTGACTGTCGGTCTTGGGATTCCGGGTATTCTCGTTTTGATTTTGGCACAGTGGACAACTAATACGAGTAATGCTTACTCTTCTGGACTTGGTTTAGCTGTTATTTTTACGAAGACTAGTAAAGCGAAATTAACATTTGCAGCAGGTACAATTGGGACGCTTATGGCCGTTTTCGGGATTTATGGAAACTTCATTAACTTCCTGAGTATTATCACAATGTTTATCGCACCAATTGGCGGTGTGTATACAGCTATTTACTATATAGGCGGGGCAAAAATGCTGTCATTTGAATCCCCTGCAAAGTACAAAGCATATCCGTTGATCGCTTGGGGGACGGGAACTTTAGTGAGCTGGATGACATTGGAGAATCCAATTGGACTGGAACTTTTTAAACTGACAACAATCCCGTCTTTAGATAGTTTCATCATCGCTTTTATTGCACAGGGAATTTTCTGTTTTGTCATTAAACGTCAATTTACGAAGGAGAATCAGTATGAAGTGGTTAAATGAAGAAGATATCGACCACATTGCAATCGGAGCATCCGTACTTGGAACAGGTGGGGGCGGGGATCCCTATATAGGAAAATTAATGGCTCTTCATGCAATTCGTAAATATGGGCCGGTTCAAGTAATTACGATGGATGAGCTGAAAGAAGATCATTGGATTGTCCCTATTAGCGGGATGGGGTCGCCCAGTGTACTCGTCGAAAAAATTCCTTCATTCGAGATGTTAATGGCACCTTTGATTGCGTATGAAAAAGCAAGCGGAAAAAAAATTGATATCGTCATGCCAATCGAAATTGGTGGGGTTAACTCGTTGATTCCCGTGGCTGTAGCAGCAATGAAAGGCATCCCGATTTTAGACGGCGATGCAATGGGACGTGCCTTTCCAGAAGCTCAAATGGTTACTTTTCATCTAGACGGGCTAAAACCTGAATTGGTCACGATTGCAGATGAAAAAGGAAATACGGTCACGATTGAACCGGCAGATGGCCACTGGAGTGAAAAAATTGCTCGTACTATTACGATCTCGATGGGAGGATCGTCAATTGTAGCTGATTATGGAGTGACGGGTATACAAGCGAAAAAAAGCGTCATTCCTGGTACATTGACACTTGCTCAAAAAATAGGCGAGATACTGAAACAGCCACGAAATGGAGCAGTGCATCCGATCGAACTATTGCTTACATTATTAGATGGACATCAATTATTTAGAGGAAAAGCAGTTGAAATTAAGAGGGGAATCGAGGGTGGATTTACGAGAGGGAAAGCTGTTTTTGAAGGTAGCGAAGAAAATGACCTTGATTCTTGCGTGCTTTCCTTCCAAAATGAACATCTTCTTGCTGAAATAAATAACAAACCGATTGCTATGACACCAGATTTAATTGCTGTTTTAGATGAAGAGACGGGCATGCCCATTACAACAGAAGGTTTGAGATATGGAGCTCGCGTCATCATTGTAGCTTTCCCGGCGAACGAGAGATGGCGGACGCCAATTGGTATTGAGACGGCAGGCCCGCGTTATTTCAAGTATCCATATGACTATACACCATTAGAAATACTGATAAAGGAGTTTGTGCCTTCATGATACGGTTAGGAATTGACGTTGGCGGTACCAACACAGATGGCGTTCTGTTGAATGCAAAAAATGAAGTGATTTGCAGTACAAAAACGCCTACCACAAAGAATGTTTTTTCAGGGATTCAAACGACAATTGAAGAGCTACTAGCTAGTTCATCCGTCAATGTGGACGATATTAAAATAGCAACCCTTGGTACAACACATTGCACAAATGCGATTGTAGAGCGAAAATCGTTAAATAGAATTGGCATCATTCGCATTTGTCTTCCTTCGGGAACAACAGTGCCTCCACTTGTCGACTGGCCAGAAGATTTAGTCGATAAATTACAAGCTAAAACTGCTTTGATTCATGGAGGTTATGAATTTAACGGTTCTCCGATTACAGGGATTAGAATTGATGAATTAATGGAAACTGTCGAGTCGTTTAGAGGTTCAGTGGATTCGATAGCGATTACGGGTGTCTTTTCTCCAGTTCTTGCAGATCAGGAAAAAGAAGTGGCGGCTTTTTTACAACAGCATTTACCGCTTATCCCGATTTCACTTTCGAGCGAAATTGGGACGATTGGTTTAATTGAAAGAGAAAATGCGACCATTTTGAATGCTGCACTTAAAAATGTCATCAAGCATGTGGCAGAAGGCTTTAAGCAGGCTTTGGTTAATAAAGGAATTCATGCGAAAATTTACTTTGGTCAAAATGACGGGACATTGATGACCGATGTATTTGCTCAAAAATATCCGATTTTCACTATCGCATGCGGTCCGACCAATTCAATCCGAGGAGCTTCATTTTTATCGAAAGAGCACAATGCGATTGTCGTGGATATTGGCGGTACGACGACCGATATCGGCGTATTAGCAAATGGGTTCCCTAGGCAAACTTCTCTTGCCGTTGAGGTCGGAGGCGTCCGTACCAATTATCGCATGCCCGATATTTATTCGCTTGGTTTAGGAGGCGGTACTCAAGTAACGTTAAAAGATGGGGCGTGGAAAATCGGACCTGAAAGTGTGGGCTATCAATTGCCCGAGAAAGCACTCATCTTCGGGGGTGAAACGCTAACTGTGACGGATGTCGCGGTAGGGGTAGGTGTGTTGGGAATGGAGAATACGCAAGATGAAAAACTTGTTTCGATTCCTACACAAGACATTTACCCACAAATTGTTGAAATGGTAGAAAGAGCAATTGATCGTATGAAAACGAGCAAAGAGGACGTGCCAGTCGTGTTGGTGGGCGGTGGTGCAACCTTGATGCCTGAAACCTTAAAAGGAGCCAACCGAATTATCCGACCCGAACACGCGGGAGTGGCAAATGCAATTGGTGCAGCACTCGGAGACATCAGCGGCACATGCGAAAAAATTTACTTGCTTACAGACCGCGAGCATCATGAAGTGATTGAAGAAGCAAAACAAGAAGCAATCCAAGCGGCTATCGAAGCTGGCGCAGATCCTCATCGAATCGACATTATCCAGTTGGAAGACTTTCCATTGGCTTATATACCAGGAGAAGCAATTTTGGTTCGAGTAAAAGTTGCTGGACCACTTTTGTTGGAAAGTGAGAAGTGATTTAACTTTCTCTGATTGGTGAAGAAAGCGGAGTTTTAATTTGAACGAAAAGCCTGGCGGACAAGACTGCCGTAGGAGACAACTCTTATGAATAGTAGATAGAATAGCTCCGTTCATTGAATTAGCGGCAACAATAAAAAACAACAACAACTCCTGTCCGAGTTGTTGTTTTTTATTAGTTATGGTGTATTTGTAAATCTTTATTTTTTCAAAAGTAATAAACGTAGGATATAATGAAAACTAGGAATAGGTGGAAAATGAATTAGAAAAAGGAGTTTTTTAAATGACACTTAAACAACAGCTTAAGGATTCGATGAAAGAAGCAATGAAAGCGAAAAATAAAGAAGAGTTAACAAGCATTCGTTTGGTGTTAAGTACGATTCAAAAAAAAGAAATCGATAAGAATGATGGCACAGAACTTACTGACGAGGAAGTTATGCAAGTCATACAAACGGAAATTAAGCAAACTCATGAGTCTCTGCAATACGCGAAACAATCGAATAAGGTTGAAATGATAACTGATCTTGAAAACCGCATCCAGTTGCTAACAGTATATCTACCTAAACAACTTGACGAAGATGAAGTCAAAACAATTATAAAAAGTATTATTGAATCGAATGGTTTTGCCGGTAAACAAGATATGGGCAAGGTGATGGGTCTTGCAATGGCTGAACTAAAAGGCAAAGCTGAAGGCAGTTTGATCAGTAAAGTTGTAAAAGAGTTATTGTAATAAAATAAATGCAGGATCTACTATGCCTGAAGCAATTTGGAAAAGTAACAAAGTTTTTTGAACAACTGCAGGCTATTAATCCCACTGACAACAATGCACCGTGGAATAGGATTGTACAATACAGATAACCTGCTAAAGCAGAAATACGGAAGTGGGATTAACATTACAAGTTCTACAGATGTGGGAACAAACGTTAATTTTAGTAAGACTAAAGAAGAATCGTACTCAGAAAACGTCACTGTCTCTTCAGATAGTTGGCGTTTTCTGTTTTACTAAATTGTATGCAAAATTAATACGTATTAACCGCGGCCTATTGGTATTGGAATGTTTATGAATGATAGGATTTACTATTAGGTGAAGTACTATCTAGAAAGTATATAATAACGAATTTAACTCTTATAATTATTGCCGCTTACTGTTTTTATCGCTGTTTTTGAGACGATGATCGGCTTGCCTCAGAAGTCTGATTGGATTTGCATTAATTGTTTATTTTTTTGATGCCCCACCATCACTTCTTAGTTCATGTAGTTGGATATCTGTGGTGAGAATGTCCTCGTTTGGAACTATGAATAATTCAAGTTCAAGAATTTTTCTGAAACACCAGATAATCTAAGGCGCATAAATTATCTGAAATAACCAATCTATTTAATTGAGAACTTTTATCAATTAGTATATAGTATATAGTAACGATAAATATAATTGAGTGAGGAGAATATATAATGCAAATATACTGGACTAAAATTAATAAGATTATTGAGGAAACGCCTGAGGTTAAAACGTACCTGCTCGATCGTCCGAAAGACTTTACATGGGAAGAAGGTTCCCACACCCACTTCGCACTGGAAGGTTTTAATGCCGGAGATAAACCAAACCGTGGCCTGATTCGTCACATGTCAATTTCCACTTTACCGCATGAAAATTCAATCGGTATCACCACACGCATCAGAGAGCAGTGCTCTGAGTTTAAAACGGTTTTAAGAAATCTTGAGGTCGGTAATGAAGTTGCAATATTTAAAACCCATTCAAATGTACCGCTTAAAAGAGAAGACAAAAGTGTTTACCTGCTGTCATCAGGTGTCGGCCTGGCAACTTTCAGACCGCTTGTACTTGATTATTTTGAACGTGCTGACAATGTCAATCAAATTCATTCCCTAAACATCGATTCATCAAAAGACTTCTTATTCACTAATGTCTTTGAATCCGCACCTGACAAGAAGTTCACATCACAGTTCGTTGATAACCGTAAAGACTACTATGAAGAAGTGAAAAATCTTGCTGCAGACAAGGATGGACTCTTCTATGTTGTCGGTAGCGACGAATTCCTCGTGCAAAACATTGAAGTACTGCGTGAACAGGGCATCACGCCAGAACAGATTATGCTCGACAAGCGTGAACAACAACTGCCTGAGTTTTTATCAGTTGAGTTGTCAATTTAAGCGAGACAAACTATTTTCTTGGTAAATGCTAAATAGATGGTCCATACTATGTATTCTTTTGCACATAAAGGTACCAAAAAAATGTGAATGACTTCAGCAACTGAAGGACTTAAGTTGTTGGAGTTATTTGTAATGGTTAATACTATTCAACTATCTACGATGTGTCAAAAAATATAATTTAATGTATTTATTCGACTTAAGACCTGTTAAGATAATCATATAGTTAATGGGAAAGTCCTTTGACTGGTCATTATGATAGACCAAGCAAGGGAAGACGCCTTTTTTTTGCAGTGTATCATCTAGAAAAGGAGGCCGTTCGTATGAAAAAGGTATTTACTGTATTACTATCAATTGCAATTGCCATCACCTTCTCATTCAGCGCTGTGCAAGTCGAAGCAGCAAGCCCAAAAGTTGTAACATATAAAAATTGCACTGAGCTGAACAAAGTATACAAAGGCGGCGTAGCAAGATCCGCCTCCGTCAAAAACGTAGGCGGTAAAACAAAGTACAAACCGTTTGTATCCCAAGCACTTTATAACGCAAACAAAAAAAGTGACCGTGATAAAGATTTGATCGCATGTGAGCGGTAAAAATAAGAACGATAAAACGGCTTCCTTCAGATTTAGTATCTGAAAGAAGCTGTTTTTTCGTTTATTATTTCGCGTAAGTTATCAGAGTAGTGTCGTAGTTGTAGTGGTGACTGTCACCACTACAACTATGCGGTTTGGAATTTTCAGTATAGATCAGTTAGTCTGTGGTATTATAATAGGAATATAGTTCCTACTTTTCTATGATCGTTCAACTCGATTTTGAACAATGCAGTCCTTAGGGGGAGTATACATGAGTCGCAAGGATGATATTTTTCGTTATATCAAGAAGGTGAATGAAGAGGTTTCTGCGAATGAGGTCGCGGAACAGCTGCAACTGGACCGTTCGAATGTGAGCCGGTATTTGAATGAGCTACATAGAGACGGCTTGGTAGAGAAAACAGGTGGCAAGCCGACGTTGTACTTTTATAAAGAAGTAACTCCAAGTATCAAACCTAGAGAACCTATGGATGAAGCGTTTTTTAACTTGATTGGCACGGAAGGAAGTTTGAAGATTGCGGTTCAGCAGGCGAAAGCTGCCATCCATTATCCACCTAGGGGACTGCATACATTGATTCTGGGGAAAACGGGTACGGGAAAGTCTTTTTTTGCCGAGTGTATGTATCAATATGCCCTTGAATCGAAAAGGATTGATAAGGATGCAGCCTTTATTCAATTCAATTGTGCAGATTACGCTCAAAATCCTCAACTTTTGTTTGGTCATATTTTTGGTGTGAAAAAAGGGGCGTTTACAGGGGCAACGGAAGATCGTACCGGGTTAATCGAAAAAGCGGACAAGGGAATCTTGTTTTTAGATGAAATTCATAGGCTGCCTCCGGAAGGACAGGAAATGCTATTTACATTCATTGATAAAGGTGAATTTCGAAGTCTGGGAGATAGCGAAGAAACGAAAACGGCTTCAGTTCAAATAATTGGAGCGACAACAGAATCCCCTGAATCTTTTTTACTGGAAACCTTCACTAGAAGAATTCCGATGACAATTACGCTCCCTTCCTTGGATGAGCGTCAATTTGAGGAGCGGTACCAGCTTATTGAACACTTTCTTATTCAGGAATCGGGTCGTTTAAATGAAACAATTTATGTTGAAAGACGCGTTTTGACCGCATTTTTACTATACCGAACGTCTGCAAATATTGGACAATTGCAACGTGATTTAAAACTTGCTTGTGCAAAATCGTTTTTGCACTATATTTCAAATCAGACAGCGACACTTTTAATTCAGCAGAATGACTTGCCCATCCATGTTCAAAAAGGGTTATTGGATGTTAAACAATCTCGCGATAAGATGGACAGACTAATAGAAGCAGAACAGAAAATTTTTACGTTTTCCTATAAGGATGAAAATAATGATCAGATTCACTTGGAAGATGGGGAAGACCTTTATCAAAATATAGAAAACAAGTTACGTAAGCTTCACCAAGAAGGGAAGAATGAAAAAGATATTCAAAAAGAACTTCTTGTTGACTTCAATCAATACTTTAATGAGTATATTGATCATTTGCCGCAAATTGACGTAGAAGAGATGGTCAATGAACAAATCTGGTTGATTACAGATAAAATTTATCATTATGTAGAACCAGAATTAAAGCGTACCTATGAGAAGAAAATCAAATTTGCATTTGCCCTTCATTTACAGGGGACGATTGAGCGGATTAACCAAAACACTATTATTACGCATCCTAACTTAAATGAGATTCATAAGGAATATCCAAAAGAATTTAAAGTTTCAATAGAAGTCGCCCAACTTATTCAAAATGAATTAGGCATTGAGATTCCGCTTGATGAAATTGGGTTTATCGCCATGTTTTTAGTTTCTGATGTTGAGGAAAGCATGTACGATCAAGAACATAAAGTAGGAATCATTGTCATGATGCATGGAAACACGACTGCAAGCAGTATGTTACTTACCGTTCAAGATTTGTTGGGCGTCCGGCTTGGAAAGGCTTTCGATATGCCGCTTTCAATGGAGGTAAGGGATATGTACAGCCTCGTCAAAAATGCGATTCATGACATGAAACCGACGAAAGGAATTTTATTTCTCGTAGATATGGGATCGGTTTCTACCTTCGGGCAAATGATATTTGAAGAGACAGGCATTAAAACGAAAACAATTTCAATGGCGAGCACGCCTATTGTAATGGAAGCGGTTCGCAAGGCTTCGCTTGGCAGAAGTTTGGATGATATTTTTCAGAGTTGCAAGCAATTGCTTGAGAGTCAGTTTAGTTCGACCCCTATTCGTCCGAAACCTTCCAAAAGAGCAATTATCACCGCTTGCTTTACGGGGGAAGGGGTAGCGAAAAAAATTAAACAACAGTTAGAAAAGATTGTGGAAGGAAAAAATATCGAACTGATCTCTTTGCAATTTCTTCATAGACAATCTTTTAGAGAAAAAATCGATCAATTGTTAGAAGAATACAATATACTAGCCATTGCCGGAACTGTTCGTGTTGATTACCACAATATCCCTTACTTTTCGCCAACAGAAGTCTTCCAAGAACATCATTTGAAACGATTGGAAAATATGATTGGCAATCATGAGCCTTACAGTGAGATGGTTAAAGCGCTTGAAAGTCATTTTAAAATGATCCCTTCTGTCGACCGTTTGATACAACTTTTGCAAAAAGCCGTAATTAATCTTGAATTAAAATTAGAAATCACACTAGATGATGGTGTCGATACAGGAATTATTCTTCATTTAGCTTTTTTGATTGAAAGTATGCGATTAAATCAACCGAGCCGGCCATTCCCCAATATGGACCAATTCCGTCAAGAAAATATGGAAGAGCTGGTGATTGTGAAAAATACACTGAAAGACTTGGCAGTTGAATATGATATCGCTTTTGCGGAAAGTGAATTAATGCATATTTATCAGATGTTCAGGGAGAATCATTGAAGATCTACTTTGGAATCACCGAGGCGCCTTGCGCATTTCTTATTGTCTAGCTCCAGGCGCTAGCCCCTCGAGTCGCTTCGGTCCATGGGTTAAAGGCAAAGAACGCTTTTATCTTATGGCCCTCCAGCGCTTTTCGGGTCTATCAAGGCGCCTGCGCATTTCGTATTGTCCAGCTCCAGGCGCTAGCCGCTCGGGTCATAAGCAATCCAACTAGGAAGGATTGAACTTCATCCTTCCCGGGCAAAGAACGCCACGTCGTTGGATTGACTTATGCCTGTCGCGTCTAACAGCGCCTTGCGCATTTCGATGTTTTCAAAAGAACACAAGCGTGTAATGATTTACACGCTTGTGTTCTTTTGTGTAAATTAGTAAAGCTCAAATGACAGCGTTTACACGTGGGAAACTTGGCACGCTTCTTGCATTATTAATAGCGTATAGGAAATTGTGGCTCTATGTAAGTTTGCCCTATGAGTTGAAGTCTTGAATCCTGTGTTTAAACTGAGCGAAGGCACCCCCTAGCGCTACAGCGGTTCATTGGAATTCTTTATTTCAACTTATATAGAGTCACAAAACATAGAAAGGGGAGGGAAATGTAATGAAGACCATTATGTTAGTTTGTTCAGCAGGAATGTCGACTAGTTTACTAGTGACGAAAATGGAAGCGGCGGCAAAGGCCAAAGGGGAGGACGTTAAGATTTTTGCCGTATCGGAAGCGGAAGCTAACAGGTATTTCGATACCATTGATGTTCTGCTATTGGGGCCGCAAGTACGATACCTGAAAAAGAAAATTGAAAAAGCAGTTGAAGGGAAAAACATCCCTGTCGAAGTAATCGAAAGTATTGACTATGGAACAATGAATGGCGAATCGGTTCTGATAAAGGCTCTCGCAATGTTGTGAATACAGGCTACAAGTTTACTAGGGGATCGTATGGGAAGAAGTTCGGCAGATCGGCCGGATTTCTGATTCTGGAATTAATTAATGGAATATTTAATTAAATAGTACTTTCATATTTATCTAAGAAAGAATAAAAGGGGAGAAAAAGATGAGTGGGAAAATGGATAAGTTTATGGAGATTGGCGGTCGTATTGGGGCTCAACGTCACCTAGCTGCCATTCGTGATGGCTTTGTTATTATTATGCCATTAATGATTTTAGGTTCAATGGTTACGCTTATCAATAACTTGCCGATTGAGGCATATCAGAATTTTATGGAGATGATTTTTGGCGGTGATACTTGGAAGCAATTTGGTGGAGCCGTTTGGACGGGGACATTCGCAATAGTTTCGTTACTTATCGCTTTCACAATTGCCTATCAACTTGCCCGTTCATACGATAAGGACGGTCTGTCAGCCGGGGTTGTCGCTTTTGCTTCTTTATTAACAATTACGACACCCATTGCGGAGGGCTCAGGATTGCCATTAATTTGGGCCGGTTCACAGGGCTTATTTATCGCTATTATTGTAGCGCTTGTTTCAACTGAAATTTTCACGAGATTACTTGGCAGTAAGAGACTCGTAATGAAGATGCCTCCGAGCGTTCCGCCGGCCGTTTCAAAATCATTTGCAGCTTTATTTCCAGCAATGATTGCAATCAGTGTATTTGGTCTCGTTAAGGTATTCACTATAGTAGCGGGTATGCCCGATATCCATCAAGCTTTCTTCGATGCATTACAGGAACCGGTCTCAAAATTGGCTAACACACCAGCTTCGGCCATTGTTATTGCATTAATTGTCCACGTCCTTTGGTTTTTTGGACTTCACGGCGCAAATGTTATGGAGCCGGTTATGCAGGCAGTTTATTTACCTGCCATTGAAGCAAATATAAAAGCGTTTGAAGCGGGAATAGAAATTCCTTATATCGTGACAAAACCATTTTTTGATGCCTTTATGTATTTAGGGGGTACAGGTGCAACACTTGGTTTGATTATTGCAGTATTCATCGCAGGCCGTCGCCATAAACACTATCGCAACGTCTCGGGATTAAGTGCGGGGCCAGGTATATTTAATATTAATGAACCAATTTTATTTGGTTTTCCAATTGTGTTAAACCCTTTGTTAATCATTCCATTCATTTTAACGCCAGTTGTTCTGGTAATCTTTAGTTATATTATGATTGCGACTGGAATTGTTCCTAAAACGGTTAACCTGATTCCGTGGACCACACCTCCAATCATTGGCGGGTTTTTAGCAACAGGGTCTATGAAAGGGGCTTTACTAGCCGCCGTTAACTTAGTCATTTCAATAGTGATTTATCTGCCATTTGTTAAAATAGCAGAAAGAATTGAAGTGAAAAAACTGCAAGAAGAATTGGTGTTGCAACAAGAAATGGTATCATCTCATCAGGAAGATGTAATAGCTGAACAAGAAGTACCAACATCACAACCAGAAGAAAAACCATTAATCTCTAGTAGGAAGTAGTGAGCAATTATGAATATAGAAGAGCAAATCATGCAGATTATTCTATTTAGCGGGAATGCGAAAAGTACAGCTTTTGAGGCGATCCAAGCCGCCAAAGAGCAAGATCATGAACGTGCGAAAGAATGTATTGAAAAAGCGAATCAAGAATTGATCAGCGCCCATCATGTCCAAACAACTTTAATACAATCGGAAATACGTGGTGAGGGAGTGGTGGTCTCTTTACTACTTGTTCATGCACAAGATCATCTTATGAACGCGATTACGTTCAAAGATTTAGCCATCGAGTTTGTTGACTTATATGAAGTGATGAATAAACGCTCGGTTCTTTAATCTAAACACTATGAGGCAATCTTTTATCGAATAAAAGATGAGCATTGTTGCATATCGAATAAGCATTTCTACAATTAGCGAAATGGACGAAATGTGAAGGAGGGAAACGACATGCCCGTTTGCGCAGGGCGTAAACAACCCATTTTGCTGGGCGCAGAGGCTGGAGCGAAACTCTTCAGACGCTCAGTAACAATGGAAAGCCGTGCCTTATTTGAAGATGAAGTGAAACTATGTACGGACATCCGTGAGTTGTTCGCCACTCGCCCGTCCTGGCGTAGTGCAAAGAGAAGTCAAAAAGTACGCTACCGCAATCCAAGACCTCTAACTATTAAGGATAAGTAAGAATAGCCCGGTGTCATCTGTATTTGTTCAAACAATACGAGTGGTGCATAAAGTCAATGCATGACTCGTTCAAATCCACTAACGAAAGGATGTGTAGGGTGATGGAACTCATGACGAAAGACACGAGTTCCATCAGCCCGAATTGTTATGAAAATTGCTGTAATTGGTGGCGGAAGCAGCTATACACCTGAACTCATCGAAGGGATTATTCTTCGAGCAGATCAAGTGAAAGTAGATGAAATCGTTCTCGTTGACATTGAATCTGGAAAAGAAAAACTGGAAATTGTCGGTGCGCTTGCAAAAAGAATGATACAAAAAAGTGGACTGCCCATAAAAATTGAACTAACTTTCGATCGCATTAAAGCGATTACAAATGCAGATTTTGTGTTAACGCAGTTTCGGGTAGGCGGTCTGAAGGCAAGAGCAAATGATGAGCGAATTCCCCTTAAATACGATGTAATTGGTCAAGAGACTGTAGGGCCTGGTGGATTTGCAAAAGCCCTTCGAACGATTCCAGTCATTCTCGACATTTGTAAGGAAATTGAGGAGTATTCAAATGATGCCTGGTTGATTAACTTTACAAATCCAGCAGGAATGGTGACTGAAGCAATTCACAAATACACCTCTGTTAAGGCAATCGGTCTATGTAATGTACCCATCAATATGCAACAAATGAGTGCAACTATTTTAGAGGTAGACCGAAAAGACGTGAATATATCGTTTGCTGGATTAAACCACCTTGTCTATGCAACAAAAGTAGTGGTAAACGGACAAGACAAAATGGCTACACTAATCGATCGAATTATTGAAGGACGCAATATGAATATGAAAAACATTCATGACGCCCCTTGGGAAGAGGATTTTATAAAAGCACTGCAAGTTCTTCCTTGTCCCTATCATCGTTATTATTACATGATGGATGAAATGCTCATTGAAGAAAAAGAAGCGGCTGAGCTAAGAGGAACCCGTGCCGAACAAGTGCAAGCAATTGAAAGAGAGTTATTTGAAATCTATAAAAATCCGACATTAGATGTAAAACCAAAAGAATTGGAGGAACGCGGAGGGGCCTTATATTCGGAGGCAGCTATCTCCCTAATCACCTCCATCGTCACGAATGATCATGCGATTCATACAGTAAATGTGCTCAATAACGGGGCTATTTCACAACTTCCTGATGATGTCGTGGTTGAAGTATCATGTGTTGTAAACAGTGAAGGCGCCAAGCCGATCCAAGTTGGGAAATTGCCTCCTGAGTTGAATGGTTTAATCCAACAAATAAAAGCTTTTGAACAATTAACAATTGAAGCGGCTGTTACGGGAAATAAACAAAAAGCATTGCTTGCCCTGGTGACGAATCCTTTTGTCCCTTCAAGTAAGGTAGCCAAACAACTGCTAAATGATTTACTTGAAGCAAATAAAGACTATTTGTCGAAGTTTTCGATGGAGGTGTGAGTAAACATGAGAAAGCTCGGGATTTCAATCTATCCCCAATATGGAACAGAGAAGGAACTAGTCGATTATATTGAAAAAGCAAGTGCTTACGGTTTTTCTAGAATTTTTACTTGTTTAATGTCAGCAGGTGGAGATCAGGATGTTCGACTACTGAAAACCGTCTTAAAAAGAGCAAATGGACGTGGTTTTGAAGTGATTGCAGATGTCAGCCCAAGTGTTTTTGAAGAACAAAAGCTGACCTATAAAGACTTATCCTATTTTAAAGAACTCGGTTTTTCGGGACTTCGGCTAGACTTAGGCTTCTCAGGCTTCGAAGAAAGTATCATGTCTTTTAACGAGCATGGATTATCCATTGAGTTAAATATGAGCCAAGGGACGAAATATCTCGAACAAATACTATCTTATCAACCGAACAAGCAGCAACTCATCGGCTGTCATAACTTTTATCCACGCCGTTATACGGGCCTCTCGCGGGAACATTTCATCAAATGCTCTACGCAGTATAAAGAAAACGGTATTCGTACAGCAGCCATGATTTCATCAAAGGACGCTAGATTTGGTCCATGGCCTGTTCAAGAAGGCCTTCCAACCCTTGAAGAACATCGGGATATGGCGATTGAAATTCAAGCAAAGGACCTTTTCCAAACAAATTTAATCGACGATGTAATTATCGGCAATGCCTTTGCTTCCGAAGAAGAATTAAACCGGCTTTCATTGCTCAACCGTTATTTGCTGGAGCTGAACGTAGAATTCAATGAAAAAGCAACAAAGACAGAGAAAGAGATTGCGCTAGGCGCCAATCATTTCAATCGGGGAGATGTATCTGCTTACGTAATTCGTTCAACACAGAGCCGAGTTGCCTATCAGCAGAAAGATTTTCCTCCTCATGACACGGATTTGATTCCTAGAGGAAGTGTCACGATCGATAACGACGGCTATGAGCGCTATAAAGGTGAACTACATATTGCACTCAAGGATATGGAGAACAGCGGAAATACAAATATTGTCGCGACAGTTGATAAAAATGAACAATTTTTACTGGATCAAATTCAACCGTGGCAAAAGTTTAAATTGATTGAAAAATAAGAGCGGTGGCTAATACCGCTTTTTATTTTGCTGAGAATTAGGAGTATCCCTCTACGTGTTTATGGGCGTAGGGGGATATTTTTTGGTTCCAACAATTTTATAGCGTGTGGGACCGCCCGTATTTCTGGGTTGGCTGATCGTATAGCGTGGCAGACCGCTCATATATCTGGGTTAACCGCTCATATATCTGGGGTGACTGATCATATCGGGTTTGACCGCTCATATAGCGTGCCGGAGCGCTCATATATCTGGGTTGACTGATCATATAGCATGTCAGACCGAGCATATATCTGGGTTGACCGATCAAATAGCGTGTGGGACCGACCATATAGCGTGTCAGACCGCTCATATAGCATGCCGGATCGCCCGTATATCCAGTTTGACTGATCATATAGCGTGTCAGACCGATCATATATCCAGGTTGACCGCTCATATAGCATGACGGATCGCTCATATATCCAGATTAACCGCTCATATAGCATGGAAGACCAATCCTATCCGGTTTGACCGCTCATATGTCTGGGTTAACCGATCATATAGCGTGCCAGACCGCTCATATAGCACGCCGGACCGCTCATATTCCACAGCAGACCGCCCCTATCCCCCGCAAACCAATCAAATCCCACCCACCAATCAATCTAAAAATATCCCCAAATAACCCCCCAACAAAAAAAGCCCACACAAGTGGGCTTTTCTCATTTGATAGTCAATTTCTGCACTTTTTTGGTCTTTGAATCAGTATAGTGCAGCTGTTTGCCCACTACTGCAAGACTAACTGATGAAGTGGAGTTCAATTGTTTTAAATTGGATCCATCTGTTTTCATTTTGTACAAAAAACCGCCATTCGAGTAATTGCTGAAGTAAATCCATTCACCAGCAATAACGAAATAGGGGGCTCTTACATTATTCACTTTTAGCTTTGATTTTCCATCCTTATTTATCCGATATAACTTTTCGTTGTCTGAAAAGCTACTGTAGAAATAGTGGTTTTTTGATTCGATCATCGAGCTGAAGTCGTTAAAGAAGCTATACTCTTTCCCTTTCGCAATTGGTCGGAAGAAATAAGGAAATATTTATAACCAACGGTACCTTTTACGTCTGAAATGGGGTCATCCCATGTGCTATCCATGAAATAATACTGGTTCTTTAGCTTAATAAGGTTCCATGCATGCGGGCCACCGTTTCCGTATCCGTCAACGTAGAAATTTTCTATGCCGAGGCGATTTAACAGAAGTTGAGTGGCCTTCGTATACCCATCACAAATGGCAACTTTTTTTATAAGGGCTCCGTATGCAGTATAGGAATCGGCAGGAATCGTATTTTTTTGATAGTTCTTCTGATCATAAGCAACAGTTGTAACTAAATAATCGTGAATGGCTTTGACTTTATCGAAATCTGTAAAGCCGGGCTTAATAATTTTTGCTAACAGCTTGTCCACTTCTTTTGTAAGCACGGCTTTGTTTTTATTGATTGTACTAATAGGAGCCGTGTATGAAAAATCGATTTTGCCGTTAGACCATGTCATCGCGGAATCGAAATAAAGAATTTCAGGATTTTCACGCACTACCTTTTGAATAAGTGAACCGACTTGTTTGTACGAAACTTCTGAAGTATCGAATGTACCAGTAGGTTCATTTTTCAAAAGAGCGGAACGGATGAGGTTGTATGACTTTATTGAATCCTTCATTTTAGCTTCTGGATTTCCACTGATAGCAGCTATGGTTTGGAGAGGATAACTAGTAAATAGGGGTGTGATGAACAAGAACATACAAATAAATAAAATTATTTTTTTCATTGAAATCCCTCCAAATTGTAGTGAGCCCTTATAACCAATTTATTCATCTTTAAATCCCTAAAATGAATTGACCAATTCAGGTCTTTAGTCTTTCTATTTGAATTAGTTTGATTCTACCAAAATTCCCAAAATGGAGATGGGGTAAGATATTCCTGTACTTCAAAAATTAACCTTATTGATGCCGAGCATTATAGGATAAAGCCCAAATAGATTTCTTAACAGTACTAGCATCTTCATCACTATAAGGTGCCGTACTCTAACGATTTAAGAAAAGTATAAGAGGTTATAAAGCAATCTATAAGAAGTGATTCCTATGATAGTTGAAGAAACGCATGCCAAGAGTTTCAGCATGAATCTTGGCATACGGTCACTGATTTTGTAGAGAATAATTCAAATGTCAAAGGTGGTTCGGGTGTTTAGGTCTAGTTAGACTAAGAAATTATCGTTATTGAAGAAGGGGCGATAATCATCATATCTATAGATGGAGGGGATTCAGTAACCGTTCTACTTACCCATGAATTGGGGAAACTAGCTGTTAAGAATATTGAAGAATAATTTCTCGAGAAAATGAATATACTACTATAGCTATGCGCTCCTATGGGGCTTTGAACGAATAACAAGAGATTGTTCTTTTGAGAGGGAGGAAAAATGAAGTATCGCCTAATAGTAATCATCCTTTTATTAGTTGGATGCAGTGATCCTAGCACTAAGCCCCAAATTCCGGACCCCGAAGATAACCTAATAATAGAGCTACCTCAAGAAAAAGAAATTAGGAAAGATACTGAATATGTAGATGAGTATACACAATCTGGGTGGACAATCACTTTCCGGGATGAGTTTGATCAATCGGAGCTTTCAACTATTCGGTGGAACAAAGTTAACGATGGATACAAAGATTACGGAAGGCTTCATTATTATTTACCCGAACAAGTTTCGATTGCATCGGAAAATTTGATTCTGAACGTTGATAATAGTGCGTATGGAGATTTTCCATATCGGTCGGGTGCTGTGACGACAAAAGGTAAACATGAACAGTTGTATGGGAAATTTGAGATACGAGCCAAACTTCCGAGTGGACAAGGCTTATTCCCCGCTATTTGGTTACTGCCATCAGATGGTAAAGCCTACCCTGAAATCGACATAGTCGAAATGTTAGGACAGCTAACAAATGAAATTTGGCATGTCGCTCATAAAGAAGCTGGAAATCGGGAGTTCAAGCTAACGGAAGGTATCGATGGCAGTGAGTGGCATGTATATACACTTGATTGGTTAGAAGACGAATTGACTTTTTATATAGATGGCAAAGAACAATTTAGAACGCCAAACATTTCAAATACAAGTATGTATTTATGGATGAACGTAGCAGTAGGAGGAGTGTGGGTGGGAGATCCTGATGAGCAAACTATATTTCCCGCTTCAATGGAAGTAGATTATGTAAGAATTTACTCTGAAAATAAAAGTTAGGGAGAAGGACTACTTTGAATATATGGACTATCGTTTTAGTTACTGTTTTTGTATTTTATTTAATGCTACAAGTTGGTTATATAGTCACTTCGTTGGTATCGAAAAAAGCTACAAATCTATCGGCAAACGAACAGAAGATTAGTGTATTGATTCCCGCTTATAATGAAGAACTTGTCTTACTGCAATGCCTTGAAAGTTTGAAGATGGTTAGTTATAAAAATAAAGAAATCATATTTATTAATGACGGCTCTACAGATAATACAATGACGGTTTTACAAAACTTGCTTGATTTAACGG
Source organism: Sporosarcina sp. FSL K6-1508 (assembly GCF_038007465.1). Lineage (NCBI taxonomy): Bacteria > Bacillati > Bacillota > Bacilli > Caryophanales > Caryophanaceae > Sporosarcina > Sporosarcina sp. FSL K6-1508. The sequence goes on along the minus strand of NZ_JBBOXF010000001.1, from coordinate 116,849 downwards.
AAGTTGATAAAGCACTAAGCGACATTATTTCTCCCTCCTCTATTAAAAGATTCTTTAAGAGTGATAAGTACCCTAATATTTACGTGATTGATCAGTTAAATGGAGGCAAGTCGAACGCTCTTAACACGGGAATTTCGTTTGCCACGGGCGAAATTATTGTAACGCTAGATGCAGATTCAATTTTAGAAAATGATAGTCTATCTTGGATAAATCAATCATTTTCCGATAAAAAAGTTGTGGCTGCAGGGGGAATGGTTCATGTAGGCCAACTAATCAATAAGCGAGGACCGATCATATATAAAAGAAAAATGCTATTAAGGTATCAATTGTCAGGTTATTTGTCCTCATTTTATGTTCGAAAAGTTACACAGTCAAAGTTTAATGTATTGGGAGTCGTTTCTGGCGCTTTTGGGGCATTTAGGCGTACTGTTTTATTGGAAATTGGCGGGTATAAAAATACACTAGGCGAGGACATGGAAATTACATTCCGTTTACAAAAATATATAAATGAAAGAAAATTGGAAGAAAAAATGATTTTTATTCCTGAAGCTGTTTGTTATACAGAGGTCCCCGAAAGTTTTAATTCACTATTACATCAGCGTATTCGTTGGCAAAAAGGTTTTATCGATTGTATCAATATACACAAAGGAAATTTCTTTACTGTCTTCAGTAAAAAGTTTTCATTTTTTCTTTTGTTCGAATCCATCCTACTAAGTGTTGTTGGAACCTCGGCAATACTGATGTTGCCAATTGTTCTGGTAATGGGGCATATTACGCCTTTAATGATTTTATTAATCGCAAGTGCCTGGTCAAGTGAATTTATTTTGAGATTGGTTGCGGTACAAAAAGCAGGATATTATGGATATGCGTTTACCATGAAGTGTTGGTTTAAAATTGTGCTTTTTACCGTATGGGAGTCTTTAACGTTTCGGCTTCTAGATACATTTTTCTTTGTATACGGAACAATTCTTTACTTTGTTGGAAGTCGGGATAACTGGGAGAAACTAAAAAGAAGTGGTTCTGTCATTTACCAGGATCTAGATGCTGGTAAAAAAGCTTTGGCATAATTGCAATTTACGTAATACTAATCGTAATCATATCCCTGAATTATTACTAGAACGTTCGTGATAGGCTAGAAACACCCATCTTATTGGTTTTTTTACTGTATATACAAGAAATAAGAACCCATTACTGTAAAGGTTAAACTACGATAAAATACCCGGTAAAAGGATTCATATAATAGCTACTTTACCGCTATTCACATACCTTCTTGGAACCGCTATACTCGCTTCTCAACCGATTTGGACAATCAAGGATCATTATAAGATTGCGAAGAACCTTTTTCTACTTTAAGCGAATTGTAAGAGAGTATAAAGAGTTCTATAAGAAGCTTTACGTATGATAAAGGGGAATATCGATTTTTGCACTAATGACCTATCTGATTGGGAGGATTTACATGGTTATTTATTATTCAGATGGAGCGGTAGAAGACGTAGATACGAATGCACAACCAGATGAATTTGAAATCCTTAAAAATGCAATGACACATACATTCATTATCACGGTTTTAAATTATGAAGGAAAAGTAATTGACGTCAATGAGAATTTCATAGCGACATTCAATTATTCGTTGCCTGAACTGAATTTGAAGGAGTATGGTTTTTTAATTTCGAGGTATCATTCTGAAGAATTTATGAACGGGGTGTGGAGTAGTATTCGGAATGGGAATCAATGGTCTGGCGAACTCTGTCATAGGGATAAAAAAGGCGAGATAATCTGGCTCAAGTCGACGATTGTTTCTATAGAAGATAATGAAGATTCCAAAGTGCGATATATGATGATTTCCACAAATATTACGGAACAAAAAGCGATGGAAAAGTGGCGGCATCTAGCTTGTCATCATGAGTTGACCAATTTGCCAAACCGAAGAATGTTAGAGCCTTCTATGCAGTCATACATAGCGAGTGCAGAACAGAAGGATATGCAACTAGCTATTCTATATATGGATATTGATCGTTTTAAAGTGATTAATGACACGTACGGCCATTTAACAGGAGATTTGTTATTAAGAGAAGTTGGCAATCGGCTAGCGGGTGTTACTATTCTTAATAACTGTATATTCCACGTGAGTGGAGACGAATTCATCTTGATTATCAAAGAGATAGAGAACTTGGGAGCACACATTCAATTAATCATGAATTTATTCAATAAGCCATTCATAATTGAAAAGCACCAAATCAATGCAAGTATAAGCATTGGGGCAAGCATATATCCTGATCATGGGACGGATCCAAAGCGGTTAATCGAGTATGCGGATATAGCAATGTTCGATGCTAAGGGGACTACTGGAAATACGTACTGCAAATATAAGCCAACCATGAATGGACATTTGTGAGACATGGTTCCCTCTAGAGTCCTGGTGATTATATTAGTCAAAACGAAAGAAAGCTAAAATGTTAGGAGAAATAGAGATGAATGAAAGAAGGGATTTCTCCGTCAAACATCGAATTCAATCATCATGAAAAAGAAAAAAATGATTATTACCGTTAGTGTATTTGTTCTTATACTTATCAGTTTAAGGTTTCTATGGATCCATTACTATTTTGCGTTAGATTATTCAAAAGCAAAAGGTGGGATTCTTGATTTGAGGGGTGTGGAATTACAAGATGAGAAAACAATCTTATTAAACGGTGAATGGACCTTTTTTCCAAATCAATTGATTGATCCAGAGAAATTGAAAGAGCAAGTGTCGGCAGAGAAGCAAATAGGGATAATAGTTCCTGGAAATTGGAGAAAAACAATATCTAATAATGAACAATCATCGTATGAATATGGGACCTATCGTCTGCGTATTCTGCTGGATGAACAAAAACAGTTGCTCAGTCTGTATATAAAAGAAATAAGGTCGAATGCTACTGTATTTATAAATGGACAAAAAGTAATGGAATTGGGACGTGTAGGTGAAGATTCCGAATCAGCAAAATCTGATTTTCGACCAGTTGAAGTGAGTCTAGAAAACCATGAAACAGAGATCGATTTACTAATACATGTTTCAAACTATAATCTCATCTATCCAGCAGGCATCACCAAAGCGATTAAATTTGGAACATCATCTGCTATTAAAAAAAGTCAAATAGTTTCTTATTTAATGCAATTTACATCAGTAGTCATTCTGCTGATGCACAGCATTTATACACTGGTCATCTTTCTTTTATTTGGAAGAAAGAAGGAATTAGTTTTCCTTTCGCTTACGTTCCTTTGTGCTGCAATTTCAGTTCTCATAGATGATGATAAACTATTGCTTTATTTGTTTCCGACAATTAGTTGGTTGTGGTGGGTGAAGCTGCTTTATCTTTCATATGCAAGCAGTGTTTTTTTTATGTTGCAATTTTTCAAACAAATACTGATGGAAAATTCAATTCATAAAACAAGGATATCTATTCCGTTCAAGGCGCTTACAGTTTTGTATCTGTTATTTGTCATATGTGTGTTACTAGATTATAAGATGATGATCGCTCCATTGTTTAGGGTTATTATGTTCTTTATACCGGCGATTATTCCTTTCACTTTGAGTAAAGTAGTAGCGCAAGGCAAAGCTTACGCCATCTACTTTCTACTTGCGACAATTAGCATTGCCTCCAGTATTTTATGGGGATGGATTAAAAACCATGCTTTTTCGACATTACCCTACTACCCATTTGAAATCATCATTGGTGTTATTCTTTTTGCAATCTATTGGTTCAAACGTTTTTTTCAAGCGACAGATGAAAGTAAGGAACTGACTGTGAAATTGCAAAAAGAAGTCAAAAGAAAAGATGACTTTCTAGCCAATACATCTCATGAATTAAGAAACCCTCTACACGGAATCATGAATATTACCCAAACGATTTATGACAGCGAAAAGGATAACTTGACTGAAGAAAACAAGAAAAATTTACAAATTCTGATGTCAGTAGGCCGCCGTATGTCAATGATTCTGAATGATCTTCTTGATATTACTAAACTGAAGGAAAATGGTATTAGGTTACAAGTTAAAGAAGTGGACCTCTCATCAGTTGTATCGGGTGTATTTGATATGCTCCAGTTTTTGAAGGAAGGGAAAAGCATTACGTTTAGACAAACGGGACTTGAGACATTTCCAAAGGTAGAAGCAGATGAAAATCGTCTTTTTCAAATACTATTTAATTTAGTTCATAATGCAGTGAAGTTTACAAATGAGGGAGAAATCATCGTTTCTGCAGAAACTCGGAATGATATGGCTGTTATTCATGTGCGTGATACTGGAATTGGTATAGATGAAGAAACAATGAAATCTGTTTTTCAGCCATACGAGCAAGCAGACCCTAAGATAACAGCATTTGCAGGTGGAATTGGACTTGGGCTGAGTATTTGCGATCAGTTAGTCAAATTGCATGGAGGATCGATTAATGTCAAATCGACTGTGGGAAAAGGGTCTACGTTCACGTTCACATTGCCGATCGCCTCGCAACAAAAGAGTATAGCTACTGATCAGTCTATACGACAGGCTATACCGGAGCTAGCTAGAGGGAATCAGAAGACAACGGACCAGATTTTGAATGAAGAATTGCCATGCATATTAGTGGTAGATGATGATCCGCTTAACTTAGCGATTGTTGGGCGAATGTTGGTAGCTGAACAATTCGATGTCGTTACATGTACGAGTGGAAAAGAAGCATTGGCTTTATTGGATAAAGGAAAGTGGGATCTCGTTATATCGGATGTAATGATGCCGAATATGTCTGGTTACGCGTTGACACAGAAAATACGGGAACGCTTTCCGATTTCGGAACTTCCGATTTTGCTGTTGACAGCCCGTAGTCAATTAGAGGATATCCAAACCGGTTTTCATTGCGGGGCCAGTGATTATGTTACTAAACCCGTAGAAAAACTTGAATTGGTGACACGCGTAAAGGCCTTAACCGATTTGAAAACGTCGATTGGCGAACGAGTACGAATGGAAGCAGCGTGGCTACAGGCACAAATTCAGCCACATTTCTTATTCAATACATTAAATACGATAGCGGCACTCAGTGAGATTGATCCACCCAAAATGGTGGAGTTGCTAGATAAGTTCGGGAGTTATTTGCGTGCTAGTTTCGCAAGCCATAATTTAAATCAAGTGATCCAATTAGAGGCCGAATTAGAGCTCGTTCGTTCCTATCTATTCATTGAACAAGAACGTTTTGGAAATCGTTTGAATGTAGAATGGAAGATGCATGAGATACCGGCTATTCAAATTCCACCGCTATCGATCCAAACAATCGTAGAAAATGCCATTCAACATGGCGTCTTAAAACGGCCAGAAGGTGGGACCGTCCAAATAAGAGTGGTAGAACAGAAGGACTTTGTAGAAATTACAATTGAGGACGATGGAGTGGGAATACCAGAAGAGAAACTGAAGAGTCTGCTAACCTACCAGACAGAAGAACGACGAGGAATAGGCTTGCTTAATACAGACAAACGGCTTAAACAGCAATTCGGAAGTGGAATTGACATAACAAGTGTACCAAATAGGGGAACCACCGTTACATTTATCGTTCCGAAAAAAGAATAACACACGAAAAACGCCGCTGCCAATTCAGGCAGTTGGCGTTTTCTGTTTGATTACGTTGTAACGAGGATCGATTCATAAAGTTCATTTGTTGCACGTCCTGGTAAAATGTCGAGATCCTCCAATAATTGTTTCTTGAAGTCATGGTACACCTTAATGGCATCCCCACGGTTCCCAACGTCAAGGTGGTAGTGTATAAGTTGCTGTAAAACATGTTCGGAATATGGATTATAGGTGAGCAGAATCTGTAAATAATGCTGTTTTTTATGTAACTCGTCATTCTTAGAGTAATAATCAATCATCTTTTGGAGAAGCTGCAACAATTTTTGACGAAGACTTTGTGTTTTGGCTGCTGCCCATTCATAGCCGTTCTTATCCATATAGTCGCCACTATATTGCTGAACTGCGTGTTCGAATACCCGAATAGTATCATGATCCACATTAGTATAATCAGCTAGTACCCGCTCCAGTTCAAGAGCATCGCATTGGAATCCATGTAGCTCCAGTGCATAGCTTTGATCTGAAAAAGTTAACGAGCCAGGGTAGCCCACGGAATCCAACATTTTACGCAAATGCGAGATTGACGTATGGAGTTGAATCTTAGCCTTTTGGTATTCGCTCTCCGGCCATAGCAAATCGATAAGAGAGTCTCTGTTCATAGACATATTTAGATATGTAATGAAAACAGCAAATAGTTCTTTTACTTTTGCAGTTTTCCATTTGACAGGTTCCTCTTGGCTGAAGACAGCAAACTCATCAAAACAGATAATTTTCAGGGAAGGAGAGGCATCCCGTTCATTTACTGAAGATTTATCACTCAAAAGCAGCTGTTCTTGAAGTCGCATCACTGTTTTTTCGAGGCGCTCTTTCATAATAGGTTTCATTAAATAATCAATCGACTGCAATTCAAAAGCTTGAATCGCATAATCCCGATAGGCAGTCACAAAGACAATATATACATCTTTTTTTCCTTCTTGAATGAGTTCAGCTAAATCCAATCCGCTAAAGCCCGGCATTTCAATATCCAAAAAGGCTACTTGAAAATCAAGATGCTTCATTTCCTTTAAAAAAGTGGGTGCATTTGAAAAAGTTTTAACGACTTTAACAGTACCCAATTCATTTAACTTATTCTCCAAATGTTTCAAAGCCAACTGCTCATCATCCACTACTATTGCGCGTATGATGGGAATCACCTTCTTTCATGAAAGGAAATACTTTCCTTCTATTATCTCAAGAGTGGCACAGACTTGCAATATTTAACAAATGATTGTTTGACAGAGAGTGTAAGGAAACATGTCGGAAGTTTTCATCTGGGTAAATTCAAATTATTGAGTCCTATTTGGAAAGGAGAAAAGAGAGAATTTAAAAGTGAAACAGCTCCGATTCAGAGTAACTATCTGAATCAGAGCTGTTTTGATAAAAGGCTGTGAAACAAATAAGTTGTCAGAATAGTTTCGGATTTGACTGGGTGACTGTCACCCACAGCACACACCCAGACACCCAAAATGATACTTTTAGTTCTTTAATCCGCAAGTCCTGAATAGGATGTTTAATGATTGAGATAAAAGTTCTCGTCGCAGATGAAGAATGAATTTACTAATTTATTAGGGGGGAAATGATGAGGAGTAAATTTAGACAAGCTCTTGTACTTTCGTTTAGTCTGTTGCTTTTAGTTGGTACGTTGCCTAGTAGTGTTTTGGCAAAAGAACTGGACATGGATTACAAGAATTCCAAGCAAGTTGCGACTGGGTTAGACGGTATGGTTGCAACCGCGCATCCATTGGCGAGTCAAATTGGGGCGGATGTTTTGCGTAACGGTGGTAATGCCATTGATGCGGCAGTCGCAATACAGTTTGCGTTGAATGTCACTGAACCGATGATGTCCGGAATCGGAGGCGGCGGTTTCTTGATGTATTATGATGCGGATAAGGAAGAGACAAGCATTATTAACAGCCGCGAACGTGCACCAGCAGGGGCTACGCCGGATATGTTTTTAGATGAAAAAGGGGAGCCGATTCCGTTTGGTGAACGGGCCACTGGCGGTAAGGCAGTAGGTGTTCCAGGAACGTTGAAGGGATTGGAAGAGGCTCTTGAAAGATGGGGTACACGTTCAATGGATGAATTGATCGACCCTGCTATTCAATTGGCGTCGGAAGGTTTCCCAATTGACATCGTATTAGCTGATGCGATTGCAGATAATAAGGAAGTACTCAATAAAACTGCAGCTGGAATTGTCTTTGCTCCAAATGGTAAGCCCTTGAAAGAGGGGGATAAGCTTGTACAAAAGGATTTGGCGAAAACATTTAAGTTAATAAAGTCTGGTGGAACGGATGCTTTCTACAAAGGAGAAATTGCAAAAGCAGTCGCGGGTGTCGTACAAAAGTATGAAGGTTCGATGACGGCGGATGACATCGCTGCTTATGATGTGAGGATAGACAAGCCCATTTGGGGAGATTATAAAGGTTACCAGATTGCCAGTATGCCACCTCCAAGTTCTGGTGGAGTATTTTTGTTGCAAATGCTCAGTATTCTTGATGGGTTCGATCTTTCCCAATATGACGTAAAATCATGGGAAAAGTACCATTTGCTTGCCGAAGCGATGCATTTAGCCTATGCCGATCGAGCAGCTTATGCCGGAGATCCGGAGTTCGTTGAAGTTCCTTTGAAGGGACTTTTACATCCGGATTATATTAAACAAAGACAAGATTTAATCAAGTTAACTTCGGTTATTGAAAAGCCTATAGCGGGAGATCCATGGCGATATGAAGGTAAAAAGACAGCGGGTATATCGGTTCAACAGCCGGATGACAAAAAACAAGGTGAAACAACTCACTTTACGGTAGCGGATCAGTGGGGGAATGTCGTTTCTTATACGACGACAATTGAACAACTATTCGGTACGGGGATTATGGTGCCGGGTTACGGATTTATGCTGAATAACGAATTGACCGATTTTGATGCAATACCAGGCGGAGCCAATCAGGTTGAACCAAATAAAAGGCCATTGAGTAGTATGACACCGACAATTGTATTCAAGGATGACAAGCCGGTTTTAACAGTGGGATCCCCCGGCGGCTCAACAATTATCACGTCAGTCCTTCAGACGATTATCCATTCGATTGAATATGACATGGAATTAAAAGCTGCGATAGAAGAGCCTAGAATTTTCACGAACAATACGACTTCTTATCGTTATGAAAAAGGTATTCCGAATAAGGTACTGGATTATCTGAATAAGATGGGCCATAATTTCGGTGAAAGTCCAGTGACGATCGGCAATGTTCAGAGCATTTTAATCGATCACAAAGAAGGGACTTTTAAAGGAGTTGCAGATTCAAGCAGGAGCGGGGCGGCAATCGGAATCGATTTTTAGTGTCGGATATCTGAGGGTGAAACTATTTAGAAATTACACTTAAATAATATGAAAAGAGGATCAGACATGTATGTTTATGTCTGATCTCTTTTCAATTCATAATCATAAACCTTTTAGACACAGCATAATCACTCAATATTAAGGAGGGCGATGATACCAAATGCAACGTATGGAATGGGGCGTTACTGTAATTGTAAATGGTAACATTTCATCTGGATAATGTATCTTCAACGCTCCTAGTTTTAGCAGTGGAAAAGAAACGGGCTCCAAAGATATATTCTTGTTATCTTACATAGAAAGGGTGAATTTCTTTTTTCTTCTGTACCTTTCCGTCGGGAGATTTTACATTTTCGATTGTTAGCACATAGTTTGTATTCTTTTCATAGCCGCCCTTTGGTGGATACACTAATAACTTTGTTCCGGTTGGATCTATCTCATATGTAACTTGAATAGAAATTCCATTATCGGTTTTTACAGCAACCGTATCCTCTTTAATGGAAGAGAATTCGAATTTTTGATTGAATGTCACAGTCCACATTTTATTCGAGGGAACAATATCTCCAATCGGTGTCACAATATTCGGTGCGTGAATATCCACAATTAGCGACTCTCGTTTGTTCGTTATTGTATTTAAATACGTTAGAGTATTTCCCTTAACCGTAATGTCAGTGGAGTGGACAGAATTTAATTGTTCGAGTTCAGTTCCATTTTTGTTCATCTTGGATAAGTAACCACTGTTGTTATAATTACTGAAATAAATCCAGTCACCTGCAATAGCGAAGTAAGGTGCACGGACATCGTTAATTTTTTGTTTGTTAGTTCCCTCTTTGGTAATTTTATATAGCTTGTTATGATCGCCATTATTGCTGAAATAATAGATGCCATCAACTTCAATTGTTTTATCGAATTCATTAAAGTAGCTGTATTTTACACTTGTTGCAACCGGCCAATTCGTCTCATTCCATACATGGTCTTTTCTTAATTGGTCTGAAGTAATGAGGAAGTAAGCATATCTTACATAGCCCAATTTGTCGGGCGTCGGATCATCCCATGTGATGTCCATGAAATAAACCTTCCCGTCCAATTTAACAAGATTCCACGAATGCAACTCACCGTTAGCTGTCCCGTCGACATACTGGTTCTCGATGCCAAGCCGGTTCATAAGAAGTTGTGCTGCTTTCGTATAACCGTCACAAACCGCGATATCTTTAACGAGGGAACCATACGCGGCGTACGAGTCTGCTGGGACTGTATTATTATCGTAATTATATTCGTCATATGCCGTAGTCAAAACAAGATAATCATGGATGGCCTTTACCTTATCAAAATCAGTGAATTCAGGCTTGATAATGCTCGCAAGAACTTCGTCAACTTTTTTCACAAGTGCATTTTTATTGTTTTGGATTGTGATCGTAGATTGAGAATATGTAAACTCGATTTTTCCGTTTGACCAGTATTTGTAAGCAGTTAAATACATAATTTCAGGATTTTCAGATGTAATTTTATTAATTAATCCGGGTACATCCGTGTAAGCCATTTCGGATGTCTCAAAATATCCAGTTGTTTGACCAGCCAAAAGAGCAGAACGGACCATTTCGTAGGAATTAGGCTTGGAAGTAGCTCGAATAGAAGCTGCTTGAATCCTTTCAACCAATTCATTGTCTACAATTGTCAGCGTATCCGCTTGGACAGGCGCTGACAGGCCGGAAAATAGTAATAGTGTAACTAAAAATGTACTGATAATAGCGAGTGTCTTTTTCATAAGTTATCATCCTTCCTCTTTTACTATCGGCATTTAATAGTAGACTGTGAATGTCTGAAACGTAATTAAAATGGAGGGGGGATAATTAATAGAAGAATGAGATTTGCATAGCGGACAGTACGGAGCGTTGGAAGAGCCAGGCATTAATTCCGATGCATTAATCAAAAATTGGCCGGGAGACATAACGCCTGTCACCTTTACCATCCATGCAGATCCCTAAATAACCTTGAGTGGCAACTGTTACATCCAATGACGGAAAAGCGTTAAAAACGCCTGTCGAAGTTCCGTTTCAGGTGGTCAATCTGACTGATGACATTCAATTGGTTTACAGTCTATCAAGCGGTATCTTTACCAACATTACCGTCACAACAAGCCCGGATGTACATAGGGTAACCGTTGGTGGTGAGGATATGGACTATAAAGGAAATAATAGGTTCAAGGCTTCGCTTATCGATGCTAAACCAGGTTCAACGGTTAGTATCGTCAGTTACGATGGAGATAATAAAAGGCTTGAAACAAAAAAATATAAGCTTGGAGTGCCCAGTTTTTAACGTTTAACTTGCCAGACTTTACCCTAATTCGAATAAACCAAAAATCCTCTCACGCCTTTTTAGGTCCTGAGAGGATTTTCTTATGATAGGGTTTTATTTATGGTAGATTCTAAAATATAACTTATGAGCAATTAACACTAAAACGGCAAAATCCCCCGCAACGTTCTTCTTTTCCTCCTTAACACTTTAATCGTTCTTCTTCTCATTTTTCTGTCAAAAAGAGGATAAATCATTAACGGCAATCCTGGTACTAAAGAGACGACTGCAAGCGCCAACCAATAACTTTTCTGTGCTAGAAAGTAAATAAATGAAGGGGGTAGAAATGGATAAAATAATCCGATTTGAATAGATGACTCATACTTGCCAGGCCTTTCGGCATTTACAGTAAAGGTTATATCGGTTTCCTGACCCGGTGAAAGGGATAACTTTGTATGACTCAATTTAATTTGCTTATCATCAGAAGTAACGGCACCAATTAATTTAAAGAAACCTCCATTACTTAGCTCTGATAATGGCCGGGTTACTTCATCTCCAACCTTTAAAATACCAACAGCACTGCCCATTAATACACCTTGACCTTGAGAAGAGACTTCATAAAAAAGGTTTGCTCGTTGTCCGGAAGCAAGCATTGTCGCTCCCATAATAACGGAAATCGTTAATCCACCTACTATATAAATGAGTTGTAACTCCATTCCTTTATTTGTCTTCTTTCGTTTTCGTCCAGATTTTAATTCGCCAATTGCAATAATAATCGCAAGAACTATGGCGATAACTGGCAATGTATAAGGATTGCTTTGATATTTTTCCGCCCATAATGATAAGTAACCTATTTTAGGGATAACGATTGGTGTTTCTCCTATAGTTAATGCTCTTCCAGCAATCCAATCTCGCTCAATCAGTCCACTACCATCCCGCTGATCCGTATATTCATTAGCGTCCCCTTTGGTAATAAAACCTTTATCGACGTTTCTATCGACTACTCGGTGGGCAATCCAACCTTTGTCAGCAAGACTTCCTTCTTCTGTTTTGAAAAAGACGATATCTCCATTTTGTACTGCTTCTTTTTCCTTTAGGTTCTCTATGATCACCATATCGCCCCGCTCCCAAACAGGGGACATACTGTTTGAACGAATGACGGTAAGCAAAACGGGTTCTTTAGTAATAGCTGACCCAATTGCAGCAATTAACGTACATAAGATGCCAATTGCTAATAAAGTGTTCAGTATCCTTGAAAATAGCTTCATGGAATTCCTCCTTTCATTCATATTATTGTAATTCTACGAAACAAAAAGCCCTCTAAAGTAGAATTGATTTGGTACAAAAGTATACCTACCACCAACAAAAGTAGTAGTTTAGGGGATACAAAGTAGATAATAGTAGTAGACAAACGATATCTGAAGACTACCCTACAGAGTGAGGATAACCAATACCAATCCTCCTATACTAAAAGTAGTTACAAAAACGGTTAAGAGCCGAAAAAAATATTGGAGGAGATTTAAGAATGAAGATGAAAAAAGGTATATTTTCGGTAGTGTTTCTACTAGCAATTTCAAGTGTGATGGCGGCAATGTCTTTCTCAAGTGCAGCGGTCAAGAGTGATATGGACGTTACGGTCAAGAATTCTAACGAATCACTATTGGCACTAGTAGCAAGTGCGGAGCATAATGCAGCTGATTATAAAGCGAATGGTGAATTATTGATTAACCTGAATAAGGGTAATGGAGCAGATTACGGAGTTCAAAACAATAGTAAATATAATTGGGATAAATTATTTGCAGTTAAAAATAACTCAGATAAAGATATTAATGTTACTGTTAATGTCGCTAAGAGATCCGGTAAAGGAACTTTTGAAGCTAGCGAGGTTACCGAATTAGATACGTTTGGAAAACCAGGTGGTGGACATGGCGGTGGTGGTATAATTACTCCTACTAAACAACTGTTGAAATTAACAAATGGCGGTGGTAGTAATACACTTTCATTTACGCTAAAACCAGGTAAGGATCAGGAAATTGACCTGGAATTATTGACTAATAACATTGGTAAAGGATCAAATAATTACACACTAACTGTTGACGCAGTTAGAACAGATGGTAAGTAAGTTAAACTCAAAATAAAGCAAAACAGCTCTATGAAATATATAGGGCTGTTTTTCTTTACATGTTAGTTACGACAAATACAAAGAAGGACATTACTACCTATTATCAGACAAAAATAGTACCTACATAACCGCAAGAAGTACCGTAATATTTGTTGGGGTTTGGTTATACTGAACTATATAAAAGAATATTGATTACGGAAACTGTGAAGTACGACCCGTATATGGGCACCTGGGGCGTATGGAGTTATTGGTGCAACCGGCCTAATTAAATTTGGACAACTTGTCCAATTTAGTTAGGCTTTTATTATGAAATTGGGAGGGCGCGTATTGAAAAAGTTTTTTTCTTTAGCAGCACTTTTAGTATCCATGTCATTTTTGCTTCTCCGTAGCACGAGTTTTACAACTGCTGAAATAGGAAGTGATGCAACATTATCTATAGTCCCAGAGGATAGTGCCCTTATCGCAATTACCAATTGGGAAGGGAGAAAATTTGCAATTACAAATAACACTGAAGAAACAATAGAAATTCAAGGAATTGACATACTTAGTGGATTCTCTGAAGAGGCAATGAATGTAGTAGAAAATAATTCTTCTACTCTAATTTCAGGAGGAAGCAAATATTTCACCCTTATTGGCGACGCACAAGAGTTATCCGGAGGTGAAATTCAAATAATAGCTCATTGGAACGGTGGCAGTGCGGAAATAAATTCAACGATTCCAGAATTTGAAGATGAACAAATACTTGTTGAATTGGAAGAAGAAACGAAATCAGAATTAATCGAAGCGGAAGAAAAAGAAAAAGAAAAAGAAAAAGAAAAAGAAGAAATCGAAGTAGAAGAAAAGGCGAATGAGGAAGTCGAAGTCGAAGCAAAAGAGGAAGCTGGAGCAGAAGAAAATATAAAAGAAATCGAAAAAGAAACAGCAAACATAATAGAATCTGAACCAAATGAAGACCAAACGAATACGGACCAAGACAAAGACTAACATTAACAAAGGGAGAGATGGAAATGGGATCAATCTTAGTTCATCTATATAAGGGGAAACACAGGAAAATATTCCTCCCCCTTCTACTAGTACTAATTATTTCAGTTGCAGTATCAGTTTATTCTTTGTCAGGACCAGCAATAACTATTACTCAAATCAATGATGACATTCCTCGAATAGAAACAAACTATGATTACAAGGCGACACTTATGCCAAATGTCCTTTATCCGAACGGAGGGACGGTAGAAGCAGGAGATACAATGTTCCGGAAAATAACAACTGCAATTCCTATTAATTTAAAATCTACAATAGACTACGAGAATGAAATACTGGCAAAAGGTACACATGAAGCAAAATTAGTAATAAAAGCAGGGGATATGTGGGAAAGAATGTTTCCACTAGAAAAAAAACAAGCCTTTGAAGAAAAGGGGAAAGCAATTGCAATTTTAGAAAAAGCATATAAAATTGACCTTGAAAAAGTGAATGCATTCATATTACAAGTGGAAGAAGAAACAGGCATTAAATTACCTCAGTATGCAATCGAAGTAGTTCCAAATATCCAAGGAACAATTAACTATGATGGTAAGGAAATGAATATTCAGGAACAGGGTAAGCTTACTTTTCAATATTCATATGAAGAAATTGCGTTAGCAAGTGAAAAAGTATTCACGTCCATGTCCCCATTGGCAACGACCGAAATGATTCCGAATACTTTTAACTTATTTGGGTTCTCCCTTCCATTAAGCCGAGTTCGAATAATAAGCTCCCTATTTTCTTTGTCCTTACTACTAACTATTATTTATGTCTATAAAAGGTTAGTTACTAATCATGCAAAACCTATTACCTCGCGTGTAGAAAAAATAAATAAAAAATATAGCAGCAGAATTATTCCAGTTTCAGAGAAATTGAATATTGACCAGAAGTCCATTCTAACTCTTGATTCGTTTAAATCAGTGTTGAAAATTGCTGATGATAAAGAACTCCCTATTTTCTTTCATAATGATCACCAAGATGGAAGCGCAATATACTTTATAGTCGACGGCGATTATTTATATAGTTATGTAACGAGCATAACAGATTTAATTCCGAGAACGTCCAAAAGAATAAGAAAAGCAAAAACGTATGCAATCGGTTAATCGTATTTATCAATTCATAAGAAAAAGTCCTTCCAGTAAAGTGAATTTATTGTTTTTATATCGATATAGTTCACTTGTATTAACCTCTATCTTTTTTTTACTAGGTCCGCAATCTCCCTTGCTTTTTAAAGCCGGAGTAATCATCTCACTCGGTATTGCAGCCTGGGTTACGACTAACTTACAAAAAAAATATTTAAGAAATAACGCAATTCTAAAGTCAATCGTGTTGGCTGAAACCATCGGATTGACTCTGTTGTTAATGCCCACTGGTGGTATTTCAAGTCCGTTTATATGGTATGCACTTAATCCGGTTCTTATGGCAGCGAGTTTTCTAACGCCTTTATTTTGTTGGGCAGCCCTGTCCTTCTATCTTGGAAGTGCCACAATAATTGCTTATACTCTATTTCATGGTGCTGATATGATAGTAATTTTGGAGGAGAAGTCATACTTTTATCTTGTTTGTTTACTAACAACATTGCTTGTCAGGTTATTCACAGGATTAACATCAGAGTTGGATATAAAAGCTGCTGTATTGAAAGCCAAGCAAGAAGAACTTTTATATGTAAATAAAAAACTAATCGAAACGAATGATAAATACCAAGATACACTGGAGCATATCATGTCCCTTTACCACTTGATGGATAACTTTTCTTCTGAAAAGAGCCCTCAGATGCTAATTAAAGAAATAACTACATCTATAATCAAGTGTTCGCAAAGTGATGAAGCTTTCTTTTGGTTAACAGATTTAAACCAACAAAATAGTCTTATTGCCACTATACCAAATAACAGAGGCATAGAAACCGGACTTAAAAAGGAATGGAACGCTATACGAGGTAAGAGAGAACCATTCATCGGTAAAGTTAATAATGAATTATACGGGATGAAAGTAATTAGAACTTCCAATAACGTTGGTGTTTTAGGCATTAAGATTTCCAGTTCCAATGAAGCAGAAGAGGCATTTCACCTAAACCGTACTTTTGAGTTTTTAGGTGAGCTAAGTGAAATGATGTTAGAGAGAATATATATGGATTTAATGAAGGATCAAATGATCGTTATAGAAGAACAGAATCGTATCGCCAATGAAATCCATGACAGTGTTTCCCAAAGATTGTTCGGTATTGTTTATTCCCTTCATAGTTTACAAGTAAAAAGTCGAGCTATGACAAGTGAAGAATTGAATGAAGAGTATCAATTTCTTTCACAATCTGCAAATACTACAATTAAGGAACTTCGGTCTACCATCTATCGACTGAGCTCCATGAAGAAAGGCCAGAAACCTTATCTTGTCCGTTTGAAAAAGTATTTGGAAGAATACTCGCGACTAAATGATGTACAAGTTGACTGCCAAATAATTGGTGATGAAACGTTGATTTCAGATGAATTAAAGGAAGCCCTTTATAGAATTGTTTGTGAAACTTGCGGAAATGCGGTACGTCATGGGAGATGTACTGCTATTGAATTAAGGTTATCTTTAGTAGATGAGAAAACAGTATTAATCATTCGAGATGACGGGATTGGATTCAATTTGGATGATTACACGAACAAGAAGGAAAAAGGAATCGGGTTCATTAATATAAAAAACATTGTAAGTTCTTTCGTAGGAACATTTTCAATAGCCGGATTAAACGGTTTAGGGACAGAAATACAAATCGAAATTCCAAACATAAAAATGCTCAAGAAGGAAGAGGTCATTGGATAATGCGAATTGTTCTTGTTGACGATCATCCATTAGTTAGAAAAGGACTAGCATCAATACTTTCTTTAGACGGGACAATGGAGGTTCTTGGAGAAGCGGCAAATAGTAGGGAGGCGTTGACTCTATTTCGCACGGCTAAACCTGATTTAGCCATTGTTGATCTTCGATTAGCGAACGAGTCCGGTTTGGAATTGATTACAGAAGCGAAACAACATGGAGTAAATTGCAAATTCGTTGTGCTCACTTCATCGACAGAAGAGCTTGACTTCAAGCGGGCAAAAGAAATAGGAGTGGATGGCTATGTTTTAAAAGAAGCATTGCCTGAGGAACTGATACATGCCTTGCAAATTATAAATAAAGGCAGAAAGTATTATGATCCCGGTGTATTTGATCTAATGATGAAACCTGGATTGCCGCCTAAAGATGATGGGCATATCGAACAGCTAACTCCAAAAGAAAAGGAAGTATTACTTGAACTTGGCATGGGACATTCCAATAAACAAATATCACAGACCTTGTATATAACGGAATATACCGTAAAAAAGCATGTGAGCCAGATATTGGCAAAACTAGAATTAAACGATAGAACGCATGCCGCACTATATGCTAATGTAAAAGGTTTAGTAACATATGTCGTTAGTTAAAATTGTTCCCACAAGGTTTTCAACCGTGTGGGAACCTTTTTTTTCGATGGGAAGTGTCAAACAATTGGTGGATTAGTATCTAATATATTTTTTTGTCCGCACTAGTCTTTTAATACTTACAAAAATGGGGGTTTTTCGAATCGTTTGATGTGGCAATAATGTTACTATCATTCATTTTTCTGACCTATGCCGTTCATTCATGATTTACAAGAAAGGAGTAAAAGAGGATAATAAGTACTACATAATTTGATGATAAAGGACTGTACTTTATTTATGAAAAAACAGCATAAAAAGGAAACACCTATGCATTTTGTTTTTCGCTACCTGTTCATTATGGTAGGGGCGACGATGGCGGCCGCCGCTATTGAACTATTTCTTGTGCCAAATGCCATTATTGATGGCGGCATCATCGGGATTTCGCTGATTTTAACTTTTTTAACGGGCATCCCATTCGGTTTACTCATCTTGCTGATCAACTTGCCGTTCCTTTTCTTCGGCTATAAGTACATTGGAAAAACCTTCTTCATATCTTCCTCTTTTGCGATTGTTGTGCTTGCACTTGTGGAAATTCCGCTTAAATCAGTTGACCCATTTGTAACGGATCCACTTCTCGCGACTGTCTTTGGGGGACTGTTGTTAGGGGCAGGCGTCGGACTAGTCATTCGAAATGGCGGGGCGCTCGATGGGTCGGAGATACTTGGTATTTTATTGACGAAAAGAATTCCATTCTCTGTTGGCGAGTTTGTAATGTTTTTCAATATCTTCATCTTTGGTTGGGCAGGGTTTGTACTAGGCTGGTCTCAGGCAATGTACTCAATTCTGACCTACTATATCGCATCCAAAGCAATCGATGCCGTCATTCAAGGACTGGATGATACAAAAGCGGTAATTATTGTTTCGGATGAATACGAGGAACTCGGCAATGCCATCAACGAACGCCTTGGCAGAAGCATTACGAACCTTAAAGGAAGCGGCGGCTATAATAGTAGCGAAAAAGATGTTATTTACGTCGTTATCACGCGATTAGAAATAAGTAAACTGAAACAAATTGTCCATGAAGTTGATGCGCAAGCATTTTTAACCATCATGAATACCCAAGAAGCACATGGTGGGCAGTTTAAATCAGCGATTCACTAAAGCTTTATTGATATGTATTGGAGAATTGTGTCTGAATTGACTGGGTGACTGTCACCAAGTCAATTAATATAGGTAATTTTATGACCTTATAGAATAGAAAGGACCCAGCGATTTTGATGATCGCTGGGTTTTTCGTTTATTTGAGTGAATGTCTGATACACATTTTATGGCATCTTACATAATTCATGAATGTCAAACAGGCTTTGTTGTTGTACAATGGACATGGGCATCTCTCCAGTCTGTTATGTATGTGTCGTAACTTACATTATACAGAATTTGGGGAGGTGCTCTATTTTTATGTCTTGAAAGTCCTGGTGCGTAAGGGTTCGTGATTATGAAATTAGCTCAACTAATGAATTATAACACTTTCGTCAACAAATAATTTAATTTGAAATTACCTGCTTGACGTATTATTAAGGCAATAAACAATAATTACTTGTTAATAAAAGTGAAATAGAAAGAACTAATTTCATGACCTGACAGGTAAGCATCAATTTTATACAGTTTAGCTGATTTTTGATATAGTTAGACGAAAAGGACGTGCTTTTAATGATTGGACGGAATGATCCCTGCTTATGCGGAAGCGGGAAGAAATATAAAAAATGTTGTGCGTTGAAAAATGAACTATCTAGTGAGGCGCTTATTGAAGAAGAGCTTGAGCGGATTATATCAAGCTTTTATAGAAATGCATTGGACAGCCCCGCGGATACTGCGGAGTTGGAACGTTATGAGAGAGCATGGAATAGAAAACTCGGTGGAAGTTTGGATTCCGGCACAATTGAGCAAGTGGTTGCTGAATATTTTCTGTTCGTCGCGCGACGTGATTTGTGGAGAAGGCATTTAGTGAAAGTGCTTAACGGTTCTATTCGTTCTGCAACGCATGCGGTATTGGAGACGTGGAAAAATCCGATTGTGCTATTCGGAAAAGTGAAGGATATTAAAGAAAATCATTTCCTTGTAGATGAAGTACTTGGACATCTGACTTATCGTGTAAATCTCGCCGAAGGAATGAAAGTAGAAGAAAATCTACTTGTCTTTGGAGTCGTGCTGCCTGATAGCAGAAACCATGAAACTGGCGTCCGTATCCTTGATGGGTTGACGTTTATTTATGACACGAACGGAGAGTTTGCGCAGAGTATAGCGTCGATGGCAGAAACGAGTGGCGCAGATAATAGTTACGATTTTTTTAAAACACATATGCTAGATATTCATAAAGCAATTATAGATCGGGAAATGAATAGCATGAATGATTTAGTGGATAATGAACTTTCTCCGGAGCAGCAAGAAGTAATGGTCATTCTTGAAAATGAATTGAACCGTCTCAATCTGCCAGGCAAACTTCTTGAATTCACCAAGATGATTGCCATTCGTTATTTATTAAATGAACAAGTGGTTTTTCGGAAGCCTGAAATTGTTGCTGCTGCTGTTTTTAAGGTTGCCTATGATTATGAGTTGTTCGGCGACCAATGGTATTCGCAAACGGATATTGCAAAAATGTTCGGTGTTTCTGTCGGTTCAATGATGAAGCATGCAGACGTACTTTACGATGTCATTGCTGAGCTGGCCGAAAGTCTAGAGAACCATGCAAATTCTGACTCTGACTTTACTGCTGCCTACTGGATTGGAACTGATCCGTGGATGACAGAACGTGTGAATTGGGAAACGTACTGCAAAATGTCAACCATGGATTTTGATACGTTTGAAGCAACACAAAACTATTTGAATGCAACAATGAATGAACCATTTAAACCAAGTGGTCAGAAGCAGCAAGCGCAAGCGTTTGCTTATAATGCATACGAAGCTGAAAGTAATGGGGAACGTTATCGCCTTGCAAAAAAAGCCTATGCGCACGACGTTGAAAATGTGGATGCGGTATTGCTGCAAGCTGAAATGGCGACTGCGGATGATGATGCAGAACGACTTTATCAAAAAGCGATTAAACTTGGGGAAGCCCAGTTTGACCCAGAACCTGAGATTACGTGGGGGCTCGTGACAAATCGGCCTTATATGCGCGCCATTTTTGCGTTTGGCATTTGGTTTTATGAACATGAACAATTTGGAAAAGCAGCAGAATTGTTTAAAAGATTATTGACGATAAACCCCACTGACAACCAAGGTGCACGTTATGTAGCCATTTCGGCTTTCGTTTATGACGGAAATTATTCGAAAGCAAAGAGGGTTTTGGAGGAGTATGAAGAAGGAACAGACTATGATGCACCTTACTTGTTTTTGAAATGGTTGGTTGAATCAGAACGCGCTGAAGAAGAGGTGGATTTGGAATTCCTGCATGTAGCAGTACAAGCGAATCCATTGGTCGCGCATTTAATTGAAGACGACGCACCGAGATTACCGTACCCGGTACAAGCTTCCATTACGCCAGGATCGATGGAGGAAGCGCAGTATATATGGTGGTTATTATGAAAAAGTATCCTTTCCTCAATGATGTGGGGGAAGGATACTTTTAAATTTGCATTAATTATTTTGGACCCAAATTGCAATATTAACTTAGCCACTTAGATAAAATCCCGTGTATTTAGTAAAATGCATATTTAACATCCACCCTAGAAAGCGGATTTTGACCTTGGCTTTGATTTTATGACGTTAGACTAGTTTGGCTAATTCTTGTTCAAAAACAACTGCCGGCTGTTGATAGTTTAGGATCTTTCTTGGTAGGTTGTTGAGCGTCTGATAAATACGTTTTATTGTTTCCCTAGAGTAATCTGAAATCGCTTTCCCTTTAGGGATGTAGCGTCTAAGAAGTCCATTATGTCGCTCGTTGGAACCTCTTTCATAGGAAGCGTAAGGTCTAGCGAAATAGACATCCGTGATGCCCTCTAAACTCGCTGTTAAATTGGAAAACTCACTTCCATTATCAGAAGTAATTGTCTTGAATACTTTGGGGAAGAGTTCCCCGTAAAAGTTCTGTAATTGTTTTATACCGTGGTCAACCGAATCGCTGTCTTGATCGTCAATTTTGATTGCGTAATAGAATCTACTTTTACGTTCAATGATGGTCAGTAGTGCATTGTCATCTGACTTCTTACCTTCTACGGTATCAATTTCCCAGTGACCGAATTCCTCTCTATCTTCAATATCAAGTGGACGTTCCGCAATACTTGTGCCCAAAATCCTACGATGTTTTCGGACGCGTTTCGTCTTCGTGTTTAGCTTTGTTTTCATAGGTAGATCAATGTTTCGAACGCTCAATAAACACTGATCAATGTAGTTATAAAGGGTTTTGGTGGACACCATAGGCTTGTCTATCCAATCGTTTTGGTGTTTTGAAAATCCGACCACCACGTCAGGAGACCAATCCTGATTCATGATTTTTTCACAAGCAAAATCAACAAATTCGATGGCTTTCAGCAGTTTACTTTTCGCACCACAATTCATTCTATTTCGTTCATACACAGCCTGCCCTGTTTCGGGGAAGTAGGCCGTATAGGGCTTTCTTCCAGTCTTAAGTTGCGTCGTTGTTCCACGCTTAAGTTCATTTGCAATCGTTTGGTGGGCGCGTCCCAAGCGTCTGGCGATTTCTCGGTTAGAACGTCCTTCTTTATGTAACGCGGAAATCTTTCCACGCTCAAAAGAAGTAAGGTGTTTAAACTTACGTTTTTGTATGGTATTCTGTGGGTGTGCCATTATAAAACTTCCTCTCATTGTTAGTCTGCTAACTTCAATGATACACGAAATTTTATAATGGCATTTTTTTGTCTGAATTTAGGTGGCTAAGTTGATTGTACAACTAGCCTAATTATTTTGGATTCTCGTTTTCGTGATGGGGGTGTAAGTGCATCCACGAAATTGTTTGCCGCTAATCTGCAAAGGGAAGTTATAATGCAGGAGGGATTCACATGGTAGCAATTACACATATTGGTTTAGTTGTACCTGACTTGGAGTCTGCTATTAACTGGTACGGAAAAGTATTGGGATTTAAATTAATAGCAGGACCCTATTCATTTCAAGCAAAAGATGAGAAGAAACATAATATGACAAATGACTTACTAGGCGAACAGATCAAGAAAATGCGGAATGCTCATATGACATCAGATAACCAAGTAGGAATAGAACTTTTTGAATTTCAGGAACCGAAAATGAGAAATAACAAACCGAATGATTATGGAGGCTATTTTCATATTTGCTTAATAGCGGATGATATCGAAAAACTAGCTGAAGAAATTGCGGCTACAGGCGGAAAAAGACGAAGTGAAATATGGAATACATGGAAAGGGAAGCCCTATTATTTAGTCTATTGCGAAGATCCCTATGGGAATATTATAGAACTTTATAGCCACAGTACAGAAAATATGTATGCTAATAAAGAAAAGTAAGGGGAGCTATCATTTGCTCAATAACAGGAGATTTCAAATTGTGTCAGAATTGTCTAGGTGACTGTCACCCTCGTCCTACGCCCGTCCTTCCGCCAAAAAGCAAGAATCCGCTGTGCACATCTTAGCGTTTTCTTGCTTTTTTGGGACGTTTCGTCAATAAAAACAGCCTTAAGAGGAGGAGGAATGTAATAGCTCCTGTCATATCGAGCAGAACGTCTTGAAGAGTGGGTGTTCTTCCGCTTGTCAACGACTGATGATATTCATCCCCGATGGCCAGTAAAAGCGTAATCCAGGTGGCGTTCAGTAGACGAAACGTATGTGTAGGCAACATCAAGTAGATGACGGATGCGATAAAACCAAACGTAAAGAAATGAGCGCCTTTTCTGAGAAGGAATTCAACAAAGGGATAATAACCCCGCTCCTCAATTGAAATCATTTTGCCCCAATAAGGCACGTGCAAATTAGACAGGGATGATTTAAGCGGCTCCCCGGGCAGCCACTTTTCCAGTGTCGGAATGAGCGATTGCTGCTCAGGCGTTTGCCCGGAAGAAAAGAATAAAATACCTAGTAGAATGGTCAAAATAAGGAGTTTTTTCATATACAGATTGTACCATATGGGATGATGGAATACTCGGGGCAGAAGCTTTAAAGTGAAAGCAAACGTATTGAACTACGGGTTTGAAGTTAACTAAACAATAAAATCCTGATGCCTACTATTGCATGTCGGTAGATTCCTACACTATGTGTACCAAGCTAGGTACACATAGTCCAGTGTTCATTTATAACGGCAATGGCATCCAGTGAACTAGCAGACTACTTCTGATTCCAGTGCTAGTTCTACTGTGGAAAGTTGCAGGTTTGAAAAGTAAAGATCATAGTCAGGCTCATACCGTAAAGGGATTTTTTCCCCATTATCGTCTATAAACATCATTTTCTCATAATGGATATGGCCTATATTGATTGAAAATGTATGGCAGTCATTTTGGACATGTACATGGGAGAAGTGAAGAATGTCATAAATAATAGATGATAACTCTTTATAATCTAAAAAAATATGGTGTTTATTCAACATATACGCTTTAATTTCTGTCACCCCGTTTAATATTTTTGTGAGCCAATTAGTACAATTACAGGAAATTGATTGTAAAAATAGAAAGGGAATTCCACTTGTCTCCTTTAAAATAATAAAACCGCATCTGCCTATATCATATAGGAATGCGGTTAGCCTGACTATTGAGGAATGTTAGTATTCAGATAAATGATTGCGACTCTTTACGGACTAAAATAGAAAGTAGCTAAATTAGTTGAGAAGTTGAAAGGGAAATCTTAGCTTCGTTCTTTTAAGCCTAATATTGTTTTTAGGAAAGCAGTGAGCGCGACTTTATCAGACTCGTGAAGTTTATTACCTTGAAAGGTAACGTGCATTTTTAAGATAGTTTCCAACTCAAATGGTTCCTCACTCTTATTAGCGCTTGTTGAATAATGTTTTTTTATGGCTTCAGTTTGTTCTGGAAGAAATCCAGCAAGTATTAAAAGTTCATTTACATCCGCCTCCAAAGGGGTTGCGAGGGAATAGACGGACTCTCTTGATGGGTTGTACCTGCCCTTTTCCAGCGATGCGATAAAAGAATAACTTAAGTTTGAGCGTTCAGCTAAATAGCGTAATGTCATTTTTTTTTGTTCACGTAATTTGCGAATCTGGATTCCAAAGGCATTCATTTATTTTCACATCCCAGTCTATGAACTTTGTGCTTTTTGTTTAGTTTAAGCAAAATATAAAATCTCTTATTGTAAAAACCTGTGAAAGGGGATAGTTCTTAACTAGACTCCAGCGCTTACTTATAGGAAGTGGGCCACATAGCGAGAAGGGTTTAAACTACATCCCTCTTTATTGCCGTAAATTGCAGCGAGCTTAGACTTACTTTCATTATACTAGACGATTGCGCAATTGCTCTTATGAGTTATATGAAAAACCTCTTAAAACATAGTAGGACTGAAGTAATGTCCGCGCTGCCGAAAAAAGGGTGTCTCTTCTTTCCTAGTAAATCACTTGTCTTTATAATAGCCCATAAATGTAACAAATAATAGAGAATCGCTGAAAGAATGAAGAAATCTTGGCGAATAGAGAAGCTTTGTGCACTATTCTGACTTACAAAAGAACCTGATATACGTCCCATAAAACAATCGGAATCAGATAAGAGAAATAATTGTGTTGACAGAAAGAACAAGGGGGGCTAATATGTGTTGTGTAGCGAAACAAAAATATTGGAAAGGAAATGTATGCTGTAGTATTTGTGGGAGCCAAAATAAAAAATCCCTTTAATTCAGCCATAATGCGCCATTTTTTTAATTAAAATGTTTTGTTAAACAACACAAGTAATTAGGTTTAAAAGGATAGAAAGTATAAAATTCCGATATGAAACTGTGCCTAGGCTACGTTCATTTGTATGAGAGTCTCACGCTTTTCATACTCCGGAAAAGGAAAGTGCAGGTGAGGGGAATGGGCATTACAAGAGGGAAGCTTTACAAATGCCTGATTTTGATTATTGGGCTTGCCACAATTTCAGGGTGTGGGAGATTTGCGAGTCAAAAGGAATATGGCGAAGGTAAGTATGAATCAGTTCAATCTTTTGAGGATGTTGCTCGGTACACAGGTAAGATGCGCGATGTATTTTCATACGTTTACACAACAAGAAAGGAGTTGGCTCTGACCTTCAATGGCATGGGGGATATGGAAACAATCAGCGAATTATTGGACGCACTTGATAGGCACCATGAAATAAAGGCAACCTTTTTCCTCCCGGGAATACGCGTGGCGGAAGAACCAAAGATTGCAAAAATGATTTTAGCGAGAGGTCATGAAATTGAAAGTAATACGTTGAATCAACTGGACTTAAGTGATATGAGTTACGAACAGGTTTACAAAGAAATCCAGTTAAGCAACGAAGTGATAGAAAGAGAGACAGGTGTGTCGCCTCGTTATTTGCGAACGAAATCAGGTGACTATACAAACGATATCCGTTTAATTGCTGCACAACTAGGTATGGATGCGGTCATTCATTACAGCATCAATCCTAAAGATCGAGATATGAAGGATGCGAAAAGTATTGGGGACTATGTAAAAAGATATATCACACGGGGGGCGATCATTTCATTAAATACAGATATTAATCCTGAAGTGGTTGCATCTATTGAATACATTTCAAAGGCTGCAGAGGAAATTAACTACACATTTGTACCTCTTCATGAATTGATAGCAAATGGCAGTGAAAGAAAGCCGTTAAATGAAATAGCTGGGTTTGACGCTATTAAGATCGACATGAATTATCATCAAAAAGTGCCAAATCTTTTCCACAAAGCAACCACAGATGAAAAAGTGATTGCATTAACATTTGACGACTGGGCCAGTGATAAAACCGTTACAGAAATTTTGGCTATTTTGGCGGAATATGAGGTGAAGTCGACGTTCTTTTTAATTGGGAAAGGCGTGGAAAAAAATCCGAACCTAGCGCGGGCTATTTTTGAGGAAGGTCATGAAGTTGCGAGTCATTCCTATAGCCATCAAGTCGTCATGACGATGACACCGCAAGAAATGCAGGAAGATTTAGTGAAAAGCCACGAGGTTTTGACGGAAGCGATACAGCAGCAACCCACGCTGTTATTTAGACCGGCAACGGGTGCAATTGATGAGGAAACCGCAAAAATTGTTGCGGCTGTCGGTTATCCAGCGGTTGGACTGTACGATCTTACTTCTTTCGATTGGAATGTCAGCAATCAGGCAGAAGATATTGTACAGAGGGTTATGAGCCGAAAGAAACCTGGAAGTGTTATTGTCCTTCATATCCTTGATGAAACACATACGATTGAGGCTTTGCCGCTATTGATTGAAGGGTTAAAAAGAGAAGGCTATTCATTTTTGAAGATGTCTGAATTGATGGAGTTAGAGACCAACTAGATAGTGGGGATGGGTAGAATGATAGACAAATTATATGAAGACATCGTTGAGCATCAACAAAAAATTGCTGTTATTGGACTTGGATATGTAGGATTACCCGTGGCTATTGCTTTTGCAAAGAAAGTGAAAGTTGTCGGATTTGATGTTGACCAGAACAAAATCGACCGGTATCAAGAAGGTGTGGATATGACCGGGGATATCGGGGATGCCATCATTCGGGATTGCACAATAGAATTCACGGCAAATGAACAACAGTTGACAGATATCAAGTTTTTTATCATTGCAGTACCGACGCCGATTCAATGTGGAAATGTACCAGACTTAAAATTTGTTCAACATGCTAGTCGCATTGTGGGCAGAAAATTGACACCGGGAGCAGTCATTGTCTATGAGTCGACGGTCTATCCAGGTGTCACTGAAGACATTTGTATTCCAGTATTGGAAGAGGAGTCAGGCTTAACATACGGTGTCGATTTTAAAGTTGGCTATTCACCTGAACGTATTAATCCGGGAGACAAGGTTCATCGACTCGAGAATATTGTGAAAGTCGTATCAGGTAATGACGAGGAGACATTGCAATTTGTTGCGCAAATATACGAACTGATTATTGAAGCTGGGGTATATAGGGCTGAATGTATTAAAGTGGCAGAGGCTGCAAAAGTAATTGAGAATGCACAGCGGGATATTAATATCGCATTTATGAACGAACTCTCCATGCTTTTTAATCATATGAAAATTGATACGAAAGCTGTTCTTAAAGCGGCAGGAACAAAGTGGAACTTTCTAAATTTCACGCCGGGGCTTGTAGGTGGGCATTGTATTGGTATCGACCCATATTATTTAACATTTAAAGCAGAGGACTGTGGATATCGTTCGAAAATTATGTTAGCCGGACGACATATTAATGATGGCATGGGAAAATACGTTGCGCAGCATATTATCAAATCACTTGTCCAGCAAAGTCATGAACTGAAGAATGCGAGGATTGGAATTTTGGGTCTGGCATTTAAAGAAGATTGTCCGGACTTCCGTAATACAAAAGTGATCGATATTATTCAAGAACTAAAGGAATACGGTATAACCCTGATAATTGTAGATCCGCTTGTAGACGTAGCTCAGGTATATAAGGAGCATGGGATTGAGTTATCGCCCTTATCTGCTTTAAATAATATGAATGCCATTGCAGTAGCGGTTCCTCATAAGCAGTTTGTTGAGATGGATGTGACCGATTTTGCAAACATGTACTGTTCAAATGAAAAGAAAGTATTGTTTGATATTAAGGGCATATACGAAAGACGAGAATTTGAAGAAAGAGATTTTTATTACTGGAGTTTGTAAGTGAAGGGGGGAGAAAAAGTGTTGTTGGAAAAGGAGATAAAAGAAGTAGTAACTGTTCCCCTAGATGACGGACGACTTTTATCTAATATGCCAAATCTAAAAAAACATGGTCTGCTAGATGAATCAAGAGGAGGAGAAAGACGAACGGATTCGAATGATCAAAGAGACTCAAATGAGGTCAATCAATTAAGAAAGCTTGGTTTACGGTATGCGTGCGATTTTGACGTGTTAGTAATAGCGAAAGGGTTAAAAAAACGACAGGGCACGAAAGTGAAGTCGATTGATATTTCATCAACGGGCTTATTGGTTGAATTCAATCCTACCGCGAATCTTTTCAATGTAGGCGATACGGTTGAACTGCGGTTTGAAATACCTCCCGGCACGATGCCAGAAGGAATGGAATCCTCGGTGAAGATAGAAGCGATTGTCGATAGAGAATGTCAACACCAACACGATGGGCAAGAGATGTGGGTGGTTGCTTTTACATTCGTAAAGCCCTTAACTGATTACTTACAAAAAAAAAGATGGGGCTACACGACTCTGATTGCCAGTACATTATTGTTAATGGCCATACTATTCATCATTCTAATGCGTGTCGAAAGTGTTATCTATTTTAAATACAATAAGGTCCTCTATCTGTACAGTCTTTTGGCAGCTTCCTTCCTATTGACAAGGTATCTATTTGGGGCATTTTATCGAAACGTTAAGATAAACCCAGATTATACGCCAGGTGTTTCAATCATTATTCCTTGTTTTAATGAAGAAGAATGGATTCAAAGGACAATCATTAGCTGCATGAATCAAGATTATCCAATTGATAAGCTGGAGGTCATTGTGGTGGATGATCAATCAACAGATCGAACAGTTGAACAAATTTATAAAGCAGTTGAAGGGCTGAATAAAGAAGCGGAACATTATCTGACTAAAGACCGCTTACATGTACACGTTTTGAAAGAGAATGGCGGCAAGCGAGTTGCTTTAGTACAAGGGGTCGAAATGGCACAACATGATCTTGTTGTATTTGTAGATTCGGATAGTTTTTTAGAACCGAATGCAATAATAAACCTGGTTCAACCATTTCAAGATCCAAAAATGGGTGGAGTTGCAGGACGTACTGACGTTGAGAACAAATACACAAACTTCATAACAAAGTTACAGACCGTACGCTACTATATCGCTTTTCGAGTGATGAAAGCGGCTGAATCCTACTTTGACTGTGTGACTTGTTTGTCAGGCCCATTATCCTGCTATCGAAAAGAGTTGATTGTTAAACATACAGATGCGTGGCTGAATCAGAAATTTTTGGGACAGCCTGCAACCTTTGGAGATGATCGAAGTATGACAAACTATATCTTGAAAACACATCGAACAGGTTATCAGGATAAAGCTGTTTGTTCCACAATTGTCCCCTCACGTATTGGTGTATTTTTGAAACAACAAATGCGTTGGAAACGATCTTGGTTAAGGGAGTCACTTCGAGCAGGGACTTTCATATGGAGAAAGGAACTATTCATGGCATTCTTCTTCTACATTGGTCTCATCGTTCCAATCGCAGCTCCTATCATCGTACTTTACAACATGCTATACGTTCCGATTGTTTATGGAGTAATTCCTACAACGTTCATGATGGGGTTATTACTAATGGCGTTGCTCATGAGTTTGTCTTATCTATTCTTTAGAAAAAGTAAACTGTGGGTGTTCGGTTTTGTGTTCTGTGCGTTTTATGAACTCGTCCTGCTGTGGCAGATGCCTATCGCATGGGTGACTTTTTGGAAATCGACATGGGGGACGAGAGATACACCCCAAGACGTCGAAGCGAGGAATAAGAAGTTGGTGAAAAAACAAAAAAAGAACTCAATTGCTTTAAATTCCAGACAATGAGAGATTCTTGAATTGGAGGTGATATAGATGTTCAGGAAAAAAGATAATCTAGTCCTTAATCATAAGAAGAAGGATCGTTGGAAAATAGGGAAAGTATGTATTCAATTTTCGATTATTCTCATTGTCGGTGTATTGGTTATGGGCAATTTTGTGGACATAAAAAAATACGATGAGCCGGATAGGGCACATTGGAACAATACGAATGGTTTTATTGCATTGTCATATTTTGGTGTTGATCGTCAAGGTACTTCCAAACTGATTGCTAAAAAGGAATTGGATAAGCAGCTGAAAGCATTAGTTGACCAAGGGTATGAAACCATTTCACAACAAGATATTCTTAATTTTTATGAACGTGGGAAGCCTTTACCGAAAAAAGCCCTATTCCTATCCTTTGAAGATGGACGTAATGATTCCAGCATATTTACACATCCGCTTCTTAAAAAATATAATTACAAAGCAACTTTCCTATCCTATGCCAATAAGATGGGCATCAGTGATCATAAGTTTCTGCAGCCTAAAGATTTGTTACAGATGAAAAAAGGCGGTTACTGGGAAATGGGCAGCAATGGAAATCGCCTCACTTATATTAATATTTTTGATAGAGATGGAAATTACATTGGCGTAAGGGATGAAAATGAATTGTCGAGTAAAGAAGAAATTGAATTTTATAATCATTATTCGATGGACTTCATAAGGGATCATAATATGATTCCGCTGGAAAATAAAGAAGAAATGGAAACGCGTATAAAAGAAGATTATCAATTAATGAAAGATATTTATGAGGAACAACTTGGATTTGTCCCAGATGTGTATATGATCATGCATGCGAATGCTCTCTACGGGGCGGCAAATGAGTTGGTTTCAGACGTCAACGATCAGGAAATCCAGCAAACATTTGCGATGCATTTTAATTTAGAGGGAAATGCTTATAACGAGCAAGGCGCTGGCTTGTATAACTTGACGAGAATTCAGCCGGCCACCTATTGGTCCACCAACCATTTATTGATGAAAATACAAAAAGATACGAAAGAAAAGATGGAATTTATAATTGGTGATGAAAATCGTGCGTCTCATTGGCAGCAACTGAGCGGAGCATCGGAGTTTAATGACAATCGAATCGTCCTGACTTCCGAACCTGCAAAAGAAGGGAAGTTGTATTTATCAAATAGCGAGCATTATCAAGATGTAAAAATAGTATCCTCGCTATCCGGAAATGTGGTGGGGAAGCAAGCTATCTATCTCCGATATGACCAAGTGCGGAACTCTTATTTGCGCATTGCACTTGAGAACAATAAGATTCTTGTTGAAGAAAAGCGACCTGGACAGGCGAATCATTTACTTGGCACATACAAATTAGATGCAATTGTAAGGAGAACGGAAGATTTGGCGTTTGACCAAGCGACAGTCTATACAAAAGCGCAAATAACAGCAGTAGATCGCCCCTCTAAAGACAACTATCCAATTGCCAGTAAAGCAACGAGGCAGGTCGAAATCTCTGTTCAAGACGATAAACTTAATGTCTGGCTTGATAACGAATTATTGGTTGCAGATCAGAATGTCAGTGATGAGATAGCAATGGGCGGTATAGCACTTGAGTCGGCTTACCATCAACAAAATATGAAAGATGACATCTACGATGGGGTATTCGATAACGTAATTGTCACATCCGTTGAGAATCAACGCAATGAAGAAGTGGTCTTGTTTAGCAACTCAGCGGATGGTTTTCAAAAGGTATTTGGCATGATAAAAGCCTCTATCAATTTAACTGGAAATTGGGTGATTGATAAGTTTTGAAAATGGGCTGAAAGGAGGGTGTTTCAGAGTGGCGAAGAAAAAAGTGCTAACTTATCGCAGTTTACTCGTTATAGGTATCGCTGTTTCACTCGCTGGTATCTGGGGTTGTGTGAACAAGGAAAAGGAATATAATGGAAATGAATTGGAATTGTCAACGTGGATTACGGATTGGCAGTGGGGGTCTGGTCTTGATGACTTTAAGCAGCTGACGCAAGGACTAACTAGTATACAAGTTTTTGCAACTTACTTTTCTAGTACGGATCAACTGTTTTACAGTACTGACAACTTGGAAGCAATTCCAGAGATTATGGAAGTCTCTGCGGAAAATAGCGTTATGAATGTCGATTTGACAATTGTAAACGACCGATTTGAAGAGAATGGGACAGTGACTCAAAAAGATGCCCTACTACTCACGAGATTGATGGCAACGCCCGAAAGTCGTCTTGCACATATCGCTGATATTATCGAGACGGTTTCCAAGTTCGATTTCCAGGGTGTAGAAATTGACTACGAGAATATCAATTCTGAAGACTGGGAATCTGTCTGTGCTTTTTATGAGGAGCTATATCTGTCGCTAGAAAAGATGGGGAAAACACTTCGAATCATCTTAGAACCTAGAACGCCAATTGAACAATTGCGTTTACCTGAAGGGCCTACTTATGTAATGATGGCCTATAATATTTACGGGATGCATTCAGGACCCGGTCCAAAAGCAAATGCTACATTTATTAAAGAGGTTACACAGAAAATGGATAATTTGCCTGGTGAATCAATCATTGCCTTCGCAACGGGAGGGTTTGATTGGGCTGACACGGGTGAAGTTGGTGCTGTAACGGAGAAAGAAGCAGTAACGCGTTCTAAGAAGAGTTCGAATTCACCAATCCGTGATGAGGCAAGCGGCAGTGTCTATTTCGAGTACTTAGATGAAAATAATCAAAGGCATATCGTTTGGTATGCAGATGACATTACGTTAGCTAAGTGGATTGAAATTGCGAATCAGTCTGGTTATTTTAAAATCGCACTATGGAGGATGGGCGGATTTGAGAAAGAAACAATAGAGTATATAAATCAATTGAAAAGAAATTAATGAACTTATGGGAAGGAGAGAGAGTATCATTGCTAGCAAATAATATTAAAAAACTTCGTAAAATCAAGCGTATTAAGCAAACGGATATGGCTAAACAGATTGGAATTGGACGCACGGCTTTATCGAAAATCGAAAATGGTGCTTACTTCCCGAGTGCCAACACAATGAAGAAAATATCGGACTTTTTAAATGAACCATTAGGGGATATTTTTTTTAATACGAATGTGTTGGAAAACAACACAGAAGATGACTGAAATTGTCTATTTTTAAAGTGGAAATTATAGGAGAGGAGTGGATGATGCATTGATGAAAACATGGGAAATGAACAAAACTTTATTTAGATTACTGGTGTTCATCACTTTCTGCACGTTAATTTCGTTTTCAGCAGCAATACTAGCTGCCACGCAGGAGCCTAAAGTATTGGTGATTTACACATCAGAAGGTGATGAAATCAATGAATACACCCGGAATTTAGATATGTTAATCGGTCACTTTACGACAGACATCACTGTCAAAAGAAGTGATGCAATAAAGAAAAAAGATCTTCAAGGAGTCACCCATTTAATTTACTATGGGCATGTTGCCGAGAAGCTCCCGGCTTCCTATCATGAATTATTTGATGACTTTACCGGATACTTTGTCGCCTTTGGTTATAATTCCGAACATCTAGGTGATGCGTTTTCATTTATCAACCCATTGCATGAAGTGAAGATTGATCAATTGTTTCAAGTGAATAATACAGCCAAGAAACAGTCGATAACTGCAGAGTATGCAATTGACATTGAGGTAGCTAAAGGAAGCGAAGTTTTAATGCAAGGCAAGATGACCAATGAAGCGAAATCCTATCCGATTGCGGTGAAAAATAACAATAAATATTATTTTGCTTTGGATGATTTATCATCTCCGAAGTTAGTGATAATCGGGGAACTATTTCATGAAGTTTTTCAATCAGATCACGAAGCCACACATCCCGCGTACATCCGACTTGAAGATATTCATCCATTAGTCGATCCTCAAAATATGAAGGAAATCACGGACATTCTGAAGGAGAAAAACATTCCTTTTATGATGGCTATCATTCCTATGTATACAAATCCTGAAACGGGAAAAAAGTATAACTTTTCAGATTCACCGAAATTATTGAAGGTGTTGAAAGAGGCACAGAAAAATGGAGGAAGTATTGTTCTGCATGGCTATACGCATCAATATCGAGAGAGTGAAACGGGGGAAGGCTTTGAATTTTGGGATGTGAAAAGCAATACACCCATCTACGCAGATGTAGGAGAAAAATTCGTTTTAAAAACAGAGAGTGAATTTGCGACGCTAGCTCAGTATGAGCAGTATATGAAAAAATTGGTTGCTTTTGAAAGCGATTATATCCGATTAAAAGTAACGAAAGGCATTCAAGAATTAACGAACTTTGGCTTGTATCCTTTAGCTTTCGAAGCTCCGCATTATACCATGTCGCAAAATGGATACAAGATTTTATCAGAACACTTTTCCACTTACGTTGGTCAGGTCCAGTTAAGTGATAAGGATTGGGAAATCATGGGCTCGACTCCATATATGACGCATCCCTCTTTTCTAAATGGCATGCAGTTACTACCGGAAACGATGGGCTACATACAACCTGAATATACCAAAGCGTTACAAAAAATGATGGATCAAGCTGCAAATTATCAACTCACAAAAGACGGAATGCTAAGTGCTTTTTATCATCCTTATTTAGGTGTAGAACGATTTAAAGAATTAATCGCAGAAATGGAGAAATTGCCGGGAATTTCATGGATTGATTTAAAGCAAATGGATGTGTGGGTAAAGGCAGAGAATGTAGATATTCACACAGCTGATGGAGTGACCATTACGAATGTCAGCCGCAGTGGATTGTTGTTATCATCTATTGATTTTTCCGCGTATCATTTTCAACGTTTTATTGAAGTCATCGTTTGGATAATAGCTGTTGTCGGCGGTATGGCCGTCATAATGTTTATTGGATTTACCGTGTTTATGTCAACTAGAAAAGTAAAAGTGGAGGGATAATCTAATTGATAAATCTACTGTTATATCTGTCACTATTTTTAATCTGGACAATGTTGTTCTACCATGCCTTTCTTATGGTAGGAGGGTATTTTCATTCATTAAAGTATAAGCAGTTTGAAAAAGGATTGTTGAAAGAGGTAGAGGATTTACCGACAGTCAGTATTCTGATTCCGGCACATAATGAAGAAGTTGTAATTGAGAATACCCTAAAATCAATGATCCGGCTTAATTATCCGAAAGATAAATTGGAAGTCATCGTCATTAATGATAACTCGAGCGATCGCACAGGGGTCATTGTTGAGGAGTATGCAAGACAATTTTCTTTTATCCAAGTAGTGAATACCAAGCCGCCGAATGCAGGTAAAGGGAAATCGGGAGCACTCAATCAAGGGTTAAAACGGTCGACAGGTGAAATAATTGCCGTATACGATGCGGACAACATGCCTGAACCTGATGCGATTTACTATCTCGCGCTGGGCTTACAAAAAGATGAAAAGGCAGGAGCGATTGTCGGTAAATTCCGAGTGGTCAATGCGAATAAGAATGTACTAACAAGGTTAATCAATATCGAAACATTAACTTTTCAGTGGTTGGCACAAGCTGGACGTTGGTTCTGGTTTAAGATGACTACAATTCCTGGAACGAATTTCGCAATAAGAAGATCGATTCTTGAGAAATTAAATGGCTGGGATGAAAAGGCACTATCTGAGGATACGGAGTTAAGCATGAGAGTTTACGATTTGGGATATTACATCCGTTTTTTTCCTTCAGCGATTACGTGGGAACAGGAACCGGAAAATTTGCGCGTATGGTGGAGGCAAAGAACAAGGTGGGCAAGAGGTAATCTATATGTTATTTTCAAATACTTGTTTAAGCTGCACAAATTAAAAAATAAAAAAGTATTTATTGACCTATTTTATTTCTTGTTTACGTACTTATTATTTTTTGGAGGGGTTTTGCTTTCACATGCTATCTTTGTTGTAAACCTATTTTATGATTTGGAACTGAAAATAGGAGTTGTATCGTATGTGCTGTTAATTGTTGGCTTTCTCCTTTTTGTGACAGAGGTCTGCTTGGCATTGAGTCTGGAAAAAAAGCAGTTGACAATGAAAAACTTTTTGACGGTGTTATTCATGTACTTCACGTATTCCCAATTGTGGATTTTCCTCGTTGTGTATTCATCAATTTTGGAAATTAAGCGTTTAGTGTTTAAACAAGAAGTGAAATGGTATAAAACAAAGCGATTTCAGCAAGCATCTTAGTACGGAATCCACGTGGAGTCTTTCGCTAGTTAACGTTTCATTTTGATGAGATAAGTCATTGATAAGAAGAAAAGGAGTCAGTAAAATGTTGAAAATTATGCAGATCTTTGGGATGAAACCAGAAGAAATAAATGTATCAACCATTTTGGGAACTAGGGACGTCGACTGGGAGGGTGCTGATTCGGCACAAGAAGTTATCGAATTAATCAATCCTGACGGACTACTCCAAAAAGCTTCTGAAAGATGTGGTCGAATAAATTTAGATATAGGTCTTTCAAAATGAGATACAGGTATTTCCTTATTGCAGGCCTCATTTTGTGTAGTGGGTTTTTCTCTATACTTTATGAGAAAAAAGTGAAAAAGTCGGATGCATTCACCACGGAAGCATTTATTGAAAAATGGTTAACAAATGATAACGGAACGCTCGCAACATATATGAAGGCGGGGGACGAGGAGGATAGTGATCTCGTAAAAGGAAGAGAAGCATTATCTGAGTCATTAGGAATATGGATGCACTATGCCCTCTTAAAGGAAGATGAAGTACAATTTGAACATGCTTATCAGCAACTTACTAATTACTTTCTCGAAAACGATGGCTTTGTCCGTTGGAAATTGACTGAGGCGGGTGAGAATAAGGTTTTTGCAAATGCCCTTGTTGATGATTTGCGAATATGCGGTGCTTTGTTCGACGCGAGTGAAAAGTGGAATGAACCACGCTATGAAAAAGCCGCCGTCCGAATTAGTAGCTACTTGACTGCATTCAATCAAAGTGAAAGTAGCTTAACCGATTATTATGTCAAGGATGAAGGGACCAGCCAATATATCACATTATCCTATATCGAACCGGATTCGTTGGCAAAGCTTAATCAAAGAGGATTGATCGATAAAGCCATCTATGAGAAAATGCTTGCCATACTGAAAAATGCCCCACTAGATGGTTTCTATTATCCGAAAGCATATGATGTAGAGAAAGACGTGTATCTTTTCGATTCAGAAATTAACATGGTGGACCAATCACTGGTGGCATTATATCGTGGAAAGAAAAGGTATTCAACGACAGCATTTTTGGATTTTATCAAGGAAGAAATAGAACTGCATGGAGCTATCTATGGACGATATGATCGGTTTTCTGGGGGAAAGCTGGTAGATTATGAATCACCTGCAGTCTATGGCTGGTTGATCTTATACAGCTTAGAACTACATGAGTTGGAATTGGCCCAAAAGTTATATAGTAGGATGAGTCAATTCAAATTACGGGGCTCAAAATATACGGGGGGGTATGCAGTTTATAATGATGATACGCATATTTTTGACAATTTAGTTCCTCTATTAGCAGAACGAGAATTGGATAATCTAAATCTATTGAGATAAAGAACATACTAGTGGGTAATTATCTAACTTGACTAAACACCAAATCCTCTTGAGTTTTTTAAAAACTTTAGGGGGTTTTTATAGTTGACGTAATTCAATGTATGGAAAGATAATGGCATACCATTTTCACTACTAAAAATGAAAAAACTGTAAAATTAACCTGAAATTAAAGGAGAATGCAAATAGAATGTAGAAGTATTGATGCATATAGAAAAGGCGAAAAGGGGCTATGACTGTGCAAATGACGAGTTTGAATTCTAAAACAGCAATTCCACGTGTTGCTGCAGAAGCTGTGGAGCGTGAGCGATTGGCCGATTTACTTCGATATGCCGGTTCCAATAGATTAACGATTGTACGTGCGCCGGCAGGTTATGGTAAGACAACCATACTTAGTCAATGGTTTGGTCAATCCTATGAGCCAGTTGCTTGGCTATCCGTCGATGCCATTGATAATGATCCCATACGCTTTTGGAAATACGTCATCTATACCGTTTCTGAAACATTTATGAGTGAAACGGATACAACACAATTTCCCTTATCTAATAGTCACTCCCCAATCGAATTATTGATAGACTCATTTTTGAATGAAATTGGCTCCATTCCAGGAATACTGCGTATTGTTATTGAGGATTATCATTTAATTGACAACCAATCGATTCATGATATGCTGGACCGGTTTATCACCTATTTACCAAGCAATGTACGGGTGTATATGACTAGCCGAACCAAATTGCCGCTCCCAATTGCCAAGTGGCGTGTTAAAGGTTGGATTACAGAAATTGGCATGGAGCAGCTACGCTTCACTTATGAGGAAGTGGAACGTTTCTATACTAAACGAGGGCTTATGCTCAGGGATGTTGCAACGGTTCAACAAGTATTGGATACGACAGAGGGATGGGCGGCTGGCATTCAATTGACGAGCCTTTCGGGGAGCATGACTGTAGCGGATGGATGGAATAGTGACCTGGTTTCCAGTGCACATCCGTTTTTAATTGAGTTTCTCGCTCAGGAAATCCTCGCATCGCTTCCCCTATCTACACAAGACTTTCTTATCCGCACTTCGCTAGTGAATCAACTTGAACCAGGAATTTGTAATACTCTCACAAATCGAACGGATAGTGAAAATGTCTTGCTTGAGCTTGAGAGAAGTGGTCTATTCATCACGCGTCTTCATGCGAGTGAGCCCATTTTTCGTTACCATCATTTATTTGCGGATGCTTTGCAAATAGAAATGAAAAACCACTATTCAGATCAAGAAATTTCGTTGAATTATAAGAAAACAGCCATTCTTTTGCGGGAGCAAGGCGATTTTATTTCCGCGATTGAACTTGCTCTAACGGGGAAATTGTATGAAGTTGCAGATAGATGGATTACAGCTCATATTCTCGAAGTCTTTTTATCAGGCCAAACAACGACATTCATGCGGTGGGTGCAACAATTGCGAGATGCGGATTATCCGGTGAATGTAGAGACGCTAATCATGAACGTCATTACATTTACAAACATATATGCAATAGAAGAAGCCAAACAACTCATAGAGGAGTTGGAGTGCAGACAAGTGCATGAACAATGGAAACAAAAAGATGACTATCAAGGCATGGCCTATATTTTAGAGACAGTAAAAGCATTTGTTTTGATTGCAAATTGTGAGGATATTGAACGTGCAATAGGTATTATCCTAAGTCAAATGAAAATCGGCCGGGTAATTTCTAGGTGGGACGATATTCCGATGCAATATAATCAGTTCGAACCACAAACGCTTCGGACGAGCCTCGGTTCGAAGGGTAAACTATGGGCTGTGAAAGAAGTCCTGCCTTTTCTTGACCTATTTCGGGAAAGCGAATTCAATGAGCAAAATATGACGGGTTTTAGCTATGCGGTTCAGGCAGAGGCTTTATACGAAAAAGATTGTGTATATGAAGCATCGATTGTATTGGAAGAGGCCTTACGATACGGTCATCGCTTTAAAGATCCTAGTCTAATCGTCCCGATGTACTTGCTGAAGGGAAGAATTTACGCTACAAAAGGACAATTTATTGAGGCGCATGCCTTATTGGATTATGCAATAGATACTGTAAAGGAAAGCTATTGGATTAGTACATTACGCACGATGAAAGCGTACTGCTATTTACTCGAAGGGGATTCATTGCGAGCAGAACTGGAACTCTATCAATCAACTGCAATACATAATCAAAGAGTTGAATCAGGTCAAGAGTTTTGGTTGTTAATACAGACACGTATTTTATTGGCTAAAGCGCAGTCAAAAGAAGCACTGGAAGTTGTTGGACGAGTGAAAGAAAAAGCATTGCTAGAACGGCAAATATCTACAATCGTAGAGGCTGGGGTACTTGAGGCAATGTGCCAACTGGATTTATCCGACAAAGAAGCAGCATTGACAGCGTTGCATGAAGCTTTAAAAGAAGGAGCGCCATACGGGTATGTAAGGACATTCCTTAATGAAATACGCGTTTTACCTTTACTGAAAGAGTATGTAAAGCTACGGCAACAGGGGATTCATGCGGAGTGGGATTCCGTTCCGATCAATTATGTGGAACGATTGACGGCGGAGGAAGTGGGTGATAGCGTCCAGAACCCCTTGCTAGAGATGCTTACACCGCGAGAGCGGGATGTATTGCAATTATTGGTAAGAGGAGCTTCAAATAGTGAGATTGCCAGTCAATTGTTTTTATCAGAAGGAACTGTGCGTGTCTATTTATCGAAAGTATATAGTAAACTAGGCGTCGATTCACGAACAAAAGCGGTTTTGCTGGCGAATAAATGGGAATGGCCGGATCGTTCAAAAGTCATCAAATGATAGGATACTAAAAAGCGCTTGCCAGAGATGATATTGAGAAGGAGGTGAAAATCTTGCAAGGGGTTTTGCTTACGTCAAAAATAACGTTACCCATGAATACGGGGAAGATAGTGGAAAGAGAGCGGTTAACACAACTTTTGCAACGGGGAAGTCGGTCGAAACTTCTGTTTGTTCGCGCTCCGGCGGGTTATGGAAAGACGACTATGCTCAGTCAATGGGCAATACAACATGAGGGACCCATTGCATGGTTCACCGTTGATGTGACAGATAATGACCCCCTTCGTTTTTGGGAGTACGTAGCGTATACAGTGTTTGCTAGTTTTCGGTGTTCAACAGCCTCGAGCATACTGTCTAGGTTCCATACTCAGTCTTCTTTTTCCTCCGAGAAGTTAATAGACTCCTTATTGAATGAAATCAGTTTGTTGCCAGGAAACATCCAGATTATCATTGATGACTATCATTTAATTGAGAATGCGAATATACATGCGATGATGGAGCAGTTTATGAATTATTTACCGAGCAATACGAAAGTATGTCTATCAAGTCGGATGGATTTGCCATTGCCCTTTGCAAAATGGCGTGAGAAATCTTGGCTCTCGGAAATCGGAATTGAGCAGCTTCGCCTCACTTATGAAGAAGGAAAGGAATTCTACGAACAGCAGAATATAGTTTTTGATCATGCACATCATTTGCAAACTGTAGTAGATGTGACAGAAGGGTGGGCGGCAGGCCTGCAATTGGCGGGTCTCTCGTTGGCAAGCGATTCTGAAAGGGATGGGGACTTTTCGCAATTTGACGGCCGTCATCCTTTTGTGGCGGAGTTTCTGATGAAGGAAGTATTTGAAACTCTTTCTCCATCCAGCCATTTTTTCCTCCTCTGTACGTCAATACTGGATCAATTAACGCCTGAAATCTGTGATAAACTTACACGTCGTTCGGATAGTCATGAAAGATTACATGAGCTAGAAAAAAAGGGTTTATTCATCATCCGCTTGCACGAAAAAGAACCCATATTCCGCTACCATAATTTATTGACCAAAACATTGCGAAGTGAGCTGAAAAATCGGTATGCGGATGATTTTATTGTATTGATGAACGAAAAGGCAGCTCTAATTCTTTACGAAAAAGGCGATTTCATTTGCGCAATCGAACATGCTTTTAACGGTCACATGTACGGACGTGCGGAAGAATGGATTATGGCCAATATCATCGACGTTCTAACTGCTGAACGTTTCACAGTGTTTGTTCGTTGGATCAGAACGTTGCTGGATAATTATTATGATGTGAATCCGCAAATGAAGGTGATGTATGCATTTGCATTGGCAGCTTTACACAACTTGGAAGGAGCGGATCGAATCCTTATTGACTTGGAGTCCCAAGACAAAATGGATCAATGGATGGGGAAAGCAGAGTATTCAGGAGCTGTTTACGATTTTCTTGGCGTCAAAGCTTATCTCATTATTTTGAGAACAGGAGATATGGGACAAGCTTTGAAGTTAATTAAACAAAGGCTGGATTCGATTAAACCCGAAGATTCAGTATGGGATGCAATCGCAACCCAGTATAACCAGACGGAGTCGTCGCTTTTCCGTACAACTATTTGTTCCAAAGGGAAGCTACTTCCGGATGAAAATGAAATGTTTTACTTTAATGGATTTCGTACGGACGCGTTTGAAAATTTCAATATGGCAGGATACAGTTGTGGAATTCGCGCTGAAAAACTATATGAATGGAATCGTTTGGAGGAAGCATCTGAGGAACAAAAGAAGGCGATGTCCTTTAGGAATCGGTTTCAAGATCCCGGTCTTTTTATTCCGATGGCCTTTTTAGAAAGCCGAATTCATGCCTTGAAAAAGAATTTTCTGGAAGCCCATACTGCGTTGGATAATGAACTGGAGAAAGTGAATGCACAACATTGGAAAGATGCATTGTATATTATGAAGGCATTGTTTTTCTTGCGGGAGAATAAAGTGGTTCAAGCAGAAAATGAACTTGCCAAAACTAGGATGAAAAACAACAGAGGCTTGGCGCTGGAGAACCCGTTTCGTTCTCTAGTGGACGCTCGCATTTTATTGGAAAAGGGGCAGCCGGAAGACGCATTGCAGTTGATCATCCGTGTGAAAATGCAAGCGTTGGAGGAAGAGCAGGTTACAACTATCATTGAATCAGCGGTGCTCGAAGCGCTTTGTTATTCAATGTTATCGAATGAAGCCGAAGCATTGTATGCCTTGCATGAAGCGATCGTACGAGGAGAACCATATGGCTATTTGCGGACGTTTATCGATGAACCGACAATTATCCCTTTATTGAAGCGATATTTGAAATCACATCGACAAGGTTTACTTGGACAACGGGATACCGTTTCTCTTTCTTATGTCGAACACTTGCTAAGTGAAAGCAGAGGAAAGAATAATGTTCTTGATTTACTCACGCCACGCGAGCAAGAGGTGATTCAATTGCTGGCAAGCGGTGCTTCTAACCGTGACATTGCGAAACAACTTTTTTTAAAAGAAGGAACGGTGCGTGTCTATTTAACTTCCATCTATGAAAAACTTAATGTGAATTCCAGGACACAAGCAATTTTGCTGCTAAGTGAATAACCGCGGGCTTTTCCGTTTATAAACCATTGCCGTTCCAGCATCGTTCAATCAACCGCAAGCCTTTTATGATAAGAAGGTAAGCGGTTTTTGTGTTGAAAAAATGTGACAAAGTCAAATGGGGTGACAGTCACCACTACAATTCAAAAAAACTTAGAAGAAGAGCCTGTCTTCGGAGGAAATTGAACTCGGAATGTTAGATGGAAAAAACATGACTTGTTGAAAATGTGGGTATAGATATATTGTAATACGTTCGATCTATAAGAAAATCAGTTGAAGAATAGGAAGTGCAAGGTTTGAAAAAGGTTAAGTCATTGTTATTTATATCTTTATTTTTAAATCTCCTGTTGATTGGAGGGGGAAGTATTGTGGTGCATAAAATAGGCGGCATTGATTTTATTAAAAAACAAATGCAACCGACACCTTCTGGAAAAGGAACTTCGGATTATTATTATACGAAAAAAAGTATCTTCGAAAAATCTGACGTGAAAGATGTACATAAAATATTCATTGGAGACAGTATTACAGATTACGGAGAGTTTCAGGAATACTTCCCTGACGAGGTTGTATTAAATAGAGGAATCAGAAACGACGTTTCAAAAGGAGTAGTGAATCGAATCAAGGAAGTGGTTGGACGGAATTCAAAAGAGGCATACCTCATGATTGGCGTAAACGATATTCGCTACTCTACCGATAGGAAGAACTTGGAAAAACACATTACTGCGATTGTGAAATCTTTTGAAGGTGAAAACAGTAAACTCTTTATACAATCCATCCTTCCAGTAAACAACAAGTTATTTGGTAATGAGGTATCGAATGAAAAAGTAAATCAATTTAACGAAGTGTTGCAACGGATCGCTGAAGAAAACG
The DNA here is from genome assembly GCF_038007465.1 of Sporosarcina sp. FSL K6-1508. Lineage (NCBI taxonomy): Bacteria > Bacillati > Bacillota > Bacilli > Caryophanales > Caryophanaceae > Sporosarcina > Sporosarcina sp. FSL K6-1508. Next base: position 72,555 of record NZ_JBBOXF010000001.1, on the reverse strand, counting down.
GAATTGAATACATTGATTTGCATTCCAGTTTTGTGAATAAAAATGGACAGTTGGATGAGACATTCACAATTGACGGTCTTCACTTAAATGGGGAAGGGTACAAGGTTTGGATGGACGTTCTTAGACGGAAATGATTGTGGGGTGACAGTCACCACTACAATTCGGAAACAATTCTGAAAGTTAGTTGTGACTGGCTCCATTTTTCGGAAAACCTATAAAAAAGCTGAACTCCCTGTCACGGAGTTCAGCTTTTTCTAATTTATTGCTGGAGTAGTAGTGGTTTTTTTCGGTGAGAATCCACCAAGAAAAAGTTTCCCGTTTGGTACCATTTTTTGAATGATAATAGAAACAATGATGGGAATGACTAATCCGAATGCTGTGAATCCAATAATGCCATATGTGAAATAATCATTTAACAAAATATCCGTGAAAATATGCAAGTACATAATGGAGAGTGAGTGTTTCTCTACATTTTGTAGCCAGTTAAGCGACATTCGGGAAGTGATGAATTGAAATCCGCCTACCAATACGAGTGTGAATGACAGTGGGATGACCAAATCTAGAATGAAATGATCGTAACGTAAAAATTTCATGCTTAATCGATAGTCAATTACATTCCAGCTATCAAGAAAGACCATTGTTACACTGACAACCATTCCTGTAATCATCCAGCGTTTCGTGACATTCTGCCAAATATCCTTCATGTAATAACCGAGCGCAAAATAGACGACTGCCATGAGTGCAACATCGATGTTCCAAACCATCGGGATCGCTTGCGAAGCTTCAGAAGGCTTTCCGCCAATTACATGCATTGCAATGATGCTTTCAAAGTGGGCGATTATATAAAAAATCGCCAGAATCACGAACTGTTTCGTACGGCTGAAGTACTTTGTTAGCCATAAGAAGAACAAATATGTAAAGAATAATGTTGTCACAAACCAGAAGACGCCATAAGCACCACGTACAAAACGACCGCCCACGGCAAGTGTCCACAAATCATTTAGATACCACGATAAATCTATATTGCCTGAACCGATTTCTATGCCATAGCGGATCAGCGTAATACTTACCAAGAAAAATAGATAGGGAACAATCAGTTGCATAAAACGTTTGTGAATCGAAATTTTTAGTAAGCCTTTTTCTACTACGGGCTTAAAAAACAAACCACTCAAAATAAAAAATGCCGGCATATGAAACCAATAGATATACTTCGAAAGAGGAAAATCCAGTTGTTCCGGATAATGTCCAATGACTACAAGAATCATTAAAAATCCTTTCGTGACATCCACCCAGGATAAACGTTTCTTATTCATAAACTACTCCTCCAGAAAAATGACCTTTTTCCAGTGTATACCCCTATCTTCGGTTTTTATAGCAATGTAACAGTATTGACTCGAGAATGAAAGAAAGCTGGAAGTATTTGTAGTGGTGCCTGTCACCACTACAACTTGGACACAATTCGGAATGTTTATTAGTCACAAAGAAAATCAGCCATGTAGGAGAATGGCTGATTTTTTCATTTTTATTCTGGGGTGGGAATTATCATTAGTATATCTTTCTAATGCCTAATAACATTAACCTTTATAGCTTCGCGTGTTCAGGATTAGCAACCCTTACAAGTTGTTTACCAAGGTTCGTTCCTTTAAATAAACCAATAAATGCTTCGGGGATATTTTCAAAACCTTCCACAATTGTTTCTTCGTATTTCAATTTGCCTTGTTGTAGCCATTTACCTAAGTCCACAGCTCCGACACTAAAGTTAGCAGCATAATCGCCAAGTGTGAAGCCTTTCATCATGGCGCTTGTCTTGATCATGGCTGATTGGATACGGGGGCCTGAATCTTTTCCTTCGGCATTGTAGGATGAAATTGCTCCGCATAATGGAATTCGGGCATTTCTGTTTAACAGTGTGAAAACGGCATCTGAAACGTCGCCGCCGACATTATCAAAATACACATCTACTCCGTTAGGCACAGCATTTTTAAGGTCTTCCCTGAAACTTTCTTTTTTATAGTTAACAGCTGCGTCAAAGCCAAGCTCGTTTAGTAAGTAGTCGATTTTTTCATCTGAGCCAGCAATGCCTACTACTTTGGCACCTTTGATTTTTGCGATTTGTCCAACTGCAGAACCAACAGCCCCGGCAGCCCCGGAAACGACGACCGTTTCACCAGCTTGCGGTTTTCCGATGTCCAGCAGTCCAAAATAGGCTGTTAAGCCAGGCATACCGAGAATTCCTAAATGAGTGGAAATAGGCGCTAATTTGGGATCGATTTTCCGGATTTCTTGCTCACTGGCTATAGTATATTCAGCCCAGTTGAGATTCCCAACGACCACATCACCTTGTTTGAAGGCGTCTGATTGAGATTCAACGACTTCGGCGACGACACCCCCAACAATGACCTTATTTAATTCAAATGGAGCAATATATGATTTTGTGTCCTGCATTCTTCCGCGCATGTATGGATCAACGGATAAATACAGTGTCCGTACTAAAACTTCGTTCTTTTTTGGTGTGGGAACTAGACTCTCTACAAAGTTGAAATCTTCTTTTGAAGGCATTCCTTTTGGCCGGTTAGCCAGGTGAATTTCCTGTTGTTTTACTTGTGTCATAATGGCCCTCCTCTTTGTTTGCCGAATTAGGCGGCATGACATAAGCGTAACACTCATGATGTATAGGGAGCAAAGAATCCAGACTAAAGAGGTTGCCTGCAAATTCAGCTTTGGGGCAACCTCTTTTGTTATTTTTGGTACTAAACTATGAAGTGAAAATCAATAATGGACGTAATTTATTTGCGCTTAAGCGCGGAACGGGTCATCACTTAATCCTGCTTCAAGAACCAACTTTGCATATTCCTGTGCAGCAAATAGTGAATGATCTCTATAGTTTCCACATTCAAGTGCAGACACAGCGGGAACGTGTTCAGTAGTTACTACTTTCTCAAGCACTGTCGTTAAAGCAGCGGCAACTTCTTTGGGTTCATGTTCATCCCAGATGATCATGTAAAATCCTGTTCTGCATCCCATTGGTGAGATATCGACAATTCCCGTCAGCTCGTCTCGCAAATACGTCGCAAGTAAATGCTCTAGTGTATGAACGGCTGAAGTAGGCAGTGCATCTTCGTTCGGTTGCAAAAACCGTAAGTCATATTTTTGTACAGTGCTTCCTTTCTCGTGTTGTTCCGTACCAGCTAAGCGTACATAAGGAGCTTTTACTTTTGTATGATCCAATAAAAAACTTTCAACCACTGCCATTTCAATCATCCTCTCAGGTTTGTCATCTAACCTATCACATTTCAACTAGTAATGTAAACCAATTTATAAGTAAATTCTGAAAACTGTTAATAACCTCGTTAACACTGATAAGAAAGCAGGATACGATAGTGTTTGGTAATTCATATAGAAATACTATGTTTTCAGTAAGTTCTGGGATTTTGTCAGACTACTAGGAGGAATATTTATGCCGAATCTTAAAGTGAAAAAGGGGAACCCCTTTGCGCTTTTTCCATTACTTGTTTTTGTGTTGCTATTTATCGGCACAGGAATTATTACAAAAGACTTTTCAAATATGCCATTGAATGTAGCGATACTAATTGCTGCCGCTATTGCTTTGATGATGAATAGAAAAGAAAAGTTGTCCAGTAAAGTGGAGACTTTTACGAAAGGCGCAGGCCATCCGAATATTATTTTAATGGCTGTCATTTTTATTTTAGCTGGCGCATTTTCTGCAGTTGCTAGAGGAATGGGGGCCGTTGAATCCACAGTTAACCTTGGCTTATCTCTATTACCTACGAATTTATTGATGGTTGGATTATTCGTTATCGGTTGTTTTATTTCGATTTCAATGGGGACGTCAATGGGGACCGTTGTTGCCTTGGCGCCAATCGGAATAGGGATTGCGAGTCAAACAGGTATCCCGCTGGCATTGGCAATGGCGACAGTAATCGGCGGTGCAATGTTTGGTGATAACTTGTCGATGATCTCGGATACGACGATTGCGGCGGTTAGGACACAAAATATAAAAATGAAAGACAAGTTTAAAGTGAACTTTTTGATCGTATTACCCGGAGCAATTGTCACAGCGATTGTTTTAGGCATAATCACACGAGGTAATGTAGCTAGTTTGGGTGGGGACTATCCGTATGAGTTGTTTAAAATACTCCCTTATATCGCAGTATTTGTAGCGGCGTTATTAGGTGCACATGTGCTGGTCGTTTTGCTTGGTGGAACGCTGTTTGCCGGAATTATCGGTATGATTGACGGGTCTTATAGTTTCGGCGGTTTTTTGCAACTAGTTGCTGAAGGAATCATTAGTATGGAGGATTTGGCGATCATTGCTATCTTAATCGGTGGCGTCGTTGAAATCATCAAATATAATGGGGGTATTGATTATCTTTTATATGTCATTACAAGCAAAATTAAATCGAAAAAAGGGGCTGATTTTGGGATTGCCGGTTTAGTTAGTATGGCTAATATCGCTACCGCGAATAATACGATATCGATTATCATTACAGGGCCTTTAGCAAAAAGTATCGCTGATGAATATGAGATTGACCCAAGGAAGTCGGCTAGTTTACTTGATATGTTCGCAAGTAGCTGGCAGGGGATTTTGCCGTATGGAGGGCAAATGCTTGCAGCCGCTGGATTAGCAGCAATATCACCGGTTAGTATTATTCCTTATTCATTTTATCCCGTATTAATCGGAATTTGCGGAGTTGTTGCCATTTTGATCGGCTATCCGAAATTTCGTCAGACAGACAAGTCGGTGGAGAAAATTGTGGTATCACCTATAGAAGATAAATAATTTAAGTACTTATTGGGAAATAAAATTACAAATGCATGAAGAAAACAAGGTTTAATGGTTGTCTGAATAGTGTCTGAATTGACTGGGTGACTGTCACCCAGTCAATTCAGGCACTTTTACTATGTAGTATGCTGTCATGAGCTGCAATAAATAGAGGACAGTTATTAGTTAATAGACTATTTGAAAAATACGTTGACACTCAGAACAATAGACTATATATTATTTGTAGTAACAAATTTCCAACTATATTGAAGTATCTCACTTATTTTTTATTTATAGTTGTACCTACAACCCGTTGACGTCTGGCGTAATTTACTATTGTACTAAACTGCATGGAAGTTTGTAGTACAATAATGTAAAAGAAAACGGTTGCAGAAGAAAGAGGTACATAAAATGGTGAGATTAAAAGATATTGCAATGCATGTTGGTGTATCAGTTACGACAGTTTCCCGTGTTATTAAAAATGACTCTACTCGAAATGTGAATCCCGAAACAAAGAAAAAAGTTTGGCAGGCAGTAAAAGACTTAGGGTATACACCGAATGAGTATGCACGGCATCTTGTCGCTTCTTCAAGGCAACAAAAGAAGCGCACAAAGAAAATCGCATGGCTTGCAAGTCCACGTCTTGCAGAAGATAACCCGTACTTTTCCAAAATCTATTCGGGGATTAGTGAAACGTTGAATAGTGCAGGTTATACGCTGCTACTATTAACGAGCGAGGATTTGGAAGATGAGGCACTTTTCCATCAGATGATTCGGGAAAAGGAAGTTGAGGGGATATTGCTAATTGATAAAGTCGATGAACAAGTTCTTCTTGAGATTAAGGAGTTAATTCCTGTTGTGGGCGTTGATTTTAATTACAGTGATCATGCGATATCTACAGTGGATTATGACCGGGAAGATGCAGCGTATAAAGCTGTAGAACATCTTGTGTCAAAAGGACATCATCGTATCGGGTTCATGGGCGGTGAGATAGGCGCTACAATGGCAAGTGAAAAACGTTTTAAAGGGTTTAAAAAGGCAATGAACGAATTCGGGTTACCTATTGAAGAGGGTTGGATTATTAATACAGGTTGGTGTTTGGAACAAAGTTATAAGTCGGCAATGGATTTATTGAGTCAGCCACTTAATAAGCGTCCAACTGCTCTTCTATGCGCAGGAGATTTATTAGCGATAGCGGCGATGCGAGCTGCACACGAACTCGGGCTTTCTATACCTAATGATATCGGATTCATCGGGATTGATAATAACGAAATGGCTCAATATGTTCATCCTTCGTTGTCGACAATATCCATACCGCAATATGAGATGGGTGTAATTGCAGCGAAAACGCTAATGAACCAAATTGAAGATAATCCAAATATTGACTTAAAAACATTATTGCCATTTAAATTAGTCGTTCGTCAATCAACCTAAAAATAGGTAGTAATCTTTAGTATGGCTTTAAGGAAAACGTTTTCCCGGAATTGGGGAATAAATACCCAAGGTGAAAGAAAACTTCAAAATAGATGGGGTGAAGAGATGAAGAAAGTAAGAATGGGAATTATCGGAGCGGGTTTACGAGGTGGACTTGCACACTATTGGCATAAGCCAGAAGGGGAATCTGAGGTTGTTGCAATTGCCGATATTTCTAATGAACGCATTGCCAAGTTCCAAGAGAAATACGACACACCATTATTTCAAACAAATGACTACAAAGAACTGTTGAAGCGTGTTGATATCGATGCGGTTGCAGTATTGTCACCGGATTATCTACATGAGGAACATGTTATCGCTGCTCTTGAGGCAGGTAAACATGTCTATTCTGAAAAACCACTCGCCATTACGGTTGAAGGGTGCGACCGGATTATTGAAACGTGGCAAAAATCAGGCAAGCATCTGATGGTTGGTTTCAATATGCGCTATATGAGCATGTACCAAACGATGAAAGAACTCATTGACTCCGGTGCTATTGGTGAATTGAAAACGATTTGGGTTCGTCACTTCGTCGGCTTTGGGGGCTATTTCTACTACCACGATTGGCACGGGAAATCAGAAAATACAACCTCTCTTCTTTTACAGAAAGGTTCACATGACCTTGATGTGATCCACTGGATTTCAGGCAAGTATGCGACAAAAGTATCTGCATTCGGAAGCCTTGATTACTATGGTGGGGATAAGCCAAACGACTTAACATGTCCTGAGTGTGAGCTAAAGAATACGTGTCCTGAGTATGTCGCTCATACATTCACGCAATGTGCATTCCGAGAAGAAATCGATGTGGAAGACAATAACATGCTTATTATGGAGCTAGAGGGCGGGATTAAGGCATCTTATCTTCAATGTCATTTCACGCCAGACTATAACCGTAACTATACATTCATTGGAACAGAAGGTCGTATAGAGAACGATGATGTCAACGGGAAAATATACTTGAAAACGCGTAAAACGAACACGTGGAAAGAGCTAAGTGACGTTACATACGAAATGAAACCCGAAGATGGTAGTCATGGTGGGGCAGATCCGAAAATCACGCAAGATTTTATTGACTTGATCCTTCATGATAAACAACCCCTTACTACGCCTTTCGCAGGAAGAATGAGTGTAGCAGTTGGGTGTGCAGCAACAGAGTCAATACGCGCAGGCGGTAAAGTCGTCAGGGTTTCACAAGAATCTAGCATCGTACACAGCTGAGTGTGTTTGGAGGAAAAGGGGTCTGATCATGACGAATATTAGTGAGAGGGTAGGAACTGCAGAAGAGACTGGGGTAAATGAGAAAAAGAAGATGTTTAAAGGTCCTCAAGGTAGTCAGGGGCAGCAAAGCGCGGGGAAAAGAAAGAAGGGGATTGGGTGGAAAAAAGAGTTTCGGAAAAACTGGGAACTCTATGCATTACTAACACCCGTCATTCTATACTTTCTTGTGTTTCATTACTTTCCGCTCTACGGTTTGCAAATTGCGTTTAAAGATTTCATCGCGACAAAAGGGATTTTGGGGAGCCCTTGGGTAGGATTTAAGCACTTTGAGCGATTCTTTGATAGTTACTATTTTTGGAGACTCATCAAAAACACAGTCGGGATTGGTATTTTCACTTTAGTAGTTTCATTCCCAGTTCCGATTATATTGGCGCTTTTATTAAATGAAGTAAAAGGTTTGCGTTATAAAAAATTCGTACAGACCGTTATCTACGCGCCGCATTTCCTTTCAACAGTTGTTGTTGTGGGAATGATGCTCTTATTCTTGAAAACAGATGGATTAGTCAATCAGGTAGTTCGCCTTTTTGGTGGGACACCAATTGACTTTATAACAGAGCCAGCTTGGTTTAAAAGTTTGTATGTGCTATCAGACGTCTGGCAAACGATGGGGTGGAGTTCAATTATTTACATTGCTGCATTAGCGGCAGTGGATCCTTCTCAACACGAAGCGGCCATGATTGATGGGGCATCGCGGTTCCAACGGATTATTCATATTAATATCCCGGCGATCATGCCAACAATCGTCATTCTTTTCATTTTGAATGCAGGGTCTGTAATGGCTGTTGGGTTTGAAAAAGTCTACTTAATGCAGAATACGTTGAATATGGTGTCATCCGATGTCATCTCGACATTTGTGTATCGAAGCGGAATCTTGGAAGCGCAATATAGCTTTTCCGCGGCTGTAGGGCTGTTCAACTCGCTCATTAATTTCTTCATGCTTATAATGGTCAATCAAATTGCGAAAAAAGTGAATGAGACAAGTCTATGGTAGGGGGTGGGGGCAGTGAGAGAAACCAAAGCAGATCGTACGTTTACAATATTTAACTATGTGTTCCTTACCATTGTTGCCTTACTCGTCATCTATCCATTGGTTTTTGTAGTCAGTGCATCTCTGAGTAACCCGCAATATGTGGTGTCAGGTGAGATGTGGTTATGGCCGAAAGAATTTACGCTTGAGGCCTATGAAAAGGTCTTCAAAAACAAGGATATTATAAATGGGTTTGTCAACACGTTGAAGTATACAGTATTTGGAACGATTTTGAATGTTATCATGACGATTCTAGCAGCGTACCCATTGTCACGCAGAGATTTAAAGGGGCGCGGCGTTATTATGGCCTTCATCATCTTTACAATATTTTTCAGTGGGGGCCTTGTTCCGACCTATCTACTGATTCGTGATCTTGGGATGCTAGATACGTTTTGGGTCATGATTATTCCAAATGCCGTTGCGGTTTGGAATATCATCATTATGAGGACATTCTTCCAAGCCATTCCTCATGAGTTAGAGGAGTCAGCCAAGATGGATGGCAGCGGGAATTTTAGAATTCTATGGAGTATTGTTTTACCACTATCATTTCCGGTTATTGCCGTCATGGTACTGTTCTATTCAGTTGGTCATTGGAATTCATACTTCCAGGCCTTGATTTATTTACAGGATCAAGATAAGTTTCCACTTCAATTGATTCTCAGACAAATTCTGATTCAAGGTCAGACCGACGATATGATTCAAGCAACGTCGGAAAGTTTTTTAGCGCAACAGCTCAGTGTTGAGGGATTGAAATATGCAGTATTGATTGTTGCCAATTTACCAATGCTCATGCTCTATCCATTTTTACAAAGGTACTTCGTGAAAGGCGTTATGATAGGTTCACTAAAAGGCTGATAAGGGGGAGAATGGTTTGAAGAGAAGAGTTTTTTCTAGTGTAGCAGTAACTTTATTGTTAACAGCAGGGATTTTGGGGGCTTGTTCTAAAGAGGATGGACCTGTTGAAAAAGGTGCGAATGTTGGCAATGTGAACGCGACAGGTATGCCAATTGTTGAAGAGAAGATTCAAGTCGATGGATTTGCAGCAAAGTTCTTTGCTTCACAAAATTGGGATAGTCTTATGCTTTGGGATGAGTATGAGAAAATGTCGAATATCGAAGTGAATTGGAATACCGTACAAATTGAGGGGTTAGCAGAGAAACGAAACTTAGCGCTTGCGGCGGGGGATTATCCTGAGTTTTACTTTGCTTCGGCTCTTTCTAAAACAGATTTGATCAAATACGGAGAACAAGGTGTATTTTTATCATTAAATGACTATATCGATGAATATGCTCCGAATTTCAAAAAGTTGTTAGATGAGTACCCAGCGGTGAAGCAAGGTGTTACGATGGCGGATGGAAATATTTATGGTTTTCCTGCTATTTATGATCCGGAATTCGAAGCCCTACGTGCAGGTACACCGTGGATAAATCAGGATTGGCTCGAAAAATTGGGACTACAAGCGCCTGAAACGACGGATGAATTGTATGCAGTACTGAAAGCGTTCAAAGAACAAGATCCGAATGGCAATGGCAAAGCGGATGAGCTTGGATGGGGCAGTGGCTATGGCGTTGCTGAATTTACTAGCTATTTACGCGGAACCTTTGGATTGAACAAGCAAGGGTCTATGAACATCAATCTCGACTTTAAAGAAGGTACGGAGGAATTCCGTTTTGTTCCGGCTACAGATGAATACAAGGAAATGCTGGTATTTTTGAACAAGCTATATAAGGAAGGGTTAGTAAACCAAGACGTATTCACTACTGAACCACAGACGTTTTCAGCTGAGGCATCTAAAGGGAATTACGGTATGTTAAGTGAGGTTGACCCGGCAGAACTACTCAAACTCGACGGTTACGTTGGTGTACCAGTTCTTGAAGGGCCTACGGGGGAACGTGCTTATAACACAGTTTCGACTGGACTCGGAAATCTTGGCATGTTCGTATTGACGGATAAAGCAAAAAATCCAGAAGCGATGGTTCGCTGGATGGATCACTTCTATGGAGAAGAAGGCAATAAGATGTTCTTCATGGGCTTCGAAGGTGTGACGTATGAGGAAGATGCAGAAGGAAACTTCAAGTATCTACCTGAAATCACGGACAATCCGAATGGCCTAAATATGGACCAAGCGATTAGTGAATACTTGACATGGCCAGGGGGCTATTATCCAGGAATCGTTAGACAGCAATATTTCCAAGGGGCAGAAGGTAAAGAAGCTTCCGCTGAAAATGCTGCGCAAACGAAGCCTTACCGTATAAAAGACGAAGACATCATTCCTGGCCTTAACTATACACTGGAAGAAAACGACAAGGTCAGTGCAGTGATGACAGATGTCCAAACATATGTTGATGAAATGACTGCTGGTTTCATTACTGGAAAACAAGATTTTAGCAAGTGGGATGAGTACAAGAAATCGCTTGATAAGATGGGCTTGCAATCGTATCTTGAAGTGGCTCAAGGTGCATACGAGCGCATGCAAAAAGATAAATAAGATGAAATAAAAGCTCATATGAAGGGTTTCCTTCATATGAGTTTTATCTTTTAAAGGAGGTTAGTCGCTTGGGATCAAACGGTTGGAAAGGGAAACTTTATTGGTTCGTTGAATTTGTGACGATGCTTGCGGTGCTACAACTCATGTGGATTGGGCTTACATTACTAGGCTTAGTTATTTTAGGCATATCACCGGCAACTGTAGGGTTATTTGTTGTCATGCGAAAGAGATTACAAGGTCAAGACAGTTTGCGGTCACTCACAAACAGTTATTGGGCGACGTATAAAGCCGAGTTCCTTAATTCGAATAAGATTGGCGTGATTTTGATTGCTATCGGTTATTTTCTTATACTTAACTTGCGTATCGTGCTGACGATGAGCGGGACTTCAGGGATTTTCATGTTAACGTTGATGGTGATGATTTCAATACTCTATGCTGTGATGGTGATGAATATTTTTCAAGTGTTTGCTTACTATCATCTGCCGTTTTCACGTTATTTTTCGGCATCGCTGTTACTAAGTATTTCGTTCCCGGTACAAGTGATTGGATCGGTTATGGGGCTTTATGTGTTTTACCGCATATTCCTAATTATTCCCGGATTGCTTCCTTTTTTCGGTGTAAGTGTATCTATTTTATTTCTAACTTGGATGTCTTCACAGATTTTCCGCTTGAAAGGTGAATCAGATGGTTCATTTGACGTGGGAGAAGTTAAATAGGTAACTTAATCTATGGGAGAAGAAAGTATGGCGTAAAGGTACCGGCGAAAGTAAATAGACGGATCGATTGCGATTTGTAAGTAATCTATTGTTTATCAATACGATGGCGTGTTCAATTGTTGTGAGTTTTGTTGAAATGATGATAGATTGAAGAGTAAGAACTATGAAAAAGGATGAAAAGTGATGAAACCATTAGATCAAGGAAGTGTTATTCCGTTATATCATCAATTAAAACAAAGATTGGATGCGCGTATCCGGGCAGGGGAATGGAGACCTGGGGATAAAATCGATTCAGAAAATAGCTTGATGGACATATTTCATGTTAGTAGAAATACAGCGAAGAAAGCAATTGAAGAATTGGTCCAGGAAGGCATACTTCATCGGATACAAGGGAAAGGTACTTTCGTTTCCAGACCTAAATTTGAACAATCCTTAACTGGATTTTACAGCTTTAGCCGTGTTTTACGAGAGAAAGGACTTCATCCCACTGACCGTGTGCTTGAAGTAAAAGAAGTAGAACCTTCTGCAACAGTGAGAGGGGGATTACAGCTTCCGTTGGGGGAAAACGTAATTGAAATGAAAAGGTTACGTTGTGCGGACGGTGAACCGATTATTCTTGAATCTTCATTTATGCCAAAATCAGTTATTCAGGATATGTCAGTTTTGTATGAAGTAGGAACCTCATCGCTGTATGATTTATTAGATGAACGCTATGATGTGACAGTTGTCCGTGCGAAAGAAGCTTTTGAACCGGTTTTAATAAGAGAAGGGGAAAGCATCCTTCTTGAGACGGAAGTAGGAAAACCCGCTTTGCTTTTGGAGCGAACGGCATATGATACGAATGATCAACCAGTGGAGTTTTGTATTTCAATCGTACGGGGAGATCGTTGCAGATTTTATACGGAACTCGTGTAAATTAACAGATTTTTCTGTAGTGCGTATATGCAGAGTGATGATTTAAATGAGATACGGGGTTGAACGCCGCAAGTTCTAGAATAATAGACTACATAAAAATGAGCTAGCACTCCAAATTATTGGGCGTGGGCTCATTTTTTTCGGCTAGACTTCAGTTTCCTTATCTAGGGAATAAGATTATGCTGGGTCACATGTAAGTTAACCTTTTTAAATGATCGGTTGTCTGAATAGTGTCTGAATTGACTGGGTGACTGTCACCCAGTCAATTCTAAAAGAGGAGACAGTAAGTGACGGAGTGGCCAACCTGCATAATGTGTACACAGGGTCTCTATTATAAACGTGCTTGCATGGTAGAAAGTATGTTCCTGCACGTGGTAAGATTGGGGGAAGGGAAATCTCCCAACTGTGTACAAACATTAAGAAAAGGGTGAAAGAATCATGGATAAAAAGGAACAACAGTTATTTGCATACTACTATCAGAAATTTTCCGAAAGAGATTTTGATGAAAAAGATCTTTACAGTTTCTTAATGTTAGTTAGAGAAGATGCTGAGGGCATTGAAAGTATTAAAGAACTAGGTAATTTTATAGCGAATAGGGAAAAGAGTAAAGGGTATGTCAGTGACTACCTCGAAGACTGCAAGCAAGTGATTAATAATCTGGGCACAGTTTCAAAAGGCAAGAAGATTGAGGATATATTCTCTTTCAAAGAAATTAGAAACGGCTTCAATGCGCTATTTCTAAAAAACGGCTTTGAAAAATTGTCTTCCGATATTATAAACGATTTCATTTTGTGCATTATTTCATTGTTGCAGGGCGTTAAATTAGTATCAGGCAATTTAAATAAAGAAGTTGGCTACTTAAGTTTTGCAGTTTCCAGCAAAGAGGTATTTTTGATGGGGAACATGAAAGCTTTGAATAAAGGCCGCTATATTCCTGTCACTTTTCAAGTCTTGTCAGCAAAGAACAGTTATGAAGCAGTAACACCCCAGGACAAAAATGATACACCCTATCTTTTCAATGATGAATTAATAGAAGTGGTAAATATAAATGGGGAAATCGTTATAACATTTCCAGGATAACATTTGTGTGCAATTACACAGAGTAAAAATCAATAAGCAGCCAAGTTCGTGAATAGCTGTCGAAAAGCATCTCCAAATCCAAAAGGCATACTACCTCGTTCAAAAAAAGAGGTAGTATGCCTTTTTTGTTTGTCTGCAGAGTGTGAGTAATTATCTGAATAATGTCTGAATTATAGGGGTGACAGTCACCCCTATAACCGTAGTTTCAAGTAGACAGCGCCTCTACAAATGTTGTATTATGAAACGAATAAAACTAGAATGGTATCCGTAGTTTTTTAGGGGGTTTTGAATTGAAGACGAGAATTATACATGCATTCATTGAAGAAACACGAAACAATGGGATTAAGTTCACGATGGATGACTTGTCAAAGCGGCTAGGGATTAGTAAGCGGACGTTATATGAGCACTTTTCATCCAAAGTGGATATCCTGGATTCGATTCTTGACTTGACGCTTCACGAGTTCGATGAACAGACGCGCATGATCATTGATAATCCTGACTTGACATTGCCGGAAAAAATTCGGAAGGCGATTGTTGTCATACCGAAATACAATGAATTTTATGATCTACGGATTATAGAACAATTGAAACGCTCTTATCCTGCACAATGGGAACGGGTGAATCGTGAGTTGAATCAATGGGATGATCTAAAAGGGCTTCTTGAAGAAGGAATCCGTACGGGTATCATTAAGGATTGGAATATCGATTTGCTGATGAAATTGATTATCGGGGCATCGAATACAACTCTCGATCGACAGTTTTTTTTAGAGCATAGTATTTCTCTAACAGAAGCGCATGAGTCGATTGTGGATGTATTATTGACAGGGATTATGAACGAGAAATAAGAAAAAAATGTGCTGGCCATTCAAAGGCCGGTCATTTTTCAGGCTTTATGAAACTAAAAAAACTAAAATCGTTTTCACGTTCTCGGGAATGATAAAAGATAAGGATTTGAACTAGTTATGAAAAATGAACACGTAGTAAACCGTCTGGATACGGAATCGGTCGGGAAATCTTTTGTGAGGTATTTGATTCCGTCGACGGTTGGAATGCTGCTGATGGCTGTCAATATTGTGATAGACGGGATTATGGTCGGCAATCGGCTGGGACCGGTCGCCCTTGCTGGAGTTGGTATCGCTGCACCTGTCTATACAATTTTTGTGGCGATGTCATTGTGGATTGGAATAGGTGCAGCGACCCGTTATTCGGCAATGATGGGGGCTAAACGGCCAGGTGAGGCGCGTATTATCTTTTCACATGCAATTGTTTCTATATTTACTTTGACGATAATTATCGGATTTATCGCTTTTACATTCAGGACAGAGCTTGCTTATTTGTTAGGGGCGAATGCTGATACGTTCCAGTATGTCGCGGGGTATATGAACGTCATGTTGCTGTTTGGATTCGTCTTCACGGTTGAAAATGCATTTAGTATTTTAGTGAGAAATGACGGCGGTCCAAATTTATCAATGATTGCACTTGTTGCTACATCCCTTGTTAATATCGGTTTAAATTATGTATTTTTATTTGTTCTTGACTATGGCGTAGCGGGTGCGGCGGCAGCGACAGTCATTGGTGCATTTGTCGGGCTTCTTATTTTAAGTACACATTTTTTCAGGAAGAAAAGCAACTTGCGTTTCGTTCGCTTCAAGTTCGATCGGAAGTTATTACTTCTTATATTAGTAATTGGTTTTCCAAGTTTTCTTTCGGAAGTTGGATTTTCTGTTTTTACAATCTCGCATAATCTGACGTTTGAACGTCTCGCTGGAACTGTAGGCGTGTCTGCATTTACGATTTTGAATTATGTTCACAGTGTTATGCTACTGTTATTTTTAGGGATGGGCGCGGCAATCCAGCCATTGATTAGTTATTATCGTGGGGCTGGAAGTGAAGAGAAGATGAAGAAAACGGTACGGATGGCAATTGGCACAACTTTCGGGGCCGGTCTCTTCTTTTTATTAATTGGTCAATTCGCTGCTGCACCGATTGCGAGTTTGTTCGGTGATTTCCCGGAAGAAGTAATGGCGCTTGCGATACCAGGCATCAAACTATTCTTTATCGCGTATCTTTTCATGGGCACGAACTTTGTCATGATGACGTACTATCAATCCATCGGGCAAATTCGGATGGCAACGTGGATAACAGCAGCAAGGGAAATTATTATTTTGCTTATTCTTCTGCTGATCATGCCGCGACTATTCGGATTAACAGGCGTCTGGCTTGCTATACCGACATCTGAATTCATTGTCCTGATGACGATTTTTTATTACCACAGAAAATGGAACAGTTGAGATAGAAAATCACTTATGTGACTAGTTAAAGAAATCAAGTAAGTAGTATAATGGGGGAATAGATGTATAGAAGAGAGGGTGTCCAACACGTTGAAAAGAACTATTAAATCGCTCGTGCTACTATTCTCCATTGTAGTTGTCTTGTTTCCATTTGCCCTGTCCGCGTCAGCAGAACCGCTCGATGAAGTAAGACAATTGGTACGAGACTATTATGTTGACGATGTGCCGGAAACGATACTATCCAAGGGTTCGATTAAGGATATTACAAAGAATCTGGATCCCCATTCCGTCTATATGACAGCGAGGGAATACCAAGGTTTTATGAATGGGATTGAGCAAAAAATTGTTGGAATTGGCGTTGTGCTTGAAGAGGACTTGAAAGGTATCAAAGTCATTTCAGTTATCCCAAATGGACCTGCGGCTCGCGGCGATGTACAAACGGGTGATGTGATTACACATGTAAATGGGAAAAGTATTGTCGGCAAGTCGATTCAGTTCGCGATATCGTTAATTAGCGGGGACGAAAAAACGGAGGTTACATTGACAATCAATCGAGTGGGTCAATTCGCCCCTATCGAGAAAAAACTGCCGCGGGAAGAGATTATGCTTCCGAATATTGAAGCTGAAATGCTTGGTGGCAACATTGCCTACATTCGTCTGAACAGCTTTGCGACGGAATCCTCGAAAGAGATGAATAAAGCAATTCAATCTTTAAGTGGGGCTGACGGATGGATTGTTGATCTGCGCAATAATGGCGGTGGTTTTATTACAGCTGCACAGGACATTGCAGGATTTTTCCCCAATACACCCAATGCGTTTCAATTGAGGGAAAAGAACAGTAAGCCGATGACTTATCCGTCAACCATTCAACCTAGAAAGTTTAACGGACCGACACATGTTTTGATTAATGAATACAGTGCAAGTGCTTCAGAGATGGTTTCTGCGACAGTGAAGGAGCAAAAAGCGGCTACGTTATACGGTCAAACTAGCTACGGTAAAGGCACGATGCAAGCGATGTATGGATTCGATGACGGCAGTGTGTTGAAGATGACAACTGCAAGATTTTATTCGCCGGGCGGTCAACCTGTGGACGAAGTTGGCGTTAAGCCAGATGTACTAACGAAAAAAGAGGCCGAGCTCGAAGTATCCCATCATGATCAGCTGCTCATCAAATTGAAGGGGTATAAACAGCTTCCTCAACTTGTAAATGTTCCGGTCAACAAAAAGTTTACGGTAGAAATGAACACAAAAATGAATTGGAAGAATATCGATAAAGCAGCAATTCAGCTTATCGAATTGGGTGGAAGAGAAGTCAAAGTAGGAGTCGAGGTGGCTAACGACAAAACAATAACGGTCGTTCCTAATAATACTTTACAGACAGGAAAGAAATATGTACTTGTAATTCATCCGCTTTATAAAAATGTGCAAAATAAGCCGATGAAACAAGGCGTGTATCTAGAGGTTTCAGTAAAATAAGTAAGCACCGGGTTTTCATCAGCCTACGAGCATGTTGAGTCGGATGGAACCTGGTGCTTTTTGTGTGCAAAAAAAAGCCCCTAAAAGGGCGTCTGCAGGATCATGAAGAAAGTTGTACTTCAACCTGTAAAGATCGACGGCGGATTTCTGCTTCTAGCAACTGAATGAAGTGAGGGCATAGTTTGATGTCTTTTGCTTTGAAATAGGATTCAATCAATAAGTCATCAGGGAGTTTGCTCATTTTGAATTTCACCTCCTATATTATAGATATGTGTACTAAATTGAAATGTGTTTGCATAGAATGGTACGAGTCAAGGGTATATTACTAATCTACCAAAGTTTAGGATTAAGAACAACCGTTCCGTTATCCACAGATAAAGGTGGATAAGCTGTGGTTAACATGTTCCCAAAGGGTGGGAATGTATAGAGAGTGGTAGGTATAACGTTAGTAACCTTATCCACAGGTATTGAAAAGGCGAATTTTGTCGAAACATTCTTTTTGTTTTTTATGTGGATGCGATGAGGGATGCAACGTTCAGCATTTGATGGGTGTTCGTTGGGTGACTGTCACCAAGTAAATTCTAAAACAAACAGAACAAACATGAATTTTTGCGCAATATGTACAATATGTTGATTATCAATATAAGTCTTTCCGATAAATGGAATCCCACGGTCATTTTATGTGACGCAGGGGATTTTTTTCGTTTCTTGCTGGAAATGTGATGCTTTAAGAATATAAGGGGAGTGTTGAAGAATAGATTGGAGTAATTATGATGTTTTGTACAGGAAAAATATTTTACAAAGGGGGAAGTGGAGTGCAACAAGTGGGGGAAAAGGAGAAACCACGCTCAAACTTAGGCATGTGGAAGTTTTTTGTCTTTAGTTTTATCGGAGCTTTTATGTTTTTCGTTCCTGTCACGATAGGCGATAAAAGCTCAATTATGTTGGATCATATCGTGTCATGGATTCAAACAAATGTGAGTGGAGTATTGCCGTATTATGCGTTAATTGTTATTTTGGCAGGGGCTTTGTATCCGTTTATTTCCGGAACGTGGAAAAAGTCGAAGGTGAATCTTGTTTTTTCAATCTTCAAAGTGATTGGACTTGTGGTCGGCGTTTTGCTTATCTTCAATATTGGACCTGCTTGGCTATTTGATGCGGATATGGGTCCGTTTTTATTAAACAAATTAGTCATCCCAGTGGGCTTGCTCGTGCCAATTGGAGCTGTATTTCTCGCGTTGCTTGTAGGCTATGGCTTGCTTGAATTTGTCGGTGTGTTGTTACAACCTGTTATGCGCCCCATTTGGAAGACTCCCGGTCGTTCTGCAATTGATGCTGTAGCGTCATTTGTAGGTTCCTATTCGTTGGGCCTGTTGATAACAAATCGTGTATATAAAGAAGGGAAGTATACAGCACGCGAGGCGGCAATTATTGCGACTGGGTTTTCAACAGTATCTGCAACATTTATGGTCGTCGTGGCAAAAACGTTGGATTTAATGTCAATTTGGAATCTTTACTTTTGGACTACATTAGTTGTGACATTCTTAGTGACAGCGATTACGGTTCACCTGTGGCCCTTACGTTCAATAAAAAATAATTATTATGAAGGCGCGACACCACAGCCTGAGGTGAAACCGGTAGGAAATCGTTTTGCAGTTGCTTGGAAAGAGGCTTCGGCAACGGTAGCGAATGTCCCTTCATTTACACAGAATATATGGACTAACTTTCGGGATGGATGTCTGATGGTTATGGCTATTTTACCTTCCATTCTTTCCATCGGGCTGTTAGGCCTTGTTTTGGCCGAATTTACACCCATATTCGATTGGATAGGCTACATATTCTATCCTTTCACGGCGGCCCTTCAATTACCAGAACCGATGCTTGTCGCGAAAGCAGGTGCACTTGGCATCGCAGAAATGTTTTTACCGGCATTACTCGTTGTACAGTCAACGCTCATAGTAAAATTCGTAATTGCTGTCGTTTCTGTATCGTCTATCATCTTCTTTTCGGCAGTTGTTCCTTGTATCGTCTCTACTGAAATTCCGATCACAATACCACAACTCCTTGTCATTTGGGTTCAACGCGTCATCCTGACATTGTTGATTGTAACGCCGATTGCTTATTTGCTTTTGTAATGGTGAAAAAAGATTGATGAATGATAAAAATGGAGGAGAAATGGATTGCATTGCATAAATTGTGGACATAAGCAAAATGAAGGTAGGTTTTGTGCAGTATGCGGAACGGCGATGGGTGATCAGCAAATCGAGATGGAGCAAACACGGAGTAGGGCGATTGCAAAATCTGAGGCATCGCCGAATGAATTTATAGAAAAGGTGAAAGGGACATCTAAAATGTATGGGAGCTACTTCCTGAACTATTTGAGGCGTCCTTCTGAAGCATTAAAGCATGGTGAAAAAGAATTTGTGAATGGTCTTGTTACTATTGTAATCCTAGGATTACTCGTAGGTCTTGCATTCTTTTCGGTCATGACATCAATCGGTTCCTCGTATGGGTTATCCTTTTTTTCAACGATGAGTAACTCACTATTACTTATTCTGTTCATCACTGCGTTAGTCATAGGATCATTACTCCTTACGACCAAATTCCTTGGACCCGACCAAACATTTAAAAATATCGTCGGTATTTATAGCACACACCTTATTCCTTCTACATTCCTCGTAGTGATTGCTTTAGTATTAATCCTATTAAAAGCTTACGTTTTCGGAAATTTATTGCTGTCATTCGCACTTATAATTGCATTTTTCATTGTACCGCTATACATACTAATAAAACTGTTGCCGCAAGAGGAATCGGCACTTGATCCGTTATACTGTGTCATCGTCTATATTGTGATTTTTGGAATTGCTTTTTCCATCTTTCTTAGTGTAGTAGGGGATACCATAATGGGTGATGTGATGAGCCGATCGAACTTCTTTTTGTAAATGTAGAAATGACGAAGGGAGCACCTCGGCTGAGAAGTGCTCCCTTTGTGTTGCTTATTTTAGGTGGTCGACTGTGATGCTTGATGTTTTTGTTAATTTAGGAAACAGGTCTTTAGAAGCGTGGGCCTCATTCCCTACAGCTCCACCTAGAATTATTACAAGTAAAAGAACAGATAAAATTTTCTTCATTATAGATCCTCCCATCTTTTAATTTTTCTATAAATATAACCATATCTATTTGCTTCTTGGTAATAAATAGATGATAGTTTATATTTCCTATTTTTGAAGTGCCATTCAGCTAAAAGAATAGAATATTTATGGACATATTGATAGTCCTGTATTGTTTTAAAGTAATCAATCGCTTGTTTGGTAATAGTTTCAGATAGACCTGGTTCACTATGAAGTGATTTAAAGATACTAAAATGATGATAATAGGACGTGAAGTTCTTATCATTTAATTGTAAAAATAATGAGATTCCCTCATCACACCAGTGATTAGCGAGTTCCTTGTTATTCATTTTTGTATACTCGATTACTAAACAATGTATTGATATAAGGGGGCCGTCCTCATTAGTAATATACTGGATACTTAGTTTGTAATAACGGATAGCTTCTTCGTTATTACCCATTATACTGGAGAGTGATCCCAAGTTGTGGTAAACAATTCTTTTTTCATGGTCTAAGTTAAACTCATCACAGATTTGCATTGCTTTTAAATAGGATTCATAGGCTTCTGGAAACTGTTCGCTTTTCTTATGCGTAATTCCAATTAAAATGTAACAATCTAATACTCGCTTCATTAGAAAGTTTTCTCTGAAATAGCCAAGGGCCTTTCTGATATATTCAATGGAAGTTAAAATACGGCTATCAACAGTGTAAACTAATCCTATCATATAATTCAGTTCTGCTTTTTCCCAACTCTCTAATAAAACCTCATCGACTAATAATAACACATCTTCGAAATATTCGATCGATTTACTTCGGTTTTCTGTCGAATAGTAATAGATTGCCTGGTTTATTTTATATAAATACATTTGACGAGGGTCAAAGTCTTCACTTAATACCTGTAAGTCTTCAATTTCTTTTTTTCGTTCATCTAAATTTAGCCTTAAAATAATTCGAAACCTTAATACGATTAAGAGGTACGTGTAATAGAGCGATTGATTTTCAAATAAGGGACTATGCTGCTCCAGGTGATTAAGTTTTTGTTTCGTGAAATTTTCATCACGATTTGTAATTACTTCTTTATAAGCATCTTTTAGCATTTTCTCGAAATCAATTTCCGATTGCTGATCACTTTTTTGTAACTTCGTTGGATCAATACCTAAACGGTTAAATAATAAGCTGACGATGTCTTCACTTGGTAAAATTAAGTTCCGTTCAATTTTGGATAGGTAAGAAGGCGTGCAAATTCCTTTCGCCAATACCAATTGTTTCATTTCTTGTCTAATTCGTTCTGCCTTAATTAAATGACCAACTTTCATTAGCGAATTCCTCTCTTTTATAGTATAGTACATACAGTACATTTATCATACCATTTAAATGTGAGAAATTAATTCTTGAAATGGCTAAATAATGAATAGTTTAGAAAAAAATGTCCCAACCTAATTGGATATTCCTCTAGCCTTATGAGTGGTATGTTTAGTGTAGCAAGAATAGAGGAGTAGAACGTATGCGAATTGAAGACGTTTATTTTAAGGAACTTAGTAAGGAAACTAAAGGTAGAAAAAAGAAAGAAGACACTTTTGGCTTCAGATGTAAAAAAGTTCTGAGTCGTGGTTTTGAACTGATTTCCAGTATTTTAAATCGAATGCGTACTTAACCATTCTTTTGAAGGGGGTGAGATCGTGTCCATGGAAATGACAAACGACCAATTTGCTATTGAACCTAAAGACATAGAAATATATAAAATGAAGATTGAACTAATTGAATTTGTTAATAAGATGAAATCTGAAGGCTTGTTGGAATCAGTAGAATTCCAAGATATACCGTCAGAGCTTGAAGGGTGACAGTCACCCAGTGAATTCTAAAACAAACACAACAAACTTGAATGTTTGATTAGTTTGCATTATAAAAATTTGCTTATAAGAATAGTCTACACAAAAGCAGCATCCGGAACCAGTTAATGATTCAGGGATGTTGCTTTTATATATTTTTTTATCTTTTCGTTGTGTTGAAAGTCCTCACAGAATTTTGTGTAGCCATTACGCGTTGTGTCATAAGGTTCTGGGAGGAGAGAGGGCAAAACAGTGAGATCAAGAAATGGGTAGGGTGATTCAATGTTTCTATGATATAAGCGGAATGAGCTGTATGGATAGTTTTCCATTCGCTTAACCATGGGTTTCTTGGTCGCAACTGGATTCTGGTGTATGTATGCACTTACGGAGAGCAGGGCGATAGGATCAGGCACCATACGAGCAAAATAACGGCTTTCATATAGATATCCGGTGTAGTTGTATTTTTTTCTGTAATAATTGCTGTACTGTTTATTAATAAGCCCCATCACCTTGCCTAGCGGAACTTCGGGCGAACGAATTAGTAAGTGGAAATGGTTATTCATGATGCAATAAGCAATAACCGTAAAAGGATGTTTGGTATTCGCATAGTTGAGGGTGTGGAAAAGTACCGCTATGTCCATTCTGTTGGAAAAGATATGCTGCCGGTTATTACCGCGCATTACAACATGATCAAAGTAATTCGGATCCCACTTGCGATTTATTCTTGCCATTTTGTTTATCCCCCTTATTCTGTCTGATTGAAGTAAATAATCCTCCAGTAATTCACTTCTGCTATTCTCCATCATCTCGTTTCGATCACCATATCCTATCAGCTTTTGAAAGACAATTGTCACAAATAACACGCATGACCTGAAACTTAGTTTTCAAGCAGGATAAGGGGTTAAATTTGAAATATGACCCTAAAAAGACGGTTAAATTAAATTTATTGAAAACGCAAGATTACAGTTGAAATTCGAAAATAGTATTCTGAATAGTTTCGAAGTTGTATGGGTGACTGTCACCCGAAGGAGAAACATATAATCTAGTAAAAATGAAAATGAAGGAGGGTAGTTTCATCGAGTTAAAAAAGATCTGGCTAGTTGTATTGTCGTTATTATTAGTGTTGTGTACGGCGTGCCAGAAATCAGATAGTGTCGTTACGAAAAAAAATGAAGTTTCTTCGGAAAAAGCAGTGGAGCTTGCAGCGAATTGGGCAACAACAGTAAGCCTCGTACAAGCAGGAGGGGTTTATAGTGAAGGTGAATATGAAAGGTTCAATTATAAAGGCGAGACATATCGATATATGGCCAGTTACTTGGACACGAAGAAGGAGCTGAGGGCTGAACTTGAAAAGTCGGTGACAAAAAAGGTCGCCAGAAAGTTCATGAAAGAGCACAGGTTCATTAAACACAAAAGGAGATTAGCACAGTTAGAAGCTGACGAGGGTTCACTTCTTCAGTGGGGAGTTGCGACAGCTAAGGAAGTGAAATCGAAAAAGAATAAAAGTGTGTTTGAACTAAGTGTACCTGTCGGCTATACGGGCACGTTTGATAAATTCGAAGTCACATACGAATACGTAAAAAAATCGGGTTGGCGTATAAGCAAGTTACCGGAGTATAAGAAATAAAACAAGAAGACCTCTTCGCGAATTGGAAGAGGTCTTCTCAGATTGTTAGTTGTCGGAATAGTTTCCGAATTGACTTGGTGACTGTCACCAAGTCAATTCTCATCTTCCCTGCAATTTATCGGCGAAGTCTTTGATGTTCATATTAGAGTGGACGCGCTGGCGTTTTAGTTCGTAAAGGGAATCACCTTGGAAGACATTGCCTTCATCAATTGTGTAAGCACTTGTTATACCGCTAGTCTTCAAAGCGTGAATTGCGGCCAGACTGCGTTTTCCGTAAGGATATGCATGGGCCATTACTCGATAGTCTTCACCAAGAATCTGTTCGATGGAATTATTCGCTTGTTGAATATCCTCATAGATTGCCAGTTCTGATTCATATTGGAAAAGGCTTAGGTTCGTAAATGAATTGAACATATGAAATAGGTGCGTGTGATTTTGATAGGAATAGACATCCTGTGTTTGAATTATGTCCATTTCTGAAACCACGTTCGGCCGATCGATACGGCTGGTGATTAAGAATGAAGTTGCCTTGAATCCGTGGTTTTTCAAAATAGGATATGCCAAGTCGATTGTCGACTTGTAACCATCATCGAATGTAATTAGGACTGATTTCTTTGGCAGGGCATTCTTTTTTGTAACCCATAATTCTAGTTGTTGAGGAGTAATGGTCGTCCAACCATTCTTCTTCAAATAATCCATCTGTTCTTTGAACTTTTGAACTTCTAATATTGAAGCATTTTGATCAATCTTGCTGCGTACAAGATCGTGATACATCAGAACAGGGATGCCAGATTCGATTACTAGCTGGTTCTTATGTATATAACCCGTTTTACCGCCTATTAAGATTGGGTAGTAATTCCCCTTTAATCTTTGTACGTTGATTGTCATGTTCGGTTGGATTTGGCCCAGGCTGTTTGCTTTGACTGTTGGACGATCCAAAATCTGTACGGGTTTTGAAGTCGTTGCACGGACTGGATGAGCACCCATCCAGTTATTTGGTATGCCTTTTACGATTACTGCCTTCTTTTTCGAAAACTTAACTTTATCATTTCCGATGACAGTGTAATAAAAGCGGTCCGATTCATTTATTACCGTGTGTGAGGTACCCTTCAGGAATACAGCGACTTTCTTGTATTCATCGAAAACAGGTGTCGTTTCGGTGATTTTTATTGATTTTACATTTGATACTTCGGTTGCTTCAGTGAAGGATGGAAATATTGCTATAAATAATAGTAAAAACAATGTGAATTTCTTCAATCGTACGTATGCCCCTTTAGTCTAGTTTCTCTCTATACATGATAGATAGAAAGTATGGAAGTAGCAAGGTCTTTTTACGGTTAATTGAAAAGGATAAATGGGTGTAAGTTATCCACTGAATATAGTTAGAATTGTGTGAATAACTTGTTAATAGTGTTGATGAATTCAGAAAAAACGGTGTGGAAAATGTGTATAACTTTATTCACTATGTATTAAAATGTGGAATTTGTCCAAAAAATTTTGGTTTAGTTAGATGGATGAAACTGGGGGTGAAATGAAAGTAAACGATTTTACAGCAATTTTTTACAAAAGTACTAAAAAAGAATGGTCTGACAAGATTTGAATCAAGTAGTCAGTAATTTCATTATCCTCCTTAAAGTTTAAATATCCATATCTTCATTATTCTTGGAATTCCTACAGAGGGAGAAGATCATCTATTGATTATAGGGTTTATTTTTTCCTGGGATGAACTTCATGCGGAGCTGGGACAAATTATGAGTGGGGAAAGGGCTAGAAGAGGAAAGTAGGAATTAACCATGGGGTATTTTATGACTGATAGTGAAATGTGCCCTCAATCCAGTTAGTGTTGACTGTATTGAATAGAATTTAATTTAATAAATCTAGAAATAGATACCCAGCATTCTTTTTTCTGAGTGAAGAGAATTTATTTATCTTTGATTTGTTGAAAGAGTTGAGCCGGGGAATTCTTTAAAAGAATAGTATCTGGAACTAATAGAATGGGGATTCACATAATGTTCTATTTCAATACGTCAGAGCAAGAGATCGTTGAGGAGCTCTCCCGTCTAATACGAGAGCAAGTGATATTGACAGATCGAAGGGCGTTTATCCAAGCGAGTACAGATTCGTATCATTACAGGAAAATTTGTAGGTATTACCAATGATCTTCCTAGCGGTATTCTTTCAAGTTTCCATACCGATATTTGTAGATTATTTTATTTCCAAATCATTGAAAGTCCCGGAAGAAAATGCCCGAGCCATATTATTTCACACCAGAATTTGCAATACTGCGTTCGCTGCGACGCTTGAGTTGGAACATGTCAGTTCACTTGCAGCTGTTCCAGCTGTGGCTAACATGGTTGTCAATTTAACGTTAGGAGCGGTTATGGCCAATATATTTGCTCGCAAATATAGAATTACTTAGTATAGACCTTTTTGAGTCATCCGTGGCTTGAAGAGGTTTTTGTGTACACTGAGCAAGTGTTTAGGGGATTACCGGAATTGGCCATTGTCATCACTATAAATCATCACAAGTCACCCAAGCACCTTCACACATATCAACGCATTATCTCATAATATATTTTCGAATACATAATATATTCAGAATTAGTGGTTGTAATGTGTTGTTATATGAGATAATATAATTAGAAAATATAGATAACTAGAGGTGTAACTTATGGATGCTGAACATTTAGTAGATGTAATTAGAGGAGATAATGTTGAAAGTGAGCATTGGGGACATATTGCAGTAGTGAATAGTGAAGGTAAACTTCTCTATTCCAAAGGAAATCCTAATAGGGTAACGTTTGCTCGCTCGTCAATGAAACCTTTACAAGCAATTCCGATTGTTGAAACAGGAGCAGCTGACCATTATCAATTCAATCAAGCCGATCTGTCATTAGCTTGTGCATCACATAATGGAGAAAGTCAGCATACAGATCGGGTAAAAACAATTTTATCTAGACTAGGGCTTGGAACGGACGATTTGAAATGTGGCACGCATCCTCCACGCTGGACAGAAGCGTATGAAGCATTAATTAAAGCGGGTAAGGAAGTCACGCCCGAATATAACAACTGTTCGGGGAAACATAGCGGCATGTTAACTACAGCCATACATATGGGTGAGAGCTTGGAAGATTACTATAAAACGGATCATCCAGTTCAGAAAAGAATTATGGAAGTGATAAGTGATATCTCTGAAACACCCTTAAATGAGATAGAAATTGGTATTGACGGTTGCGGAGTTCCTGTCCATGGCATTCCATTAAAAAACCTCGCATTAAGTTTTGCGAAGATGGCAAAACCAACATCTTTTCCTGAAAAAAGAAAAAATGCAATTGAGCAAGTGACTGCAGCTATGATGGCGGCACCAGAAATGGTCGGAGGCACTGATCGCTTTTGTTCAGATTTCATGAGAATTGAAGATGGTAGAATGTTTGGGAAAGCCGGGGCTGAAGGGGTTTACTGTATTGGTGATCTCGAAACAGGTCTTGGAATTGCCATTAAAATTGAGGATGGTAATGGTCGAGCAACTTCGCCTGTTGCGGTGGAAGTGTTAAAACAGCTCGATTTACTCACTGAAAAACAATGTGAACGTTTACATGACTATCACTACCCAAAGTTGAAGAATGCGAGACAGGAAGTCATCGGACAATTAAGTCCAATCTTTTCATTGAAAAATGCATAATGCATTTTATCATAAAAAATGTAAGTAAAGGGGAGAAGAAGATGAAAAAAGCGTATGGTTTAATTTCTTTACTTGCCTTAATGATGCTGCTTGTTTTAGCCGGCTGTAGCAGTGATTCAAAAGAGGGTAGTAAAGATGCTAGTAAAGAGGATGGAAAGCCAGCTGAAAAAGAAGGCAAGGATATCGTCATTGCTGTAGCGGATAACTTTACAGGCATGGATCCACATGACACAAATGACACGCTATCTGGCTCAGCTCAAAAAGCAATGCTTGAAGGACTTGTAGGATTTGATAAAGATATGAATGTGATTCCACTTTTGGCTGAAGAGTATTCGGCAAATGCTGAGGCAACTGAATTCACATTCAAATTACGTGAAAATGTGAAATTCCATGATGGAACGCCTTTTAATGCGGAAGCGGTAAAAGTGAACTTTGATCGACTATCAGATCCAAACAGCGGATTGAAGAGACATAGTCTTTACGCTTTAATTGAAACAACAGAGGTTGTTAATGAATATGAAGTGAAATTTACATTATCAGAACCATTTGGCGCGATGATCAACACATTCGCTCACCCAGCTGGGTTGATGCACAGCCCGAAAGCGTTAGAAGAGTTTGGGAAAGAAGTTGCAAGAAATCCTGTTGGAACTGGAGCATTTAAATTTGTTGAATGGAAACCGAGTGAAGGCCTGAAAATTGAAAAGAACGAAGAATATTGGAATGCAGGATTCCCGAAAGTAGATTCCATTACATTTAAACCGGTATCTGAAAATGGATCAAGAATTGCAATGTTGCAAACAGGTGAAGCGGACTTCATCTATCCGGTTCCTACTGAACAAGTGGAGGGAATTAACGGGAAGAACGGCATTGAAGTAGAAAGTAAGCCTTCTATTGTTGTCCGTTATATGTCTATGAATACATTAAAAGAACCATATGATGATATTAAAGTTAGACAAGCACTTAACTATGCAATCAATAAAGAAGCTTTTGTTAAAGTTGTAATGAACGATCAAGGAACTGTATTGGATTCTATTATTGCACCTGATGTTCAGTTCTACTCAAAACAAGAGCCTTATGCATTCGATCTAGAAAAGGCACAAGGCCTACTAAAAGAAGCTGGCGTTGAAAAGGGCTTTAAAGCGAAACTTTGGGGCGGCAACAGTTCCGGTGCGATTAAGGCAATGGAATTCTTACAACAGCAGTTGGCACAAGTCGGTATAGAAGTTGAAGTTGTACCAATGGAATCAGGCACGATTTCAGACAAAATTTGGTCTGTTCAAAATCCTGATGATGCTGAGCTTGAATTATATTATGGTGGATGGTCACCATCTACTGGAGATGCAGACTGGGGAATCCGTCCACTTGTCGGAGGCAAAGATGCCTTCCCGCCTAAGTCTTATAACGTTTCTTATTATGACAATTCTGAAGTGGATCAGCTAATTCTAGACGGTCTGCAAACAGCAGATTTGGATAAACGTGCAAAAGCTTATGAAGATGCACAAAAAACAATTTGGAATGACGCGCCTTGGGTCTTCTTATCTGCCGACAATACATTGGCTGGTAAGAAAAATTATCTAAAAGGAATCTATCTGTTACCGGATGGTTCATTGAGCGTATCAGATATCGAAATCGAGGAATGAATTGATAAAAGAGCGCTATATATAATTAATATATAGCGCTCTATCTTTATACCAAAGGAGTGGTTAAAATGTTTCGATTCATCGTTAAAAGACTACTCGAAATTGTCCCGATCCTGTTGATTGTGTCCATTCTGATTTTTCTATTCGTACATATGATTCCTGGGGATCCAGCCCGTCTAGTTGCCGGCGAAGATGCAACACTAGCAGATGTGGAGATGGTTAGAAAGGAATTAGGCTTGGATAAGCCGATTGTAGAACAGTATGGCACTTATATGAAGAATCTTTTTAAAGGGGATATGGGGAATTCACTAAAAACAAATCGGCCGGTGAGCGAAGAGATAGGCGAACGATTCATGCCAACGTTTTGGTTAACCGTTTGGAGTATGTTATGGGCGGTCGTTGTCGGTTTATTGATTGGTGTAATTTCGGCAACAAAAAGAAATAAATGGCAGGATTATTTGGGCATGTTCGGAGCTGTTTCGGGGTTATCGTTGCCATCATTCTGGTTAGGACTCATGCTCATCCAACTTTTCGCAGTAACACTAGGCTGGCTACCTACTGGGGGAATGGAGTCATGGAAGAGTTATATACTTCCTGCATTCACTCTCGGAACTGGTGTAGCTGCTGTAGTCGCACGTTTTACACGGTCATCCTTGATGGATGTGCTGAAAGAAGATTATATCCGTACAGGCAGGTCAAAGGGATTAAGTGAACGTAATGTTACATGGGGACATGGCTTAAGAAACGCAATGATTCCTGTTGTTACAATGACAGGCTTGCAGTTTGGATTCTTGCTTGGAGGATCAGTTGTCATTGAAACTGTATTCAGCTGGCCGGGATTAGGAAAACTACTAATCGACTCAGTTGCTTATCGTGACTACCCGGTTATTCAAGCAGAAATGATGATCTTTGCTTTAGAATTCATCGTAATTAATCTAATTGTTGATCTGTTGTATGGCATCTTGAATCCACAGATCCGGTATGAGTAAGGAGGGGACCAAAGTGGTCGAAGTAAAACTGTCTAAAAAAGAAGAATATATGCAAAGAACCTTGGAAAACATTACATCGAATACACCATTCTCTGAGTTTTGGAGGAAGTTTAAAAAACAAAAACTTGCGTTTGTATCATTCTTTTTTGTACTATTCCTAATTGCACTTGCGCTTGTCGGACCATACTTTGTGCCTTACGATATAGCTGAACCAGATTATGACAATGTACTTTCGGGTCCTACAGCTCAACACTGGGCAGGAACAGATGCTTATGGCAGGGACATTTTTAGCAGAATAATCGCTGGTACACAAATTTCTTTATACGTCGGATTAACTTCCGTTTTTTTAGGAGCAATTGGAGGAACATTTTTAGGGCTTATTGCTGGCTATTACGGTAGAAAAATCGACATGATTATCATGCGCATGTGTGATGTATTACTCGCATTCCCTGGAATCTTGTTAGCTATCGGTATTATTGCAATTTTGGGACCTGGGCTTAGCAATGTCGTCATAGCGGTCGCGATTTTCAGTGTTCCGGTGTTTGCTCGAATTGTACGCAGTTCGACGCTAGCAGTTAAATCAACCCTTTATGTTGAGGCTACCAAATCAATTGGCGCAAGACCACGTCGAATTATTTGGAAGCATGTCTTTCCAGGAACATTATCTAGTATTATTGTCTATTTCACGATGCGAATCGGTTCGGCAATCTTAACAGCAGCTAGCTTAAGTTTCCTTGGGTTAGGCGCACAGCCGCCTTCACCTGAGTGGGGTGCCATGTTAAGCGGTGGCCGGGATTATTTAAATATTGCACCACATGTGACAGTCTTTCCGGGACTCGCAATCTTCATCACTGTACTTGCATTTAACCTTCTAGGCGATGGCTTACGCGATGCGCTTGATCCGAAAATTAAGGATTGATACTTGGTAGAAAGGAGGCATTCTAGTGAACCAAACTGTACTGAAAGTAACTAACCTTCAAACACATTTCACAAGTGATTCCGGTGTTGTAAAAGCAGTGGATGGAGTCTCTTTTGAAGTTTCGAAAGGTGAAACGCTTGGAATCGTTGGAGAATCGGGAAGCGGGAAGAGTGTTACCTCTCTCTCAATTATGAGGTTGTTGAAAGACACTCCCGGACATATTGCAGGTGGAGAAATTCTTTATGAAGGCAGAGATCTTGTCAAAATCAGCGAGAATGAAATCCGGAAAATTCGAGGGAATGACATTGCGATGATATTTCAGGAACCAATGACTTCATTGAATCCTGTATTTAAGATCGGTCGACAATTGGAAGAAGCTATTATCCTTCATCTAAAGATGTCGAAAAAGCAGGCTAGAGTTAGGTCAATTGAAATGCTAACAGCAGTTGGAATTTCACGCCCGGACAAAATTGTCCATGAGTTTCCGCATCAGCTGTCAGGTGGCATGCGTCAACGTGTCATGATTGCGATGGCCATGGCTTGTAACCCGAAAGTCTTGATAGCTGATGAACCGACAACTGCACTGGATGTAACAATACAAGCGCAGATATTGGATTTAATGCGTAACTTGACGAAAACAACAGATACAGCCATTTTACTTATTACGCATGATTTAGGTGTAGTTGCAGAAATGTGTGATCGTGTTGTGGTCATGTACGGGGGGCGTGCTGTAGAAGAAAGCGATGTCCTATCAATCTTTGCTAATCCGAAACATCCTTATACGCAGGGATTACTGGCTTCTATTCCTAAGATAGGGGAAAGAGTAGAACGATTGCAATCCATTCCTGGTAATGTTCCGATACCATCGAGGATGCCGGAAGGTTGTAAATTTGCTCCGAGATGTCCACATGCAATGGATATATGCTGGGAAAAAGAACCTGAATTTAAAGAAGTATTAATGAAGCATTCTGTCAGGTGCTGGTTACATGAGGAGGTGCATCAAGATGAGTCAGAACTTACTGGAAGTACACAACATAAAAAAATATTTTCCGATAAAGAAAAAGCTGTTCAGTAAAAAGAAAGAATTTGTAAAGGCAGTGGATGGTGTTTCTTTTACAGTGAAAAAGGGAGAGACATTAAGTATCGTTGGAGAAAGTGGCTGTGGCAAGTCCACTACCGGCAGAGTATTGATGAAGTTATTGGATGCGACGGAAGGACGAATTGTTTTCGAGGGGCAAGACATCACTGATTTAACGGATGATGAAATTCGCCCGCTACGAAAAGAATTCCAAATGGTTTTCCAAGATCCCTATGCGTCACTCAATCCGCGGCTTACAGTAAAGGAAATCATCGAAGAACCACTGATCGTTCATAATATCGAAAAATCACAAAGGGCGGACCGTGTTATTGAATTATTGGAAGTTGTCGGGTTGAATAGATACCATGCGAATCGCTACCCCCATGAGTTTAGTGGTGGGCAGCGCCAACGTATTGGTATTGCACGAGCACTGGCAGTGAATCCAAAGCTCATCATTGCAGATGAACCGGTTTCGGCACTTGACGTTTCTATTCAATCACAAATACTTAACTTATTAAAAGATTTACAGGAACAATATAATTTGACATACGTATTTATCGCACATGATTTAAGTGTAGTAGAACATATTTCGGACCGGGTTGGGGTTATGTATTTAGGGAGGCTTGTCGAATTGGCTGATCGGGATGGATTGTTCGGAGGTCCACTTCATCCTTACACGAAAGCTTTACTAAGTGCAGTTCCAATACCGGATCCTACTTTAAGAAGAGATCGAATTATATTAAAAGGGGATATACCGAGTCCGGCCGATCCGCCTTCTGGATGCACATTCCACACTCGTTGTCCTTTTGCCCAACAATTATGCAAAGATCAAGTACCCGAGTTCCGGGAATTAGGCAAAGGTCATTTTGTAGCTTGTCATTTTGCAGAAGAATTACGGGGTTAATTAGATGCGAAAACTTCATGTTATTTCAATTCAAAAAGCTTATTTAGACATCGTGGTCAATCAATTAGTGGAGATATTCGGAGATGAATTTGAATTATCTGCAATCACGCTGCAAGAGCTTACAATGGATGTCATTGCGGAACAGGATATTGTTATCCTGTCTAAAGAGATATTAAAGGGAATCACTCGTCCGTTCATACCGGAATCATGTCCAATTATTATTGCAAAGCGCGAAGTAAATATAGCAGCAACGAAAGACCTGTACAAACTGCTAAATGGACAACAGATTCTAGTTATTAACGATACTATTGAACATGCTGTAGAAACAGCAATATCCCTTAAAAGTATCTATTTTGAGCACGACTATATTGCTTATGACCCTATGAATTTAATGCCTTCTAATATCAATTGGATTGTTACACCTGGGGAGATGGAACTTGTTCCGAGAGAATTTGAAAATGTGATTGATATTGCCCCAAGGACACTGGATTTCAAAACTGTGCTGGAGACAGCTAAATTCATGAAATTTGAAATGGAACAGGTTTTATTAATGAATAGATTTCATAAATCGCAATTGGCATTGGCGGAAAAGTGGAATGATGAAAATGAACTTCAGTATAGGAAAGTGTTGGTTCAACAGACTGATAAGCGTTTAAAAGTCGAGGATAGGCAGGAAAAGTATAACTCCTTATCTGTAGAAACAATGAGTTCGATTATCGGTAAAATCGAAGAACATGGCTTTTTAGAAGAGAGTTTAGCAATCTTAGCTGTCTATAAAGAAGCCAAGGGGAATTTCGAATCCTTTGGTCGTGCAAAAGTGAAACTGAAATTACACGATGCTGGTATTAAGTTTTCCGATCAACAACTTCGACTTCGATTAGAAAAAATGCAGGAGATAGGTTTGGTCAATGCGCGTCAAGGTAGGGGTGGGACGAAGCTGTCGGATAAAGGCGAAGCGTTTTTGAAACAGCACAATGAGGTAGCAAGTAACGAATTTTAGAGGCGGGTTCAGATTTAGATAAACAAATTCTTTGGTATCTACTGGTTTACCGGATTAATAGCGATGCCCTATCTTGAGGAGGAGTATTAAATGACTATTGGTTATTTTAATGGTGAATTTATTCCAGTTGAGCAGCTTGTTATCCCTATCGACGAACGAGGTCATCAATTTGGCGATGGTGTCTATGAGGTAATTCGCGTTTACGATGGTAAATTATTTATGTTGGAAGAACATATTGAACGGCTATTTAAAAGCGCACAAGCGATTAGGCTGCAAGGTGATCATTCTATAGAAGAGATTCAACAGCTTGTCCAAGAAGCAGTTGGAAAATCAGGATTGGCAGATTGTGATGTCTATATTCAAATTACAAGAGGGATAGCAACGCGAAAACATTTATTTCCAGACATACCTGTCTCTGTTTCGATGACAATTAGGCCTATGAAACCGATAAGTGATGCGGTTAGAGAAAAAGGAATGAATGCGATATTCCATGAAGATGAACGATGGGCAAACTGTTATATTAAGTCATTAAATCTTCTGCCGAATATACTGGCTAAACAAACCGCCCAAGATGCTGGTTGTTATGAAGCAATTCTTGTGAGTGATGGTTTCGTGACAGAAGGAACGAGTTCTAATGTGTATATAGTAAGCAACAAGACAATCTATACAACACCGCTTTCAAAACATATTTTAGCTGGAATTACACGGATGGCGGTAAAAGAACTTGCAAATGGTCTTGGTTTTCCATTTGTTGAAAAACAATTTACGACTGAAGAATTATTGCAGGCAGATGAGGTTTTCATTACAAGTACAACTAATGAAGTCATGCCGATTGTTAATATAGACGGAAAAAATATTAAGGACGGGTCTGCTGGGGAAATGACTTTGAAGTTGAATGAAAAGCTTATGGAACTGGTTAAGTCTGTCCAACATACTTAAGTAGTATTGATTGTGAGTGTCTCCTTTTAAGATGGGGAGTTAGGAGAGCTTTAATCCTACAAACCGAATTACGAGGACTTTTTTTAGATAGTACATTGTGCCAGTCGCTGCCTCAAATCGTATGGTGTCAGTAACTAGGACTATGTGTTTTAACAGAGCAAAGGCGCCTAACAAGGGGTAGCCGAAGCCTTAAGACTGGCGGCGAAGCTGCTTGGCTTAGGGCGGGAGGCATCCCCTAGCGCCGTAGCGGATTCGATGGAGTTCTTTAATTCAATATATATAGAATGAAAAATCACTTTGTGAAAGGGAGAAAATATGCGCGTTTATATTTCAGCTGATATAGAAGGTGTCTCAGGGGTCGTTCATGGCGAACATACAGCCCGGGATGGTAGAGAGCATAACTATGCACGGATGTTGATGACTGAAGAGGTCAATGCTTGCATACTTGGCGCGTTGGAGGCGGGAGCAGAAAAAGTTGTTGTCAATGACTCCCACGGAACAATGCGTAATATCTATCATGATAAATTACATACGAAAGCAGAACTTATTCTAGGGGGACCGAAAAAACTGGCGATGATGGAAGGGATTAGTGCGGATTTCGACGCGGTTCTTTTTGTTGGGTATCACACTCGAATGGGTACAGATGGTATATTAAATCATACATTTAATGGTCGGGTAGTCAGGACTATTGAAGTAAATGGAGTAGAGCTTGGGGAATTTGGTCTAAATGCCCTGGTCGCTGGTCATTTTGATGTGCCAGTTGTGTTTGTATCAGGTTGTAATTTAGTAGCAATCGAAGCCGAGGAGTGCATTCCAGATGTTCATCAGGCAATCGTAAAACAAACGATTAATCGAACTACGGCTCTGAACGTCCATCCGGTTAGGGCAAGGGAACTCATAAAAGAAGGTACGAAAAAAGCGTTGCTGCACCGCGACGAGATTAAACCATTTACTATGGAAGCACCTTATACAGTGGAAATGGAGTTTTTGCATACCGGTCTGGCTGATGCAGTTGAGATAGTACCCTTCGTGAAAAGGACAGGACCCCTTACGATTTCATTTGTCACTGATGATGTGTTGGAGTGTTATCAATTGATTAGAAGTTTAATCATGATTGCGAGTTCAGTATCTTGAACTAGTCATTCATCTAAAAACCATTATTACCTGGAGTGATTAAAATTGAAACTACAAGAGCCAAAAAAAATTAGAGATAGAGGTATTACGATTGGTCGTCTTCCAGTCGGGATAAAGAATTGTATTACGGATGTAGAGGGTGTGAAGGTTGGGCATGTCACACTGGATAATCCATTGCAGGGGGCTGAATACGCCGCTACTGGCGTGACAGCTATATTACCGCATGGGGACAATTTGTTCATGAATAAAGTTGTGGGCGCGAGTTACGTATTGAATGGTTTCGGAAAGACAACAGGACTCGTCCAAGTGGATGAATTAGGGCTGATTGAGTCTCCGATTATGCTAACCAATACGTTTGGTGTTCCCGCGGTTGCGCAAGGGACGCTACAATATATGTTAGAAGAAAATCCCGAGATTGGAGATGCAACCGGGACAATTAATCTAGTTGTCGGGGAATGCAATGACAGTAGGTTGAACTCAATCCGGGAGCTACCGGTTCAACCAAATCACGCTGTTGCTTCTATTAAAGGAGCTTCCACTGATGCTTCCCTGGAAGGGGCGGTTGGTGCTGGAAAAGGCATGATTTGTTTTGGCTATAAAGGCGGAATCGGTTCTTCATCACGAATCGTCGAAGACTGTGATAGTGGAGAGACCTATACAATTGGTTGTCTAGTCCTTAGTAACTTTGGAAGGAAAGAAGACTTTCAAATTGACAGATATAAACTGGATGACAATCAGAACGTGCCTACATATCCCAAACCGGCCGACGGATCCATCATGATTGTTTTGGCTACAGATGCACCACTGGGTAGCAGGCAACTAAGACGGGTTGCGAAAAGGTGTGGTATCGGACTGGGGAGAACTGGAAGTCATTTTAGTAATGGCAGTGGTGACATTGTCATCGCTTTTTCGACGGCACAAAAAGTTCCACATTTCACCGCGAATACTGTCGAAACAAGACAGCAGATGAGGGAGGATCACCCAATTATGAATGATCTTTTCCTTGGTGCAGCTGAGGTTACAGAGGAAGCGATACTGAATTCCCTATCACAGGCAGTAAATACTACAGGTAGGATGGGGAATACCGTTTATGCATATCTGTTTGAGTGAAAAATTATAGTTTGACGGTAATGCACATAGTAAAAAGGATTATTTGGTCCCTGCCTCACTATCGAGCAGACAAATTCAATGGCCGAATAAAGGAGGCTTGTCCACTGTCAACCACACTATTCAAACGCTGTATTCTAAATTAACTAATAAATTTGACTAGAATGATTATCCAATTTACACTAAATAAAAGCGTTTCTATTTGGGTAATCATATAGTAGTAGGGTAGTGATTTTATTCTAGGTAACATGCAATCGTTCATATAATCAAAAGGGGGTTTTTTGATTGAAGAAAAAAGGGATTTTTAGTATGATGCTCATCCTGCTTCTCCTTGTTGCGGCTGCATGCGGTAATGATAAAGGGGAAGGCGATACTAGTAATGACGATGGTGTAGCGAAAGACGAAGGCGGATCAGGTAAACTTGTTATTTACACGGGACGTGATGAAAGTGTTGTTGAAAAGGTCGTGGGGATGTTCAATGAAAAATATCCCGATATACAAGTAGATAATTTGACGATGGGGGCACAGCAAATCCTTGAACGTGTCCGTGGTGAAAAAGCGAACCCGCAAGCGGATTTCTGGTGGGGTGGTACACAATCGGCAATGATGGTGGCGGCGGATGAAGATTTACTTATGCCATTCAAGCCGTCATTTGACGATGCGATTGCAGCGGATTACAAAGATCCAGAAGGCAGATGGTATGGAGAGATGCTGTTGCCAGAAGTGATAATGATCAACAGTGACGTGTTGACGAAGGAGACGGGTCCGCAAGATTGGGATGACTTACTGAAGCCAGAATGGAAAGATAAAATCGTCATTCGCGGAGTTCTAGCTTCCGGAACGATGCGTACAATTTATTCATCGATGATTTATCGCCAAGGTGCGGATGATCCTGAAAAAGGCTATGAATGGCTTAGTGGGCTGGATGCAAACACGAAAGATTATGCACAAGATCCGACGAATCTCTATTTAAAGCTGGCGAGACAAGAAAGTACGGTTTCGTTGTGGAATTTACAAGATATCCTTCTTCAGAGTAAGTTGAACAACCAGCCGTTTGACTATATTTATCCGAAAAGCGGTGCACCGATTCTTGTAGATGCGGTCGGCATTGTCAACGATGCGAAGAATGAAGCGAATGCAAAACTGTTCTACGAGTTCCTGTTCGACCCGGAAGTGCGTGCAGAACTTGCAGAAGAATTGTATCAGATTCCGACGCGTTCGGATATTGCTAAAGAAGATATGCCAGATTGGTATCAAGATCTTGACTTGAAGGCACTGGATATCGATTGGGCAGTGATGGCTGAAAAAGAAGCGGAATGGATGGAACATTGGGATTCGAATATCAAAGGCAAAGGTAAATAACTGTAGTTGAACAATTCAGTAAGTATATATTATTCATCATAGAAAAGTGTCTAGCTCTAGGCGCCAGATGCTCGGGTCATAAGTCGAAGCTGCTCTGCGGCATAGACACGCCGCTCCGCATCTTTGCCTTATTCCTGTCGCATCTAGTCAGGCGCCTTGCGCTTTTCATCAAGACCTCGGGTAATCAATTCCGGGGTCTTTCCCTTACATAGAGACTAGATTTGATTGAAAGAGGTGGCGGGATGAAAGGTGTTCGATTAACAGATATTACGAAGACGTTTGGTAAAGTCCACGGCGTGAAAAATTTGAATATCGACATACAGCCGGGCGAGTTTTTTACGTTTCTTGGTCCGAGCGGTTGTGGGAAGACGACGACCTTGCGTATGATTGCGGGGTTTTATTACCCCACGGAAGGGAAAATTTTCTTCGATGATCGAGACGTAACGAGATTGCAGCCAAATAAGCGGGACATCGGTATGGTGTTCCAAAACTATGCACTTTTTCCGCATATGACGGTAAATGAAAATATTGCATTTGGTCTGGAAGTAAGGAAGTTTTCGAAAGAGGAAATAAAGGGGAAAGTGGATGAAGTAAGAGGACTTGTTCGCCTCGGACAGTACGGGGAGCGAAAAATTAACGAGCTTTCCGGTGGTCAGCAGCAACGGGTAGCGTTGGCACGTGCGCTTGTCATTAAACCGGATATTTTACTGTTGGATGAACCGCTATCGAACTTGGATGCGAAGCTGCGTGAGGAGACAAGGATTGAAATTAAACGTCTGCAAGCTGAACTTGGCGTGACGACGGTTTATGTAACACATGATCAGACAGAAGCGATGGCGATGTCAGACCGCATCATGGTAATGGAAGACGGCTATGTACAGCAAATTGGTACGCCACAGGAGATTTACAATCGCCCTGTTAATAGATTCGTATCATCATTCATCGGCGAATCGAATACGATGGAAATGACGATCATATCAGTCGACCGTGAAAAAGTCAGTGTGAAAAACGAACATGGCGTATTGCTGACGGGGCTTGTTGAAAACAGTTCTCCGCTTGCCATGATGAATAAAGGGGAAGTTGTCCATGTGTCGATCCGTCCTGAATCGATTGGTCAAGGCGAAGGAGAAAATACGTTGACCGGAGAAATTACATTTGTTGAATTTACCGGGTTAAGTGTCAACTACATGGTGGACATTCCGGGGATTACGCTCAAAGTGATGATCATCAATACAGGCGGAAAACTGTTGGAAATCGGGGATTCGATTCAATTGAACATTCCGACCCGAAGCCTTTACTTTCTTGGGGAGTAGGGGGATAACTAATGAAGAAACAGACAATTCACTCGACGCAAGATAGTTTATGGGCCCGTATTACCCGGTCTCCTTCATTCATTTATGTCCTTATTTCACCATTGTTTCTCATTTTGTTCGGCTATGTCATTTTCCCTTTTTACCAGACATTCATCCAAAGTTTTGGCAGTGAGACAGGGCTGAATAATTATAAGAAATTTTTCAGTTTGGAGAGCACGGCCAATTTGGAAGCGCTCTGGACGAGTGTGTACATTTCAGTAATCAGTGTCATTACGTGTGCAATTGTCGGCGTATTGATGGCGTTTTTACTTGAGCGATATGATTTTCCTGGTCGTCGTGTGCTGTCTGTCCTTGTCTTAGTTCCGATGGCATTGCCACCGCTTGTCGGTGTACTGTCGTTCACATTTCTATATGGAGAAAGCGGAATTATCCCGCGGAGTATCCAGCATTTATTCAACTTGGAGCAAGTTCCATTTGCCCTGAAAGGGGTATGGGGCGTTATCGTCGTCCATACGTTTACAATGTATACGTATTTCTATTTGACCGCTTCGGCAGCGATTAAAGGGCTTGATCCGTCACTTGAAGAGGCGGCGACGAACCTTGGCGCAAGTAGACTTCGCATCTGGCGAAAAGTTATTTTGCCAATGCTGACACCGTCGATTGTTGCTGCAGCACTTCTCGTGTTCATGATTTCAATGGCGTCGTACACAGCACCGCTCATTTTTGGTGTAGAACGCACGATGACGATGCAAATTTACTTATCGCGGACGAACGGTAATTTGGATATGGCGGCAACGCAATCAACAATCTTATCATTCGTATCCATTTCATTTTTAATCATCATGAGGTGGTACCAAAATAAGCGGAATTACCAAAACATGAGTAAAGGAATCAGTGTCCATCGTTCAGAAGTGAAGTCGACGGCGATGAAAGTAATTTCCATCATCCTATCTTTCGTCGGTGTCATTATCTTATTACTGCCGATATTGACGCTCATTCTTATCTCGTTTTCCGTGGATGGCACGTGGACGATTCAAGTTTTACCGCCCCAATATACATTTGATCATTATAAAGCATTATTTACAGACGAACGGACGTGGCGACCAATTTGGAACTCGCTGCAAATGGGCTTCGTTGCGACTGTCGGAAATATTATCTTCGGTGTTGCTGCGGCATATGCGATGGTACGGCTTAACTTCAAAGGGAAGACATTGCTTGATATTTTAATAATGGTTCCATGGGCACTTCCCGGGACGGTCGTCGCGGTGAACTTGATTGCGGCTTTCAGTGAGGAAAATGTTTTCGCCTTCAATCAGGTCCTGATTGGGACGTTCTGGATATTGCCGCTGGCGTACTTCATCCGCCACTTGCCGCTCGTTTTCCGTTCGACGTCTGCATCGTTAATGCAGATGGACCAATCAATAGAGGAGGCTTCAAGGAGCCTTGGCGCGGGTTGGTGGAGGACGTTCCGCAAAATCGTCCTGCCGTTGACATTGACGGGTATTTTAGCGGGAACACTTCTTGCGTTCGTTCAAAGTATTGGAGAGTTTGTTGCTTCAATTCTTATCTATAGCACATCAACGATGCCTCTTTCGGTAGCGATTTTCCAGAAGATGTACGCCTTCAAATTTGGTACAGCATGTGCGTACGGTGTACTGCAAGTCATATTAATCCTTATTGTGTTGACGATATCTGAAAAGTTGTCGAAAGGCACTGCAGGGTCAGCGATTTAATTAAATTGTGCGGGAATTGTAGGGGTGACTGTCACCCTAGAAAGGATGGATTGCATCATGATCAGGAATTTCAAAGATCGCATCAATGAGGCTGAGGGGGAAGAGTTTCCTTCGAAAACATATCGGAAAATGGTTCTGCAACCCGCTTACGATGAAGCAAAAAAGTACTTTTTGCATTCAATGATCCAGATTCATGCTGCACATTTGAAGATGTTGGAGGAACAAGGTATTGTCAGTCCTGAAGATGCAGTGACAATCGGGAAAGCGGTACACGCGCTTGATGTGGATTATTACAGCACAGACCATTATAATCCTCTGTTCGAAGATCTGTTTTTTCGGATCGAACATGATTTGATAGAGGACGCGGGAGATATTGCGGGAAATCTGCATATCGCTCGAAGCCGGAATGATATGGGGATCGCCATCTACAGAATGACGCTGCGCAAAAAACTGCTGGAACTGATGAGTGAGATGCTGGCGTTAAAAGATGCGTTAATCGCATTTTGTGAAGAACATGTCGATACGGTGATGATCGGCTATACGCATACACAACAAGCACAACCCACGACGCTCGCACATTATTTGAAGGCGGTTATTGATCAGTTAAGCAGGGATTTCAAACGTGTCCAATCGGCGTTTGGAACGGTGAACCGAAGCAGTATGGGCGCAGCGGCGCTAACGACGACGGGGTTTGCAATCAGTCGGGAGCGAATGTGCGACCTGCTTGCGTTTGATGCTATCATCGAAAACTCGTGGGATGCTGTTGCGGGAGCAGATTATATAACTGAGTCCGCGAGTGCAATCCAGCTTTCTGCGCTAAATCTGGGGCGTACTGTTCAAGATTTTCTAACGTGGGCGACGCAAGAGTTCAACGTGTTCACTTTAGCGAATCCATACGTTCAGATCAGTTCAATCATGCCACAAAAACGCAACCCGGTTTCGATTGAACATATGCGTTCTTTACTGTCAGCGGTCGTCGGCGACACGAATACGGTGTTGACGATGGTGCATAACACCCCGTTCGGAGATATTGTTGATACGGAAGACGATATGCAACCGTTTCTATGGAAAGCGATTGACCGCCTTATTGGTATTTATCAATTGTTCGGTAGCGTTGTATTGACGATGAAAGTAAATAAGAATAAATTGCTGAAACGGGCGGAAAGCAGTTTTGCGAACGTGACGGAACTGGCCGATACGCTTGTTCGGTCAGAAAAGATTTCATTCAGACAATCTCATCTAATTGTGAGTAATTGCGTGAAGGCATTAATAGAGGCAGGCGAAGAGTCCTTAATGAAATTGACATGGCAGTTGGCGAGTGATCAGGCGCAACTCATTTTGAATAAAGGACTATTAATTTCTGAAGAGGATTTCTATAATGCGTTACGCCCCCAACATTTCGTTAACATACGGACAATCTACGGGGGGCCGGCTGCTGAAACAATGAAAGACTCGCTTGAGCGATCAAAAGAGGTCGCTAAAGAAGCGATGCAATGGCTTACTGAAAAAGAGCATGCGATTTTAGATGCGGAAATTCAGTTAGAAACGTTTAAAACGGACTGGAGTGAGGCCTGATGGATAAAGTAATCCTTGCAGTCGACGGCGGTGCAACAAAAACGGCAGTGACAGTAAGGAAGCATGATGGGACTATACTTTTTGAGGGAGAAGGGGAAGGTTCCAATTACCAGACGGTAGGCGAGGGGAAAGTGCGAGAAGTCCTCACCGGTTTATTGTCAGATGCACAGGACATCCTTTCTGATAGACAGGTAGCTATTGCAGTTTTTGCACTCGCAGGAATTGATTCGAAACACGATGAGTT
The DNA here is from genome assembly GCF_038007465.1 of Sporosarcina sp. FSL K6-1508. Taxonomy (NCBI): domain Bacteria; kingdom Bacillati; phylum Bacillota; class Bacilli; order Caryophanales; family Caryophanaceae; genus Sporosarcina; species Sporosarcina sp. FSL K6-1508. The sequence continues at coordinate 28,843 of NZ_JBBOXF010000001.1, read as the reverse complement.
GGTTGTAAGGAATCTTGTAGAAGAAGTGTGTCGTTTACGTCGGTTACAAATTGGAAAACTCATCATCGAAAATGACGCGGAAGCAACGATGCTTGGGGCAACAGGGGGTAAACCTGGTGCCTTGCTCATTTCAGGGACAGGCTCAATCGCGTATGCACATGATGGCAAAGGGGACATTTTCCGATCAGGTGGTTGGGGACACCGAGCGGGAGATGAAGGAAGCGGATACTGGATGGGGCTTGAAGTAGTGCGGGCGATATTCAAAATGGAGGACGGAAGAGGTTCTGTTACTTCATTAAAAGAGGAAGCATTGAGAGAATTGGAACTGGATTCTGTTCAAGACTTGGCAGGATGGCTTTTTGGCCCGGACTATGCCGTTGATTCGATTGCAAAATTAGCTTTTATTCTTAACCTTTGCGTTAAAAAGGGAGATGTCATAGCGACAAACATCATTGAAGAAGCGGCTGACGAACTTGCGCTATTGGTTAGCTCTGTGTTGCGGAAGTGCGGGCTGCAAAACAGTGTCTGTGATGTGTATTTGAATGGCGGGGCTCTCATTCATTTGGAAATGCTAATCACTGAACTCGAAGAACGGGTGAAAGCGGAATTTCCGCTCTGTAAGCTTATTACTTCAACGAAAGCTCCAATTGAGTTTATCGTTGAGCGCGGATGGTTGGAATTGACTGGGTGACAGTCACCCAGTCAATTCCAACACAAACACAACAAACGTGAATGTTTGATTGATACGCACAATTAAGTTCGGAAAGCTAGTGTCAAAGGCATTGGAGTTCAAATTGTAATCCAAATAATAGCGATATAGGAAAGACACCATTTTGCTAGTTGAAATGGTGTCTTTTTGCAGATATAAACTCGTCTACCCAATTACCTTCTATATATAGTTCTTTTTACAAAACTAATTCCCTCGATAAAATATGAAAATCTGTTTAAAGAAACTCCTGGTCGGGTATAAAATAATATAGGTGAATGAAACGCTCCTCGTCCCTAGTGATGTCGGTTGCAGTTAAATTCATCTTATTTATGTTTATAATGCTGCTTATTTTACTTTCGCCTATTACTCTAGTAAACAGTAATATCCAAAAATTGGACTCTGATAGAGAATATCCAACATGCTACGATAGAGGTGCAACAAAAAGGTACATAAGCAGTACCACTAAGAATTAGTATTTTTATAATACTATTCTATAGTATTTAAGAGGAGGAAATTATTTTATGTCTAGTAATCAATCAGCGAAGTATAAGAAGTTTATAGTAGGGGCTGCATCAGCTGCTCTAGTAGCATCCGCAGTAGCACCGGTAGCAAGTGCGAAAGATTTCAAGGATACGAAAGGTAACACACACGAAACAGCAATCGACGCACTATCTGATGCAGGTGTTATCACAGGCTATCCAAACGGAACATTCTTGCCAAACAAAACTTTGACTCGTTCTGACGTTGTGAAATTGATGGGTAAATGGCTTGTATCTGAAGGCTATAAAGTACCGACAGACTATAAAACTAAAATGCGTTTCTCAGATTTGACATCAAAATCAAATGATGAACTCTTGCAATATGCTGCAGTCGTTAAAGACAATGGCGTATTCAACGGAAGTAACGGTAATCTATTAGCAGGCGACAACATCACTCGTGAAAACATGGCTGTTGTTATCGTTCGCGCATTTGATACAGTTAAAGACATAGAACTCGTAAAATATGTTAAAGAACAAGACTTCAAAAAAGACGTTACAGATCTAACGAAAGCGAAAGCTGAAGCTCGTACAGCAATCGACGTTCTAGATTACTTCGATATCACGAACCCAGCTGCACCAGCTTTCAACCCTAAAAACACAACAACTCGTGGACATTTCGCTACATTCCTTCACAAATCAATCAACACAGACTTCTCTGAAGTCAAAGCTCCAGTAGTAGATGTTGATAAAGTTGCAGTAGATGCAGCAGCTGAACAAGTGAAAGCTGGAGCAGTCACTGTTGCTCGCGGAAACTATGCAACTGACGCTAACAAACTAGCAGCAGTTGAAGCATATGTTACTTCACTTGTAACTGAAAAAGACGTAGTAGCAAAAGTAGCTGCAGGTAAAACTGCTGGTGAATATGTTGTAACACTTACTAAAGGTGAAGCGAAAGTTGATAAAACGATTGCTATGACATTTGAATTTGCAGCAGACGATCGCTTTGTTACTGAAGTGAATGCGTTGAATGCTACACAAGTTGAAGTTAAGTTCTCTACGGCTGTAGATGCTAAATCAGTATTAGATGCTGATAACGCACTTAAAGCTAATACGATTTCTTTAACTTCATTAGATGGATTAAATGCTGGATCACTTAAAGGTGAACTTAGCAAGGATGGAAAAACATTAATAATTACAGCTAAAAATGTTCTTTCAAAACGCTATGATGTTGTAGTTGATGGATTGAAATCAGTAACTGGTGCTAATATTGATAAATACGAAGCAACGATTACAATTGCTGCAGACAAAACTGCCCCTACAATTCTAGGAACAGAAAGAGTTTCAGCTACTCAAGTAAAAGTTAAATTTTCTGAGCCAATGAAAGCCTTCAATAACGTAACATTTAAATACGCTGATGGTTCAGCAGTTACTGGCATTTCAGGCAAAATTGCCGTTGGTGCAGAAGAAGTCGTATTTACAATGACAAATGCTGTAACTGCAAATAAAGAAATTATCGCTACATTCATAGGTGCACAGGACCAAGCGGGTAACTTAATTACTCCAAACCCAGCAACTGTTACGTTTACGAAGGGTGTAGCTGATGGTGTTGCTCCAACAGTAGCGGCTATTGCCCAAACAGGTGCTAAGACGTTTGCAGTCAAGTTTTCCGAAGCCCTTAATGGAAAACCGACAATCGCTATTGACGGTACACCAGTAGCTACTGAAAATGTAGTACAAGACACGAATGACGCTGCGAATTACATCGTTACGGTATCCGAAGTATTGGCAGGGGCTAAAACTATAAAAGTTTCTGCGTTTACAGACTTAAGTGGGGAAGCGGGAACAGACATCAGTAAAGTCGTAGCATTTGTTAAAGATGCAGACGCTCCTAAAGTAGTGTCAAGGGCTGTTGTAACGGACTCTTCAAATCTAAACGAGTATTTGGAAATTACATTTGATAAGGATGTAAAACTAGATAACGCGACAATTGACGCAACTGGCGGATCTTACGTAAAAGATTATGTAACAACTAATTTGGCGAATAGAGATATTACTCCTAAAGCGATTGACTATAAGGATACATCGAATAAGAGAGTGATCCGTGTACCACTTGCTGTATTCCTAGGTACTAAAGATTTCAAAGGGGCAACTTACACATTAGATCTTAAACTTACCAATGTTACGAGTGTGTCTTCGGTACCAGTCGATGTTGTAAATGCAACATTCACTCGTGGACAAGACGGCACTCCGGCTAATACAAAGGTAGTAGGAGTCTCACAAGTTCAACAAGGGTCTGATAACCACAAAGTTGAAGTTACCTTCGATCAAGCGATTGATGGCGCCTCCGCTATAGATCCAGCGAACTACCAAATTTCGAGCGCTATTGTCGAGTCAGTCAAATTAAATCCTGTTGCGGCAGATGGCAAGCAAGTAGCTGTATTGAATTTGAAAGCTGGTTCCAATAACTTCACAGGTGTTCGTAACATCACAATTGAAAATGTGAAAGCACTTGGTTCAACCAAAACTATGGAGACATTCCAGGTATCCGATGTATCATTAAATGAAAACATTGCGCCGACAGTTACATCTGCAAGATTGACGAAAACTAATGAAGTTACTCTTACTTTCTCAGAAGCTGTCAATGCTTCAAATGTGTCAACTGATTTTGGACTTCTAATCGGTGGTGCAACTGTAGCTACAAATGATAAAGTCACTACTTCTGCGGGAGCTGCGGTTACATCAGTTGTATTAACATTAGAAGCTAATGTTACGAATGAAAACATCGCTAGCGGTTTGTCGCTAGAAGCCTTGAAGTCACTTGATATAGTAGATGCTGCTGGAAATAAACTTTTAGTACCAACAAATATTTCAGTAACACAATAAGCTACCATAATTTTGTGGGGGCCAAGCACTCACAAATTTGAGTTAATAAAAAAGCGGAACGAGCTCACACAAGAGCTCGTTCCGCTTTTCCTATCTAATTACTTCTCTAAAGCCTCTAATTTTTCCATCTCTAGCTCTAACATTTTGATATACTCATCCATGCTGATTGCTTTACTAATAACGTCAGCAGGAACTTTGATTTCTTTTACTGTGTTAAAGTCACTGAATGTTCCAGAAAGATTTAATTTAATAGAAATTGTATCTTCATCCATCGCCATTGTAATATGTGCAATTGCAGATGTATCAAGTGGGAACAATGTCTTTTTATCCATTGTAGTTACAACATAGAATTCCTCGATGTTGAAATCTAGACCCTCAAGACCAATTACTTCTTCAGTAATTTCTCCCTCAGTAGCCTCTTCTTCAACGACAACTTCTTCATCAGTAACAGTTTTTTCTTCAACGACCGCTTTTTCTTCAGTCGCTTCTACAACTACTTCTTCGATAGCTTTCGTTTCAGTAGCTGTAGCTTCTTCAGCTTTAGCCTCTTCTTCAGTTACAGGAGTAGCTTCTGTATCTTCCACTACTACTGTTTCCGTTAAGCCTGATCCTAGAAGTAAAGATGTTACTTCTTCCATCATAGCACCGAATTCTTCGTTAGAAATTGTTTGTGTCATTACATATACATCATCGTATTCAAAGATGTTAACGCCTTTAGTAAATTTCGTTTGTAGCTCTTCTAATTGTGCAAGTAGATCTGTTTGTGTTGAAAGATCGAATAAACCTTCTGTTAGTTCATCATCATGCTTGACCCATACATCACCGATTTGTTGGAAGTAACCGTCTTTTGAAAGGTACATAGAAGAAACATCTTCAATTACTTCTCCAGCAAGATCTGCTGATGTTTTAGTAGTTGTATAGAATGATAGTGGCTCATTGATTTGGTTCATCTTGATATCCATAAGCATGTTGATTGCTTCTTCTTCAAGTGATGACTCCATTTTCAAGTCCATTGTTAGTGCTGTAGAAACACTTTTCAAGTCTGCAGCAGAAGCTTTTGCTAAGAATGCAGCGACATCTTCTACACGGTTTGTTGTTACGTTAACCGTTTTTTGATCTTCGGAAACTTCAACATCAAAACCTTCTAATGTTGCTAAAAATTCGCCAGAAACATAGTTTCCTGCATTTTGCAGTGTAAGCGGGAATTCAGTGTCCGCTTTCTTGCCGTTCACTTCAATCGAACTTGCAGCTGCATTGAAATCAACTGTCAAATGCGTGTTTGTTACGTTGATTTTACCTGATTTATCTTTGGAAACTTTATAGCCAGCTTCCTTAAACAAATCTTCCACCGGAATTAAAACTTGATCGTGTGACATGAATGGCTGTTCGTAGCTTGTGACTTCGACGCCATCCACTACAAACTTCATTGCTGAAGATGGTGCGGCTGCTGATGCTTGTGGTAGTGCGAACGAAAGTACAAATACGAACGCCAATGCCCATGTAGCAATTTTCTTCATAAAACAAAAACCCCCATTAACATATTGGTAAAACTTACTTACTAATTTGTAAGTATACTACAAATACGAATGTATTCAAGAAAGGTTTCATTTATTACGAAATTAATCTGAATTAATTACAAATAATGATTAATTATTTCTGTTTAAATAGTTTGATAGCTTTAATGAGGGGTACCTGTATATAAAGGAATAATATAAAAAATTCCAAGTCATTTCTGGGAGGGTGGTGAATTGAGTGAAGAGAATATTTATAGTTTGTGTGACTTGTTTCTCATTCCTTCTCGCATCCTCGACTTTTGTTCATGGTGAAGAATTGCCAAAAGAAAAGTCTGAAGGCTTGTTGGTTGGTACCTTGAAGAATGTTGGCACAGAGTTAAAAAGCACAACAAATTCTATTGAAATGGTAGTAGAAGAATCGGTGCATAGCGTTAAAGAAACGGTTAAGGACACAGTAGTTTTTACAGAACAGACAGTGAAGAGTTTACCTAGATCAGCGGAAAACGACACTGAATCTTCACTACTTAATAATACAAGAAGTTTACTGGAGAATACGGTTGATAACACCTTACCTGTAGTGGAAAAAACGACTGATGCAGTGACCGAAACTATTAGAAATACGACAACTGAAGTAACGAATACGGCAGATACAATCGTAAATGAATTGCCGGAAATTCCTGTTGTTTCTCCGGTTGTTGAAGGAGTAAAAGAAGTAGGTAAGCAGACAACGACTGAACCCTTGAGGACGGTCAATAAAACAGTGGATTCTGTTATAGCTGAGTTGCCGACTGTTCCTGTTGTTACACCGGTTGTTGAGGAAGTTGGAAATACGGTTACGGAGACGGTTTCTGCGATTCAACCAAATCAGGTAAAACCAGTTGCGGATGAAACAGAAAAAAGTCCGGCTAGTATTCCAAAAGATGCAGTTACAGATACTGTAGAGACGGTAAGTAAAGGACTGCGAAATGATAGCAGGACAATGAATGTGGAGAGTGACAAATCCTTCCGCGGACAAAAAAACGCTCTACAAGTAATCCCGGAGGTAGAAGCAGCTGATTTGATTAAACGGGAGGAACCTGTAGTGGATGAACAGACAAGCCTTGATGATAGACCGAGTACACTTCCTGATGAAGTAGAAACTTTCAGGGCTCTACCTATTTCAAAAGATACTTCAAAATCCTTTTCTATGAAAATAGTAGCGCCTGAACTAACAAATTATACGGTTGGTGACTCTGTTAACATCCAAAAAGAAAAGAATCAAAAGCCTTCTCTACCAACCGAACCTCAACAAAAATGGAAAGATCTTTCGGTAGCTACCATAACCTCATCCATGTCCTCAATAGCATCTTCACCATTACAAATAAGTGGACACAATGATTTGAGTTTTGGGGTAGTAGTTGATGTATTTTCATTACTTATTTCAAATGGTGGGCAATGGATGCCGTCAGATGAACATGCGATGATTCAATGGACACATGCTCCTCCGGGGCAACCGCCGCAACAAACTCCTTTTTTAAATGCGAAGCAAACATTATAAAAAAGGAGAGGAATAATAATGAAAAACAAATGGATGAAGTATGCTGGGATCACTTTAGGGGTGTGCTTAACACTGAGCTTCTCCCCTTCGTTTGCGAATGCCGATGAAACTGGAGAAAATAACTTGTTTAATTTGGATATTAACCTACTGAATGAAAAGGAAGATAAAGCAACAATTGTGGATATTCAAGCAGATAATGTTCCGATTTTAGGAGACCTGAAAGCACAGATTCCAGCAAAAAGTCCGATCTCTGCAAATACTAGCGAAGAAGGAGAGGGTAATCAACAAAATTCAGCCCTTGCGACAGTCGAATTGACCAATCCAGATGGGTTAATCGACGACTTGGATATCTCCGTTTTGGAGCAAAGTAGTATGCAAGATGAGAACTCTGCGGAAAGCAAAAGTTCACTCGCATCAGTCAACTTAACGACACCGGTCACGAACGAAGTAGAGGTGGATGTTCTTCTATCAGACGAACAATCTAGTGAAGAAACCTCATCGTATGATGGTGGATTAGTAGAGTTGAATGCAGAAGATTTGCCTTTACTCAGAGAAGTACATGCAGGCGTTTTGGATGGTCACTATAAAAACGATGAAGCAAGTACATCCTTTTCTTCTGGTTTGATCCAAGCCGACTTGGATGATGGCTTATTGGATGAAACTTCTGTTGATGTCCTTGTTGTGGATAAATCTATTAATGAAGAAAGTAGTCACCAATCAACTGCTTTAGCATCAGTCCAAGCCAATGACGATTCACTTGGCGGTCTAATCGACGACCTGGATATCTCCGTTTTGGAACAAAGCGGCATGCGAGATGAGAACTCTGCGGAAGACAAAAGTTCACTCGCATCAGTCAACCTATCGACACAGGTCACAAACGAAGTAGAGTTGGATGTTCTTCTATCAGACGAACAATCTGGTGAAGAAACCTCATCGTATGATGGTGGATTAGTAGAGTTGAAAGCAGAAGATTTGCCAGTACTCGGAGAAGTACATGCAGGGGTATTGGATGGTCACTATAAAAACGCTGAGGAAAGTACATCAGTGTCATCCGGTTTGATCCAAGCCGACTTGGAAGAGGGGTTATTGGATGAAACTTCAGTTGATGTCCTTGCTGTGGATAAATCTATTAATGAAGAAAGTAGTCAACAATCAACCGCTTTAGCATCAGTCAAAGTAGATGACGATTCACTTGGTGGTCTAATCGACGACTTGGATATCTCCGTTTTGGAGCAAAGTAGTATGCAAGATGAGAACTCTGCGGAAGACAAAAGTTCACTCGCATCAGTCAACTTAACAACACCGATCACAAACGAAATGGAGGTGGATATTCTTCTATCAGACGAACAATCTAGTGAAGAAACCTCATCGTATGATGGTGGATTAGTCGAGTTGAATGCAGAAGATTTGCCAGTGCTCGGAGAAGTACATGCAGGTGTTTTGGATGGTCACTATAAAAACGATGAGGAAAATACATCCTTGTCATCCGGTTTGATCCAAGCCGACTTGGATGATGGGTTATTGGATGAAACTTCAGTTGATGTCCTTGCGCTAGACGTGAACACCGATGGAAAAGTAACATCTACTAAACATAGCGGTGTTTCATTAGTCGTTGGGAACGATGAAATTGGAAACCTCAATGTCGGTATCCTGACAAATGAAACAATTCAGCCCGTTGCTGCTGTGGAGCAGCCTGGTTCATCCGAAGAAGATACTGAACTCTCTCCTCCTATGGATGATGCAACTGACTTGACGCCAAATGAAGACGGAGACGTCGCAGCTCCAAATGAAGAGACAGTCGCACCACCTATGACTGAAAGTGGAACTGGCTTAACACCAAGCACGGATAGAACTGGTGTGTCCCCCAATGTAAATATAGAGGTGCAAACGCCCGGCAATGTGACTGAAGGAATTACACCGAATGAAAATGCAAGTGATTCAATGCAGGGTGGCAATGCAGAAGGCGTAAGCGATGACATCATCGGAGTAACACGCAGTGAAAACAGTGCCAGTTCAGCATTAGAGGAGGAAATTGATGGGGTAGGGTGGGCCACAACTGGTTCATATGCAATGTCAGAAGATGTTGCACTGGAAACAAGTAGCATGAATCAAAATCCTCAATCGGGTAATGGAATGGGAAAAGTATTGCCGAAAACAGGAGGATTTTTCGATAGTATAATCCTATCTTTACTAGCCTTGCTTCTTCTTGTAACTGGTCTTGGTACCCGTCGAATTGCTCATTAATCCAAGTGATTTCAAGAGCAAAGGAGCGGATGCGTAGATGAAAAAAACAATAAAATGGCTAGGGAATTTCATGATTATGACGAGCATTTTTTTGCTGGTGTGGTTGATTGCGGGAAATATGAATAGCAAACAGCAGCAAAACCATCTTTTAGATGCTTTCGATTCGGTCAAGGCGGAAGCCGATTTTGATAGGACTATAACAACTGATGAACAGGGGCATTCCATTGGGGCAAAACAAGAATCCCAGGGAATTGAAGGGATATTGTCCATTCCTGTCATCGATTTAGAATCTCCAGTATTGTATGGAGCCGATCCTGTTAGCCTGAGTAAAGCGTTGGGCGCCGTAGCGGATATGGATGAGCCAGGTGAGTTAGATGGCAGTTATGCGATCGCGGGTCACCAAGCCCATGTGTTTGGAGCGTTCTTTAATCGTCTTCATGAAGTTGAAGTTGGTACTCGCTTCATTTATGAAACAGTAGAAGAATCCATGGAATTCGAAGTTTTTGATGTGAAAGTGGTCAAGCCGAACGAAGTGGATGTCCTTGACCGAAAAAAAGGTGTCGCGTTACTTTCGCTAATCACGTGTTATCCTGCGAACTCTAACAAATATAGACTTGTAGTCCAAGCGAAGAGAGTGGAGGCAGCAACGCCTTAACAAACTTTAGAAACCAGCACCCCCCTTAATGTCGATTTTTGGCACTAAGGGGGTTTTCTTTGAATTGTGTCAGAATTGAAGTGGTGACTGTCACCCACATGTGAACAGTTTGTGAAAGCCTTTGCAAGTCGTTTGACAACGCTAATCTATAAGCTATTATAGGAAGAGTAATAGATGATAATTGTTCTCACTCTGGATTCTTCCCATGTGGAGGGAGGAGGTATTGTGTTTTGAAACATCGATTAGTCATACCATTTTCATTCCTCATTATTTTCAGTGTTATTTTTGGTTCTCATACACCTGAAGCGCACGCAGCCGAACTCTCGGATGGTACATATGTCGTCGATTACGAAATGTTGCAAGCAGAGAATGATTCTGTATCGATTGCAAATGATTATTTCGAAAAGCCAGCAAAACTGACGATTGATAAGGATGGGCAGTATTTACAATTCACGGTGAACCATGCTAAGTGGGTCAAGTTTATAAAGTCGGCAGATGGAGAATTATTTGCTGACGTGCAAACGGTCAGTGAAGATCTTGAAAATGATAAGCGTGTCATTGCATTTAAAGTGAATGAAGCTATTACAGAACCGTTGCTTATGCAAATACATGTTGTCATTGAAGAGATGGAGCCGGCGTATGACCACAAGTACGCGGTCCGTTTGAATCTTGATGTAGAAACGATGGAATTGACAGACGCTCCGGCGGTTGTTGTTAATACACCTGATGCCGAATCAAAATCTGCCGACACGAATGAAAAGACAGATGAGCCAACAAGTAACACTGCACTTATTTATGTATTGCTCGCACTGGTAGCTGTCATTGCGATTATTTTTGTGCGCAAGTTCAGCTCCGCGAAGAAAGTAAAAAAATAAACCATTAAAAGGGGATTAACGAATGAAGAAGCAAATGATGATGTTATTTTCAGCACTGCTCGTTTTATTTACAGTGTTACCTGCACTTCCAACAGAAGCAGCTGAGGTAACTACACCGGCGAAACAGGAATTTGAATTGCCGCTAGATATATTACAAGTTGAAAATGATGATAAATCAGCAACTGCACAATATGTGAAAAGTCCTGCGAAAATTGTTGTTGAAGACGGTAAAACTTTCGCATACGTAACACTATTAAGCAGTAAATGGTGGCAGTCACTAAAAGTCCAAACAAAACAACCAGGTACATTTAAAGAAACAAACTTCGCAGATGCGGAAGTAATCAGTGAAGACAAAGCAGCGGATACTAGACTTGTTAAATTCGAAGTTCAAGATCTTAGTAAAGAATTGAATGCTAAAATCCATATTATCGTAACGGGTGTACCAGGCCTAGGCGAGTATGACCACAGCTATGATATCCGTTTGAAATTTGATACTAGCAAAATCCCTACAACTCCAGAAGTACCGGAAGTAACTCCTGAAAAACCGGAAACTCCCGAAGTACCCGTAACACCAGCACCAGAAGTAATTAAAGACGGTGCATATACAATCGATTACAAAGCATTGCATGAAGAAGAAGATAAAGATTCATCAATGACTAGATACCTTGAAACACCAGCAGCACTTTCTGTGAAAGACGGTAAAAACCTTGTTACAATGACACTTACGAACAATGAACAAATTACAGCTTTCCAAGTAGAACAAGCTGGTAAATTCGTAGATACAACTGTTGTAAAAACAGATGTAGAAGCAAACACAAGAGTGGTTGAATTTGAAGTAGCTGATTTATCAACAATTATCAATGCTAAATTCACAGTATTTGTAGCAGCAGCGAACCACACAGGGAACTATACTGTACGTCTTGCTTTTGACAAAGCAACTATTAAACCAGTTGTAACAGAAGAAGTACCTGGTGAAGTTGAAGAAGAAACGCCTGTTGAAGTAGTACCCGTAACATTTAAAGATATCGACAAAACATGGGCAAAACCTTACATCGAGTCACTTGCATCAAAACAAATCGTTAAAGGCAAAACGGCAACAACGTTTGCTCCAAATGATCAAATTACAAGAGCACAATTTGCAATCCTATTGTCACGTGCACTTGAACTTCCGAAACAAGGTTATAAAGGAACATTCTCTGACGTAACAAAAAACATGGACTGGATCGTTTACGAAGCTGAAGCGGCAAGCCGTGCAGGTATTATCAGTGTCACTGATGGTAAATTCCGTCCGAATGAAGCAATCACACGTCAACAAATGGCTACAATGATTATCCGTGCAATTGAATACAAAGATGCAAGCGTATTAGAAGGCGTAAAAAATGATGTTGCTTTCACAGATGCGAAAGAAATCACTGCATACGCAAAAAAATCTGTCGACTTAGCAGCGGGTCTTGGTATCATTGGCGGTAAAGAAGTAAAAGGAAAACAAGTATTCGAACCGAAAGCGAATGCAACACGCGCACACGCTTCTAAAATGGTTTATTACTTACTCGAAACACTTCAAAAATAATTTTATATGATCAATCAATGCCGGCGTCACTGCACCAATTGTGACAGCCGGCGTTGTACTGATTAAAATGTTTTTGGTAAAGGAGATCATGATTTGAGAAAAAAATCCGTTTTTATGATGACAGTATTATTCGCTATATTTACTATACTTCCCACACTTGCACCTGAAAAAGCTGCTGCGGCTTCCAACTATGCCGATGGCGAGTATACGGTTCCGTTTACAGTGTTGAAAGATACGGGCAATGAGCAATCAACGACAGCTGAATATATGGTTAGCCCAGCAAAAGTAATTGTTCAAAATGGCAAAACATATGCCGTTGTTACATTGAAAAACAGTTCTTGGTGGCAATACTTTAAAGTATCAGCAGGCGGCGGATTTGCCGATGTACAAGTAGTTAGTAATGATACGGCAAATGACAAACGCGTTGTGAAATTTGAAGTGAAAGACATTGAGCAATTGGTAAATGCCAAAATTCATGTCATTGTAACGGGTATTCCCGGTTTTACATATGACAACAAATACGATATCCGCTTCAAATTTAACAGTTCCAGCATCCCTTTGGCACCTGTCGCACAAAAGCCCGCAACACCTCCAGCACCTAAACCAACACCAAAGCCAGCACAACCAACACCTAAACCAGCACCCAAGCCCGCAGTAACAACGGAAAAGGCGAGTGCAACATCTAAACCAGCAGAAAAACAAGAAGCTGTTGCGAAAGTAGAAACAAAAACCGACGAGAAAAAACTAGATACCAAAGAAGCGGCGGAAGAAAAGACAGATACTGTGACAGAAGAAAAAGCTTCTGAATCGACTAAACCAACCGAGCAAACGAAAGAAGAAAAAGAGTCTGTGACGAAAGAGGAAGAAATTGCTGCTGAAGAACAAGCAGCAGAAGAGTCATCCGAAGAAACGAAAGAAGCAATTGAAGAAGAGGTCGAAGCAGATTCGACAACTAAATCGAATTCTACATTGTTTATCGTCATTTTCTCAGTACTTATTCTTGGTGGAGTTATAATCTTCGCTATGAGACAACGTTCACGGACTGAAAAATAAGAGGTATAGAGTAGTAGGGGCTTGAGAACGAATAGCGAGACCCCTTTTTTAAAAGATAAGAAAGTATAAGTTCTTCAACCTGGAACAGTATCTAGCTACAGGCGCCCAGCCGCTCGGGTCATAAGCAATCCAAGAGCGCCACGTCGCTGGATTGACTTATGCCCGTCGCGTCTCGCGGGCGCATTGTGCTTTTCTTACATAAGCGGCAAGGAGTTGTGAATGAAAATGCGAACAGTAAGGAACCTTCTTTATACGCTTTTAGCTATTGTTATGTTGGCCGGTTGTTCATCGCAAGAGGGAACTTCATCCAATGAAAAAAAAATTGATCCAGCGGGCGATCGAATTGTTGCAACAACGGTCGCATTGACGGAAATAATGGATGCACTTGAAATTGATTTAGTCGGGGTACCGTCCAGTTACAAAGAGTTGCCTAAACGCTATAAGGACGCGGAAAAAGTGGGAAACCCAATGAGCCCTGACATGGAAATGCTACTGTCACTGAAACCGACAGAAATACTGTCCGTGACAACGTTAAAATATGACTTGCAAGAAATGTTTGACGAACGGGACATTGATATGACCTATGTCAATTTGGAGAGCATCGATGCGATGCATAGCGAAATCTTGAAATTAGGCGAGAAGTACGACCGTCAAGAACAGGCAGAAGCCATTATCAATGAATTCGAAGAAAAAGTCGCCGAAATTGATAAGTTGACGGAAGGACAAGAACAGCCATCCGTTCTTATATTACTTGGTATTCCAGGGAGTTATCTAGTTGCAACAGAAAACTCGTATATCGGAGACCTTGTAAAACGGAGTGGCGGAAAAAATGTCATTACCGGAGAAAAAGTAGAGTTTTTGTCTTCCAATACGGAATATCTACAGCAAGCAAAACCGGATATTATTTTAAGAGCGTCACACGGGATGCCTGAGGAAGTGGTCAAAATGTTTGATGACGAATTTAAATCCAATGATATTTGGAAACATTTCGAGGCTGTTAAAAACGACCGTGTGTATGATTTAGACGAACTTCTATTTGGAACAACAGGTAGTCTGGCTGCAGTCGAAGCGCTAGGTGAACTGCAAAAAATGTTGTATCCAAACTAAAGGCAGGGAAAATAATGTTGCGGAAAAATAAAAAGACGCTCAGTTTTGTCAGCGTCATACTATTACTCATAGTTGTCAGCATTCAATCCGCTCTCATGGGGAGCATTAAAGTCACGCCATTTGAACTGATTCAAGGACTCTTAACGGGGACAAATGAGCAAGTTGCTATCATTAAAGACTTGCGCCTACCGCGGATTCTAATCGCCATGTTTGCAGGAGCAGCTTTGTCAGTGGCGGGAGTACTGCTGCAAGCAGTAATGCGAAATCCATTAGCAGACCCTGGAATTATTGGTGTTTCCGCGGGTGCAGGGTTTATGTCCATACTTGTTGTAGCGTTGTTTCCGACGCTGTACTTTTTTGTACCTCTTTTTGCATTTTTGGGAGGGGCTTTTGCATTTTTCCTTGTGTACACACTATCGTGGAGATCCGGACTCGATCCGCTTCGTATGATTTTAATCGGGATAGCAGTGAATGCTTTATTTACAGGGCTGAGTCAAGGGCTTGGATTTAGCGGAAGTGCGATTACACAATCAATGAGTCAAGTGATGACTTCGACGCTCACGATGAAAAAGTGGAGTGATGTCGATGTGATCGTCTTATATGGAACGATTGGTCTAGTATTAGCGTTTATCGTTTATTCATGGTGCAATTACTTAGCACTGGATGATAAAACGGCAAAAAATCTTGGGGTTAATGTAAATCTAGCACGGTTGGTGATTTCTTTGGTGGCCGTCTTGCTTGCTTCAGTTGCAACGGCAGTCGCGGGCTTATTTGCTTTTGTGGGCTTGCTTATCCCTCATATTGGGCGATCATTGGTTGGAACGGACCACAAAGTCCTCATCCCGTTTTCAGCATTGGCAGGAGCCTTACTGATTTTAACAGCAGATACAGTTGGGCGAACGATTATCGCGCCAAATGAAATCCCTGCTTCTATCATCATGGCAGTCATCGGGGGGCCTTTCCTCATATTCTTGTTGAGAAAGAGTGATCGTATTTATGGACATTAAGGATATTGTTTTCTCCTACGACAAAAAAGTAAATACGTTACATGGCGTCAACAGTACAATTGAGAGTGGAAAAGTGACAACAATTATCGGACCGAATGGTTGCGGAAAATCGACACTTCTTGGCGTAATGGCCAATAATAATCTTCCGCAAAGTGGACAAGTTCAATTAGAAGGAAAAGCACTCGCTGATTTCAAGCCGAAAGAACTAGCGAAGAAGTTAGCCGTTGTCCACCAGCAAAATAACGCCCCGTCGGATATGACTGTCGAAAAACTAACAAGTTACGGACGGATTCCATATAAGAGTCTTTTTACCTCAGCAACAGATGAAGACCAACAGGCCATTGACTGGGCGCTTGCATGCACCAATTTGACGGATAAGCGATCGGTGCCGATTGACGAATTATCTGGAGGTCAAATGCAGCGTGTCTGGATTGCAATGGCATTAGCTCAAAAAACACCCTTTCTTCTACTGGATGAGCCGACGACCTATCTTGATATATATTACCAATACGAATTATTGGAACTGATCAAAGGCTTAAATCGCACGCATGGAATGTCGATTGTCATGGTTTTACACGACATTAATCAGGCGATCCGTTACAGCGATACAATTATTGCGATGAAAGCAGGTAAAATCGTCGCTACAGGCGCGCCAAGCGAAGTCATTACCGTTCAAACCGTAAAAGAGATTTATGGAGTTGACGTAGTCGTAAAAAACGATAAAGCAACTGGTATGTACATCATTCCAGTAGGAATTTAAATTGTGTGAGAATTGACTGGGTGACTGTCACCCACAAAGCAGCCACTCCAGTAAACACTTCTGGAGTGGTTTTTTTCTGTGATTGGAAGACTCCCAAACTCGAATGAAACTACCGGAAATTGAATTCATAAAAAATAATTAAAAAGTGAACAAATTATGTTATATGCGATATATCGCGTTGTGAAAGGCTTGTAAGCGGATACATTAAAATGCACTATTCATAATTGGCTAATAATTTTAAAAACACTGTTGACTCGGGAGGATATCCAAGATATGATGACATCAATCCAATTCAGTTCGTGATTCATTTCACAAACTACATAACCTAACCAACAAGAAAAACAGATGAACAACATGTAAGTGATTTGATGAGGAGAGATTGCAATGAGAAGTGACATGATCAAAAAAGGGGTAGACCGTGCACCCCATAGAAGTTTACTGTACGCAACTGGCGTCAGGATGAAAGATATGCACAAACCTTTCATTGGAGTCTGTAACTCATATATTGATATTATTCCAGGTCATATGCATTTAAACAAATTCGCAGAGGTTGTTAAAGAAGCGATTCGTGAAGCCGGCGGTATTCCGTTTGAGTTCAACACAATTGGCGTTGACGATGGGATTGCGATGGGACATATCGGTATGCGGTATTCACTGCCAAGCCGTGAACTCATCGCAGACTCGGCAGAAACGGTTATCAATGCTCACTGGTTCGACGGCGTGTTCTACATTCCGAACTGTGACAAAATTACGCCAGGTATGTTAATGGCGGCAGTTCGAACGAACGTCCCATCAGTTTTCGTTTCGGGCGGTCCGATGGAAGGCGGTACGTCATCCGATGGCAAGCCCCTATCGCTCGTCTCTGTGTTCGAAGGTGTCGGGGCCTATAAACAGGGTACGATGACAGCTGAAGAGTTGCTCGACATTGAACAGAGTGCATGTCCGACATGCGGATCCTGTTCAGGAATGTTCACAGCGAATTCCATGAACTCGTTAATGGAAATGCTGGGAGTGACAGTTCCAGGTAACGGAACAATCGTTGCTACTTCGGATGAACGTCATCGACTCATTAAAGAAGCCGCGGAACATCTCGTTCGCATGGTGAAAGAAGATGTGAAGCCGCGTGACATCATAACGAAAGAAACAATCGATGATGCATTTGCACTTGATATGGCAATGGGCGGTTCGACAAACACAGTCCTTCATACACTTGCTATTGCACATGAAGCAGAAATCGAATACGATGTCCGGGATATTAACGAAGTCGCCAAACGAATTCCCTATTTATCAAAAATTAGTCCATCATCTGACTACACGATGCACGATGTTCATATGGCAGGCGGTGTCAGTGCAATAATTAAAGAGCTTTGTGAAATTGAAGGAGCGGTGCATCCGGACCGAATGACGATTACCGGAAAATCACTCTATGAAAATGTGAAAGACTCACATATTCTCAACGATGAAGTTATTCGTCGTCATGATAATGCATACAGTCCTGTAGGCGGCTTGTCCGTACTATTCGGCAATATTGCACCGGACGGAGGCGTGATCAAAGTAGGCGCCGTCGATCCTTCAATCAAAGAGTTCAGAGGAAAAGCCATTGTGTTTGAATCTCAGGAAGACACGCAAGAAGGCATTGACAACGGAACCGTAAAAGAAGGCGATGTTGTTGTTATCCGCTATGAAGGTCCAAAAGGCGGACCTGGAATGCCGGAAATGCTCGCACCGACTGCGGCAATTGCAGGACGCGGGCTGGCAACGAAAGTCGCACTCATTACAGACGGACGATTTTCGGGTGCATCCCGTGGCATCTCGATTGGCCATATTTCACCGGAAGCCGCTGAAGGCGGGCCAATTGCGTTAGTCGAAAACGGGGATATCATTGCAATCGACTTAACAAACAGGACGATTGAACTTGAAGTCTTCGAGGAAGAACTCGACAAACGAAGAGCTCACTTAAAACCATTTGAACCTAAAATTAAAAAAGGCTATCTGGCCAGATATTCAGCGCTTGTCACATCTGCAAGTACAGGCGGCGTCATGAAAATCTAATAGCTTCAAATCAATGATGGGGCAAAAGTAATTAGAAACTGTATTCACAGAGAGCTGGTATAGCTGAAAGCCGGCAATACAACTAATTGCGACATCACCCCGGAGTGGATTGCTGAAAAGTTTCCTTAGTAGGCAGTCCCGGGCGCGGAACATCTGCGCTCGTTATAAAAAGAATAGACCTAGTCTATTCATGAGGCAGCAAGATTGCTGCGAACAAGGGTGGTACCATGAAAAACTTTTTCATCCCTATGTAAAGAAGAGTTTCTTTGCGTGGGATGAAAAGGTTTTTTTTATTGAAAAGTTTTATTCACAAAATAAAAGTAAGGAGGAGTTTATAGATGAATGCTGAAGTTCAAACGAAGCAAGCAGTGAAAGAATTGGCGCAAGAAACTGTCTTTGAACCACGACAGACAGAACAGCCGAAAGATGGGTCAGCCGTACTTATTCAAGCTTTAAAGAACCAGGGTGTCGATGTTATTTTCGGCTACCCCGGAGGAGCTGTTTTACCGATCTATGACGCATTGTATCAAAACCCCATTTCCCATGTGCTTGCACGTCACGAACAAGGCGCGATTCATGCGGCTGAAGGGTATGCACGCGTTTCAGGAAAGCCGGGTGTCGTCATTGCAACATCAGGACCAGGAGCGACGAACTTAGTAACGGGAATTACCGATGCAATGATGGATTCACTGCCCCTTGTCATCTTTACCGGCCAAGTAGCAAATACAGTCATTGGTACCGACGCCTTTCAAGAAGCGGATATTATCGGAATCACACAGCCGATCACAAAGCACAACTATCAAGTGAACGATGTAAGTGACTTTCCGAGAATTATTAAAGAAGCGTTTCATATCGCTTCAACAGGGCGTCCGGGACCGGTACTCGTGGATATTCCCAAGAATATTGCAACTGGGCTCTTCATTCCGACAAGTGACATGGATGCTGAAGTAGATCTGCCAGGTTATCAGCCGACAACGACTCCGAACTTTTTGCAAATACAAAAAGCGGCAGAAGCCATTGCCCAAGCAAAAAAACCGCTTATCCTAGCGGGCGCAGGTATCCTTCATGCCCAGGCGATGGATGAATTAAAGGAACTCGTGGAAATACATCGGATTCCTGTAACGAATACACTTCTTGGTCTGGGCAGTATCCAAGGAAATCACGAGTTATTTCTCGGAATGGCCGGTATGCATGGAACGGTTACATCCAACATGGCGATTAGCCAATGTGATGTACTTGTCAATATCGGGGCGCGTTTCGATGATCGACTGACAGGCAATCTAGCAACGTTCGCTCCAAATGCGAAAGTCATCCATATCGATATCGATCCTGCCGAAATCGGGAAAAATGTTCCAACAGAAATACCAATTGTAGCAGATGCTAAAGAAGCATTGCAGGCTTTGCTGAATCAACAATTTAAGTCGCCAGAAACAGAAGTTTGGCTGACATACTTGAAAGAGTCGGCTAAGAAGTTTCCATTGTGGTACGACAATGATGAGGAAGGAACAATTCTTCCCCAGCAAGCACTTGAAATTATCCACCGCATAACAAAAGGTGATGCAATCGTTACGACAGACGTAGGGCAGCATCAGATGTGGACGGCTCAATACTATTCACTGAATAATCCGGATCATTGGGTGACGTCAGGGGGGCTAGGCACGATGGGCTTTGGATTTCCGGCAGCAATCGGTGCGCAAATTGCTAAACCCGAAGCGCGTGTTATCGCAATTGTCGGAGACGCTGGATTCCAAATGACGGCTCAGGAGTTGTCGCTATTACAAGAAATGCGCCTCCCAGTCAAAATCATTATTCTCAACAATGGCTGTCTCGGAATGGTGCGCCAGTGGCAAGAAACGTTTTACGAAAAACGCTACTCACAATCATTAATCCCTGTTCAGCCGAACTTTGTGAAATTAGCAGAGGCATATGACATTAAAGGCTATCGTATCGATACGCTGGATGAAGCGGAGGCAGTGTTCGAAGAGGCCCTATTGTCTGATGAACCCGTCCTCATCGACTGCCGCGTAAAGCAGTTGGAAAACGTCTATCCGATGGTTGCACCAGGTAAAGGATTACATGAAATGATTGGGGTGAGTAAACGATGAAGCGAGTCATTACTGTAACTGTTATCAACCAAAGCGGCGTGCTTAACCGGGTGACCGGTCTGCTGATGAAAAGGCAGTTCAATATTGAAAGCATTACAGTCGGTCACTCCGAAATACCAGGCAGGTCGAAAATGACGTTCATTGTCAATGTGGAAGATGAACAGAAAATTGAACAGCTGGTTAAACAGCTGCAAAAACAAATCGACGTCCTAAAAGTCAATGACATTACGGATAAGGCGATTGTCATGCGCGAACTTGCGCTAGTGAAAGTCATTTCACCTCCCCATGTCAGAAGTGAAATGAACAGCATCATCGAACCATTCCGGGCGACAGTCATTGACACAGGGAAAAATGTCGTCACGTATCAAGTGACTGGAAATCCAGAAAAGATTGAAGCATTCATCGACTTGCTTAAGCCTTATGGTATCAAGGAATTGACCAGAACGGGTGCTACGGCATTTGTTCGTGAAACACAGAAAATCCAATCACCACAGCTATCTATTTTAAAGTAAGAATAGCGCAAGCGCCTGTACAGAAGCGACCGAGTCTAGACATCTTTATCAAAAAAACCACTACTAGGAGGAAAACAATTATGGCTAAAATGTATTATAACCAGGATATCAACGAAGGACTTCTACAAAATAAGAAAGTTGCAATCATCGGATACGGATCACAAGGTCATGCACATGCACAAAACTTAAATGATTCTGGATTCGATGTAGTAGTTGGTGTACGTGAAGGTAAGTCATTTGACCAGGCAAAACAAGACGGACTAGAGGTAACTACTGTTCGCCAAGCAGCTGAACAAGCGGATGTCATCATGATCCTGTTGCCGGATGAAAGACAGAAACAAGTGTATGACGAAGACATCGAACCAGCGCTAAAAGCAGGTAAATCACTTGTTTTCGCACACGGATTCAATGTTCACTTTGGTCAAATTGTTCCGCCTGCGGATGTCGACGTATTCCTCGTTGCTCCTAAAGGACCCGGCCATCTTGTTCGCAGAACATTCGAAGCAGGCGCTGGAGTGCCAGCATTGTTCGCAGTTTACCAAGATGTTTCCGGTCAAACGAAAGACGTTGCACTTGCTTATGCGAAAGCAATCGGATCTGCACGAGGCGGCGTACTTGAAACGACGTTCAAAGAAGAAACTGAAACAGATCTATTCGGCGAACAAGCGGTACTCTGTGGCGGATTGACTTCACTTGTCAAAGCCGGCTTTGAAACACTAGTAGAAGCAGGATACCAGCCGGAACTCGCTTATTTCGAAACATTGCACGAAACAAAACTCATCGTCGATTTGATGTATGAAGGTGGTATGGCAGGCATGCGCTACTCAATCTCGGATACAGCTGAGTGGGGTGACTTCGTTTCAGGCCCGCGTATTGTTGATGCAGATACAAAAGCACGCATGAAAGATGTCTTGACTGATATCCAATCCGGTAAATTTGCTAGAGAATGGATTGCGGAAAACGAAAACGGTCGTCCGAACTTTAATGCATACGAAAAATCGGAAGCTGAGCATGAACTTGAAGTAGTCGGTAAAAAACTTCGTGCAATGATGCCGTTCGTAAATGAAGGTGCAAAATCCAAAGAGGAAGAAGTGGTGGGTAGTGCGACAAATTGACATATTCGACACGACTCTTAGGGACGGTGAACAGTCTGCCGGCATTAATTTAAACACAGCAGAGAAGTTAGAGATTGCACGGCAGCTTGAAAAATTCGGGGCAACAATCATCGAAGCAGGATTTCCTGCTTCATCCCCGGGTGATTTTGAAGCTGTGCAACGGATCGCAAACATAGTGAAAAACTCAACGGTGACTGGTCTCGCCCGCGCAATGAAAAGCGATATCGAAACATCTTGGGAAGCACTTCGCGGTGCTGAACAACCCCATCTCCATGTATTTTTGGCAACTTCACCTATCCATATGGAATATAAACTTCAGAAAACACCGGACCAGGTCGTCGATATTGCAGTAGAAGCAGTGAAATATGCACGGAAATTCTTCCCGCTTGTTCAATGGTCTGCGGAAGACGCATTCCGCTCTGATAGAGAATTTCTAGTCCGTATCATCAATCAAGTGATTGCTGCAGGCGCAACTGTCATCAATATTCCGGACACGGTCGGTTATGCAACGCCTCAAGAATACGGTGCATTGTTTAAGTTCTTGAAAGAGAATGTAACAGGTATCGATAAAGTAAAGCTTTCTGCACATTGTCATGATGACTTAGGATTTGCCGTTGCCAATTCAATCGCAGCGATTGAAAATGGTGCAGACCAAGTTGAAGGTACAATCAATGGGATCGGAGAGCGGGCAGGAAATGCAGCGCTTGAAGAAATTGCAGTTGCATTACATATCCGGAAAGACTTTTACGGTTTTGAAACGGGCATTAATTTGAAAGAAATAAAACGCACGAGCCAGCTTGTCAGCCAATTAACAGGCGTAGTCATCCAGCCCAATAAAGCGATTGTCGGTAAAAATGCATTTGCCCATGAGTCCGGTATACACCAGGACGGTTACCTTAAAAATCGCGGAACATATGAAATCATAACTCCAGAATTAATTGGAGATAAAACAGAACCGCTTGCGCTTGGTAAACACTCAGGCAGGCATGCATTCAAAGACCGTGCCATTACAATGGGCTTTGACCTCAGTGACGATAAATTGAATGAAGCTTTTGCAGAATTTAAGAAGCTTGCGGATCGTAAAAAGGAAATTACAGAAGATGATCTCTTTGTCTTATTCACTGATCAGCAAATTCAATATAAAGACGTACCTGTTTATGAATTAACGAATGTTCAAGTTCAATATGGGACGACGAATACTCCAACTGCAACAGTTACAGCTGTTGAACCGAATGGTGAA
The DNA here is from genome assembly GCF_038007465.1 of Sporosarcina sp. FSL K6-1508. Classification (NCBI taxonomy): domain Bacteria; kingdom Bacillati; phylum Bacillota; class Bacilli; order Caryophanales; family Caryophanaceae; genus Sporosarcina; species Sporosarcina sp. FSL K6-1508. Next base: position 5,426 of record NZ_JBBOXF010000001.1, on the reverse strand, counting down.
ACGACGACTGTAGCAGCAACAGGTTCAGGCTCGGTGGAAGCGATTTTCAATACGCTGGAACTGCTCGTTAAAGGGGAAGTCCATATCCTCGATTACCGCGTGACATCGATTGGCAAAGGACGCGATGCCCTCGGTGAAGCTGTTGTCAATTTAAGTATCAATGGTCAAGTATCTATTGGGCGAGATGTAGCTCAAGATGTTTTAGAAGCATCTGCAAAAGCCTATCTAAATGCGATTAACAGACAGTTGATTAAAGAGCAATCAAAATCTAAAGTGGTTGTCGGATGAATTTACAGAATAGACAGTTTCAATAATGATAAGGAGGAGAAGTTCTATGGAAAAGAGAGTAGCAGTATTACCAGGTGATGGAATCGGTCCAGAAGTAACGGAGGCAGCCGTAAAGGTACTTGAAGTGATTGCAAGACGGTTTAATCATACGTTCCACGTAGAATATGGAGTTATCGGCGGCGAAGCGATCGACAAGCAACAAAATCCGCTTCCCCATGAAACAATAGCACTTTGTGAAGCAAGTGATGCAGTACTTCTCGGAGCAGTCGGCGGACCGAAATGGGATCAGAATCCTTCAGCAATGCGACCGGAAAAAGGTCTGCTTGCGATTCGGAAACATTTTGATCTGTTTGCCAATCTTCGGCCTGTGAAAGCTGTGCCATCCTTACTCCATGCATCTCCTCTAAAAGAAGAAGTGGCGAAAGATGTAGATATGATGATTGTGCGGGAACTGACAGGCGGTTTGTACTTCGGAGAACCGAGTCGGCGTACGGCAGATGCTGCAGTGGATACACTGGTTTACACAAGAGAAGAGATTGGCCGTATCGTAGAAAAAGCTTTTGAAATTGCGCGGTTGCGCAGAGGCAAAGTGGCTTCTGTTGATAAAGCAAATGTACTTGAATCGAGTAAATTATGGCGTGAAGTCGTTGAAGAGAAAAAGAAAGCATATCCCGATGTTGAAGTGGAGCATATGTTAGTCGATTCTACTGCTATGAAACTGATTACGAACCCGGCAGCTTTTGATGTTGTTGTAACGGAAAATATGTTTGGCGACATTCTTAGTGATGAAGCATCGGTCATTACAGGATCACTAGGCGTACTTCCCTCAGCAAGTATCCGCTCGGACGGTTTTGGCCTTTATGAGCCCGTCCACGGTTCCGCACCCGAAATTGCAGGACTCGGGTTGGCGAATCCTGCGGCGGCAATTCTTTCGGCAGCGATGATGTTGAGGTATTCATTCAAAATGGAAACGGAAGCATCCGCAATCGAAGAAGCTGTCAATACGGTATTCGAAGACGGTTTCTTCACTGCTGATCTTGTAGAGTCAGGTCAACGGGTTTTATCAACAAAAGAATGGACAGATAAAGTGATTGACGAACTTGATACACAATTCGTCTCGAATAGCATTATGTTTTCATACGTTTAACTTGTTTCAGCAGGAGTCTCGCACTTCTATTTTGTAAGGAAGCGACGTTCTTAGACTAACTTCCTTACTTAAACTGGATGCAATTGAAAAGAGAGAGGAAGGGCTGGCATATGGCAAAGAATATCATTGAAAAAATATGGAATCAGCATATCGTCTACGAAGAACAAGGGAAGCCTGATTTACTCTATATTGATCTTCATTTATTGCATGAAGTCACTTCTCCACAGGCATTTGAAGGGCTACGACTTGCGAACCGCACTGTGCGCAGACCCGACCTCTGCTTTGCGACGATGGATCATAATGTCCCGACACGGAACCGAGATGCGATTAAAGATCCGATTGCACGGAAACAAATCAACACATTGCAAACGAATTGCGATGAATTCGGTATCCCGCTTGCAAATATGGATCATCCCGATCAAGGGATTGTTCATATTATCGGTCCGGAACTTGGACTGACGCAACCTGGCAAGACAATCGTTTGTGGTGACAGCCATACATCCACGCATGGTGCGTTCGGTGCGATTGCGTTCGGTATTGGTACGAGTGAAGTGGAGCATGTTCTTTCGACACAAACGTTGTGGCAATCCAAGCCGAAAACGATGGAAATCCGTATTAATGGGAGCCTAGGATTTGGTGTAACTGCGAAAGACGTCATTTTAGCCATCATTGCTAAGTTCGGCATTGATATGGGCACCGGTCATATTGTTGAATTTACCGGTGAAGCAATCCGCAATTTAACGATGGAAGAACGGATGACTGTTTGCAATATGTCCATCGAAGCAGGCGCAAAAGCCGGTTTAATCAGCCCGGATGAAACGACTGTTGCTTACTTGAAAGGTCGCAAATACGTTCCAGAAGGGGAAGCATTCGAAGAAGCGGCGGCACATTGGCTGTCCCTTGCAACAGACGAAGGTGCAGTCTATGATACGGTTCTTGAAATGAATGCAGAGGAAATCGAACCATTTGTAACTTGGGGAACTAACCCTTCAATGGGTTCGGGTATTTCTGGGAACGTCCCCTATGCAAAAGAGTTTGAAATGGAGTCGGACAAAGACGCTTTGAAACAGGCGCTGTCTTATATGGGGCTTGAAGAAGGGGTACCGCTGACGTCTATTGATATCCAGCATGTCTTCATCGGTTCATGTACGAACGCAAGAATGAGTGATTTACGTTCAGCAGCAAAAGTAATTGCGGGGAAAAAAGTCCATCCTTCTGTTACGGCAATTGTTGTCCCTGGTTCACGAACTGTTAAAAAACAGGCGGAGGATGAAGGGCTAGATTCAATATTTCTTGAAGCCGGATTCGAGTGGCGGGAATCAGGCTGTAGTATGTGTCTCGCGATGAATGATGATGTTGTGCCGGCCGGAGAACGCTGCGCGTCTACATCGAACCGGAATTTCGAAGGACGTCAAGGAGCAGGGGCGCGTACACATCTTGTAAGTCCCGCCATGGCGGCAGCTTCTGCAATTGCCGGTCATTTCGTAGACGTACGTGAGTTACAAGCGGTGCATGTATAACGAAGGAGAGGGTGATTAAATGGAACCAATTAATGAAGTAGTCAGCGTTATAACGCCGCTTGATCGTAAAAATATTGATACTGACCAAATTATATCCAAAGAATTCTTGAAACGAATTGAGCGTACAGGATTCGGGAAATATTTGTTTTATCATTGGCGACACCATGCAGACGGAACAGAAGTTGAAGATTTTGTCTTAAATGATGAACAATACAAAGGGTCTAAAATCCTCGTCGCTCAAGAAAACTTCGGTTGCGGCTCCTCGCGTGAACATGCGCCATGGTCGATTTTGGACTATGGATTCAACGTCGTCATTGCGCCAAGCTTTGCGGATATCTTCTATAATAACTGTATGAAAAACGGCTTGCTTCCTATTAAGTTGAAAATGGATGAAGTAGAAGAGCTATTGGCGAATGGGCAGCAACGCCAATACGCAGTGAAAGTAAACTTGGTCGAACAGACGGTAACGGGGCAAGACAGTAAAACCTATTCCTTTGACATCGACCCGTACTATAAAGAAATGTTGTTGAATGGTTGGGATGAAATATCCTTAACTTTTCAATATGAATCACAGATCACCAACTATGAAAAGCAACATCAGCTAGTGTAAACGTTGACTAAAAGAGGAGATGGTGTAATTGGGAATTTGTATGAAACTGCGCGCTTATTCGAAGCATTTGAACGCTTAACCGAAATCGTTCATAGAACGCCTTGCAAACAATCGGAGACGCTGAATGAATGGACACAATCTGAAGTGTATCTGAAACTCGAAAACTTGCAGAAAACGGGCTCTTTTAAAGTTCGGGGAGCTTTTAATAAAATCTCCCAATTGACTACAGCAGAATGTGCAAAAGGGTTGCTAGCGGCCTCAGCAGGAAATCATGCACAAGGTGTTGCGTTAGCTGGACGAAAAGCGGGTGCTCGGGTCACGATATTCATGCCCGAAACGACTCCGGCTGCAAAAGTGGATGCAACCCGGAAATACGGAGCGACTGTCAAACTTGTTGGCAAGAGTTTTGATGAAGCTTATAAAGCTGCTCGAACTGAGCAACTAGCAACAGGTGCAACATTTATCCACCCATTCGACGATATAACAATTATCGAAGGCCAAGCAACTGTTGCGATGGAAATGTTGCAACAGCAACCAGACTTAGACACAATTATCGTGCCAGCAGGCGGAGGTGGTCTCCTTGCTGGGACTGCATTAGCTGTGAAGACCATTCGTCCCACTGTCAAAGTCATCGGTGTCCAAGCTGCAAATGCGCCGGCCATCGTTTCAGCTTATCATGGCAGGAAAAATAATCCGACCCACTTTTTACCGACGATTGCAGAAGGGATTTGCGTCAGAGAACCGGGAAAAGTAACCATGGATATCATTCATAATTATGTAGATGATATGATTACAGTGTCAGAACAGGAAATTTCATCGGCTATTTTATTCATGCTAGAACGAGAGAAGATGCTGGTTGAAGGAGCAGCGGGTGCAGCGATTGCTGCTGTTCTGAATAAGAAACTGCCGACTTCATCTACGCGAGTCGGTGTAATCGTCTCAGGCGGAAATTTCGACGTGGGGAAGTTGGGGAAGTGTATTGAGAAATGTAATGACTCGGTGCTGAATTTCTAATATGGATGTTGCACAAATTAAACAACATGACTCATGGTTAGGATCTCTATTGCTGAATATTCGAATTGAAAAGCCCCTTTCATTTGTTAATAAATGAAAGGGGTGACTTTTGCCTTTTGGCAGTTTTTGAGATCTCTTTTGAACTGCACTTTTTTGTATCTGATCTTATAAACTGATTGTTAGTCCAGCACTTGCTCCACCTGTTACGGTGTTTATAAGTGAAAGACCTCCAGCAGTTGCAGAGAACACCATTAATAAGCGGTCACCTTGTGCTACAGGAACTGAGATTGTGCTAGATGAAGCAAAACTTAGGCTACCAATAGCGATTACACCCGATAATGGTGGAGCTAGATTTAAAACAGCAGTTGTTGGGCTAAAGGTATTACTGCCTGCTGGTGCGCGAAATACTTGTGCGGTAATTGTTATAGTTGAACCAATAAGTGTCAATGCCACAGTGTTCTTGAATGTGGCTGACATTGCTGTAATCGTACCAGCTTGAGGTACAGTAAAAGAGTATTCAAGTGGGAGAAGCGCAGTACTGATATCATTACCCACTAGAGAGACACCTGGTTCTGACCCACCAAATCCTATAAGACTTGTAGTACCAACTAATCCACCTAGGACAGTAGTCAAGACTGCTGGAGTACCCGATGCAAAAGGGATAAAGGCACCAGCACCTGTAGCGCCTGTCGGTCCAATAAGTCCCGTAGCGCCCGTAGGCCCAGTAGCTCCAGTTGGTCCAATAAGTCCATCAGCTCCGGTAGGTCCCGTAGCGCCAGTAGCACCCGTCGGTCCGGTTGGTCCAATAAGTCCGTCAGCTCCAGTTGCTCCAGTTGCGCCGGTAGCA